>NZ_MUND01000433.1 GCF_002154375.1 Streptomyces glaucescens | reverse complement strand
CCCCAGCGCCCGAGCCGGGCCGCCGCACGATCCGGGCCGCCGTCGGAGCGCCCGAACGCCCGGCCGCTCCGCCGACGGCGCCCGCACCCGCGCCCCGGTCGCCTGACCCTCCGGCCCCCGGCCCTCCGGCTCCGGTTGTCGCGTCCCCCGCTGCTGTGTTCCAGCCGCCCCGGCAGAAGGCCGTCCCTGGCGGCCAGGGAGGGCACCCCTCCCCGCCTCGGGCGGCCGGTACCGGCCCTCGCGTCGGCGGCGGCAGCCCGTCCCAACCCCGTCACCGATGCCACGCCGCGCCCTTTTTGCTCGTGTTTGCTGGGAAAGGGCCCGTCCGGCACGCCATTGGCGAGATCTCCCACTATTGTTCAAGCTGTGCCTCGCCCATTGGGAGAACTCGAAGACGCGGTCATGACGCGGGTGTGGAAGTGGAACCGCCCGGTGACCGTTCGAGAAGTCCTGGAAGACCTTCAGCGGGAACGGTCCATCGCCTACACCACGGTGATGACCGTTTTGGACAATCTCCATCAGAAGGGCTGGGTCCGCCGCGAGGCGGAAGGCCGGGCCTATCGATATGAGGCGGTCTCCACCCGGGCCGCCTACGCCGCCGCCCTGATGAACGACGCCTGGTCGCAGAGCGACAACCCCGCCGCCGCACTCGTCGCCTTCTTCGGCATGATGAGCGAGGAACAGCGGCTCGCCCTGCGGGATGCCGTGCGCATCGTCGAGGGCCCGGAAACGCCGGAGCCGGAACCGGAACGGCCGCCACGGCCGGAAGCCCGCCCGCAAGCCGAAGGCACGGAAGCGGAGAACCCCGGCTCGGCACCGGAGCGCGACGGGCGATAGCGTCCGACCATGTCCGCAGAGAGCCCCTCCGCCGAGAACCCCGAAGTCACCGCTAAAGCCATCACCGTCCGCCGGGCCAGGACCAGCGATGTCCCCGCCGTCCGCCGGCTCCTTGACGCGTACGTCCGGCACGGCATCCTGCTCGACAAAGCGATGGTGACGCTTTACGAGGACATCCAGGAGTTCTGGGTCGCGGAACGGGACGACAACGCCGAGGTCGTCGGCTGCGGCGCCCTGCACGTGATGTGGGAAGACCTCGCGGAAGTGCGCACTCTCGCGGTGAAGCCGGGGCTCAAGGGCGCCGGCGTCGGCCACCAGTTGCTGGAGAAGTTGCTGCAGACCGCCCGCTGGCTCGGCGTCCGCCGGGTTTTCTGCCTCACCTTCGAAGTGGACTTCTTCGGCCGGCACGGCTTCGTGGAGATCGGCGAGACGCCGGTCGACACCGATGTCTACGCGGAGCTGCTGCGTTCCTATGACGAGGGCGTCGCGGAGTTCCTGGGTCTCGAACGAGTGAAACCGAACACCTTGGGCAACAGTCGGATGCTTCTGCATCTGTGATCGTCGCTATTCCGCTCCGCCGACCCTGCCCAGGTTCCCTATGTCCGAAACGCGCACGTTTCCGGGCAGTGGACGGGCAGTGGGTCTCTCCCAGGGGTTTGTGTTTTCCCAGCAAAAGCGGTTTGCTTTCCGACGTACTGCTGTACTGCATATAACAGGGGGCGGCGAAACGGCGGACGCCGCGGACCCCAGGTCCTCACGTTATCGATGAAAGGAAATCCGGTGGCACAGAAGGTTCAGGTCCTTCTTGTCGACGACCTCGACGGCGGCGAGGCGGACGAGACGGTGACGTTCGCGCTGGACGGTAAGACGTACGAGATCGATCTCACGACCGCCAATGCGGACAAGCTTCGCGGCCTTCTCGAGCCCTATGTGAAGGGCGGCCGTCGTACCGGGGGCCGTGCTTCGGGCGGGCGTGGAAAGGCGCGGGCCGCTTCCGGCGGCAGCCAGGACACCGCCGCCATCCGCGCCTGGGCGAAGGAGAACGGTTACGAGGTCAACGACCGTGGCCGCGTTCCGGCGTCCATTCGCGAGGCTTACGAGAAGGCCAACGGCTGAGCACCCACGCGCCGCAGCCGGATCCGGTGGAGTTGAGTCGCCACCGTGTCCACGACGCGTACGAGATCGGGGGCGCCCCCACCGCCCCCCAAGGCCGACAGCGTCGGCAGCGAGGCCCCGGCCTCGCACCCCGAACCGGGGGGCCGCACCCACACGGCGGCCCCCTGCGCCGAGTCGCCGCCGCCGGCGGCCGCCGGCGGCCCGCCTTCCCCCCACGGCGGGGCGACCGGCGCGGTGACCGGGAACTCTCCGGGAGTCCGCTCCACGCCCGTCCGCGGCGCCTCCATGAGGGCGCCCTCGCCGAGGACCGAGAGGTCCAGGTCCAGCGAGCCCCACTCCAGCCAGTCGAGCAGCCCCGGCAGCTCCTGCGCGGTGCCCGGGGCCGTCAGCAGCCGCACCCGTCCGCCCTGTGCGGCGACCGGAGAGGCCGGCGCCAGATGCCGCAGCGCGGCGATCCCCGCCGCGGCGGGGACGTCCAGGACGTCGAAGCACGGGCCCACCAGGAGCCGCAACGGGCTGCCGGGCACCACGGGCCATCCCAGATCGTTCTCGTACCACCCGCGGAGCCGGTCGCTCGCGTCGAGTGGCCGGCGGGGACGGCGGGGGTGGGGGACGGTGACGGACGGTGGGAACTGCGGGGCTGAGCCAACCATGCCAAGTGCAACCACCGAACGACCGTCCGGGTTACGCTGGGTGTTCTTGCGAATCCACAGGGTGGCGAAAAAGGGGGCGTGCGGGGGTGCGGGGAGGCGCAAGGTTGTTCGCCCGTAGCGGAGGGAAACGGTGTGCGCGGCATGGACCGTCCGTCGCAGCGGGTAAGACATCCCTAGTGGGAGGGGGCGACGCGCGGGAAAGGCCGTCTCACGTTCGCCATCGGCGTACTGATGGTGAGGGTAACTGCCTGGCCTGCGGGAACATCGTCTCGCACCATCGGGTTGGAGCAGATGTCGGCGTTCGGGGTCAGGAGGCCAAGGACGGTGTCGGCAGTTGGAATGAGCGGTCCCCGCTCGCGGGACTAAGCTGCGGAAGGACAGGGAGGGGAAGTTCCCCTTACTGCCTGACCGCTCTGAGGAGCGATTAACGATGTTCGAGAGGTTCACCGACCGCGCGCGGCGGGTTGTCGTCCTGGCTCAGGAAGAAGCCCGGATGCTCAACCACAACTACATCGGCACCGAGCACATCCTCCTGGGCCTGATCCACGAGGGTGAGGGTGTCGCCGCCAAGGCCCTTGAGAGCCTCGGGATTTCGCTCGAGGCGGTCCGCCAGCAGGTGGAGGAGATCATCGGCCAGGGCCAGCAGGCGCCCTCGGGCCACATTCCCTTCACCCCCCGTGCCAAGAAGGTGCTGGAGCTCTCGCTCCGCGAGGCGCTTCAGCTGGGCCACAACTACATCGGCACGGAGCACATCCTGCTCGGCCTGATCCGTGAGGGCGAGGGCGTCGCCGCCCAGGTCCTGGTCAAGCTGGGCGCAGACCTCAACCGCGTGCGGCAGCAGGTGATCCAGCTGCTCTCCGGTTACCAGGGCAAGGAGACCGCCGCCGCCGGCGGCCCTGCGGAGGGCACCCCCTCGACGTCCCTGGTCCTCGACCAGTTCGGCCGGAACCTCACCCAGGCCGCTCGTGAGTCCAAGCTCGACCCGGTCATCGGGCGCGAGAAGGAGATCGAGCGGGTCATGCAGGTGCTGTCCCGCCGGACGAAGAACAACCCGGTCCTGATCGGTGAGCCCGGCGTCGGCAAGACCGCCGTCGTCGAGGGCCTCGCCCAGGCCATCGTCAAGGGCGAGGTGCCCGAGACCCTCAAGGACAAGCACCTCTACACCCTGGACCTCGGCGCGCTGGTCGCCGGCTCCCGCTACCGCGGTGACTTCGAGGAGCGCCTGAAGAAGGTGCTCAAGGAGATCCGCACCCGCGGCGACATCATCCTGTTCATCGACGAGCTGCACACGCTGGTCGGTGCGGGTGCCGCCGAGGGCGCCATCGACGCGGCTTCCATCCTGAAGCCGATGCTGGCCCGCGGTGAGCTGCAGACCATCGGTGCGACCACGCTGGACGAGTACCGCAAGCACCTGGAGAAGGACGCGGCCCTGGAGCGCCGCTTCCAGCCGATCCAGGTCGCGGAGCCGTCCCTGCCGCACACGATCGAGATCCTCAAGGGCCTGCGCGACCGGTACGAGGCGCACCACCGCGTCTCGATCACCGACGAGGCGCTGGTCCAGGCCGCCACCCTGGCCGACCGGTACATCTCGGACCGCTTCCTGCCGGACAAGGCGATCGACCTGATCGACGAGGCCGGATCCCGGATGCGCATCCGCCGGATGACCGCGCCGCCGGACCTGCGTGAGTTCGACGAGAAGATCGCCGGTGTCCGCCGGGACAAGGAGTCCGCGATCGACTCGCAGGACTTCGAGAAGGCCGCCTCGCTGCGCGACAAGGAGAAGCAGCTCCTGGCCGCCAAGGCGAAGCGGGAGAAGGAGTGGAAGGCCGGCGACATGGACGTCGTCGCCGAGGTCGACGGCGAGCTGATCGCCGAGGTGCTGGCCACCGCCACGGGCATCCCGGTCTTCAAGCTCACCGAGGAGGAGTCGTCCCGCCTGCTCCGCATGGAGGACGAGCTCCACAAGCGGGTCATCGGCCAGAACGACGCCGTCAAGGCGCTGTCCAAGGCGATCCGCCGTACGCGTGCCGGTCTGAAGGACCCGAAGCGTCCGGGTGGCTCGTTCATCTTCGCCGGTCCGTCCGGTGTCGGTAAGACCGAGCTGTCCAAGGCGCTCGCCGAGTTCCTCTTCGGTGACGAGGACGCGCTGATCTCCCTCGACATGTCGGAGTTCAGCGAGAAGCACACGGTGTCGCGGCTCTTCGGTTCGCCCCCCGGTTACGTGGGTTACGAAGAGGGCGGCCAGCTGACCGAGAAGGTCCGCCGCAAGCCGTTCTCCGTCGTCCTCTTCGACGAGGTCGAGAAGGCCCACCCGGACATCTTCAACTCGCTGCTGCAGATCCTGGAGGACGGTCGGCTGACCGACTCCCAGGGCCGGGTCGTGGACTTCAAGAACACGGTCATCATCATGACGACCAACCTCGGCACCCGGGACATCTCCAAGGGCTTCAACCTGGGCTTCGCCGCCCAGGGCGACACGAAGACCAACTACGAGCGCATGAAGAACAAGGTCTCGGACGAGCTGAAGCAGCACTTCCGGCCCGAGTTCCTCAACCGCGTCGACGACGTGGTCGTCTTCCCGCAGCTGACCCAGAACGACATCCTCCGGATCGTCGACCTGATGATCGGCAAGGTGGACGAGCGCCTGAAGGACCGGGACATGGGCATCGAGCTGTCCCAGTCCGCCAAGGAGCTGCTGTCCAGGAAGGGCTACGACCCCGTGCTGGGCGCCCGGCCGCTGCGCCGGACCATCCAGCGCGAGATCGAGGACTCGCTGTCGGAGAAGATCCTCTTCGGCGAGCTGCGCCCCGGTCACATCGTGGTCGTGGACACCGAGGGCGAGGGCGAGTCCCAGACCTTCACCTTCCGCGGTGAGGAGAAGTCCGCCCTGCCGGACGTCCCGCCGATCGAGCAGGCGGCCGGCGGTGCCGGGCCGAACCTGAGCAAGGAGTAGGCCCCACGGCAAGTGAAAGGGCCGGTGCCCCGTCCGGGCACCGGCCCTTTCGCGTGCGCGCGGAGCCCTACGACAGCTGTCCGTCGTAGTCCGGCAGCTTGTACGTCCTCTCGGCGTGGCCGCCCGACAGGTCGGTGGTGTTGTTGCCGATGTTGGCGATGATCGTGTAGCCCTTGGACTCGATGGCTACGCGCTGTGCCGTCTTGTAGTCGGCGACGTTCTTGAAGAGGTCGAAGAAGCCGCGGACGTGGAGCCCGGAGACCTCGTAGCCGACCTTCTCCAGGTTGTACTCGGTGGGCGCGGAGATGATGCCGGGGCGGGCGGTCACGAAGAACAGGGCGACGCCGTGCTCCTGGGCGTACTCGGCGGCCTCCAGGACCGGCTTGTTGGCCGGCTGCGGGTAGCTGAACCCGAAGTCGGTCTCCAGGGCCGTGTTGTCGATGTCGAAGACGATCGCCTGCTTCTCGCCCGGCTTCTGCTGGGCGATCCGCTGCTGGAGGTAGGGCAGGGCCTGGTCCATCACGGCCTGGCAGTCCTTCTGCCAGGTGCCGTAGTCGACGTCGGCCGCCGCGGTGGTGGCCGCGGTGGCGACGGCGGTGGTGCCGGTGCCGGTCGTGGCCTCGGCGGGGGCGGCGATGGCCAGCAGGGCGGCCGCGGTGACGGCGAGGGTGGCCGTGCGGCGCATCCCGGGTCTCGTCATGGGTGGGGGGTCCTCTCACGTCGGTACTGCCACATGTCGTGTGCATGTTCGTGTACGAGGGTGACGCGAGGTGAACCGTATGGTTACCGGACGGTACGTGGCTAGAGGCATGCATCACGTGACGGCATGCGTCATACGACGGCACGCACCCGGGCGATGGACGGGGGGCAGGGCAGCGGCGCCAGGACCTCGTCCGGGATCCGCGACGCGTCCGGCGCGGGCACGACCACGACCTTGCGCAGCCCGGGGAACAGCTCGGGGATCCGCGTCAGGTCCTCGGTGCCGTGCAGGTTGTTCAGCCGCAGGCTGGTGATCCCGGGCAGCGGCGGGCCCTGCCAGCCGACGGCCTGCCAGTTGATCCGCAGCTCGGTCAGCTCGGGCAGCCGGGCGATCTCCTCGTAGTCCTCCGGGCCCAGTTCGCCGTAGAGCGCGGCCAGGCTGAGCTGCCTGAGGGAGCGGAAGCGGTGCAGGCCGCGCAGCCGGGTGTGCCACAGCGCCATCTTGGTGAACCGCAGATAGCGCAGCGGGAGCTCCGTCGGGATCGCCTCGTCGAGGGACCCGGCCTCCAGTGGCACTCCCACGTCCAGCTGGTCGAGCCTCCGGCACCGGGCGAGGACGTGCAGCGCGCCCGGCCGTTCCAGCCCCGGCAGCAGATCGAGCGACAGCCAGTTCAGCGGCAGCCCGGCGAGCGGCGTGAGGTCGGCCACGTGCGGGGCTCTGCTCAGGTCGAGGTGGGTCAGCCGCCGCAGGCCCGCCAGGCAGCTCAGGTCCCGTAGCGCGTCGTTGCCGCGGATGATCAGCTTCCTCGTGCGTTCCGGCTCGAGTCCCGCCGCGATGGCGTCCGCCGGGATGTCTCCGGTCAGCTGGACCTTCCGGCGCCCGCCCAGCTCGCGCAGGAAGCGGAGATGGTCGGCGGAGTGAGCCGCGAAGAACAGCCCGCCCTCCCGCAGCTGCGCGATGACCTCCTCCCCGTACGGCCGCAGCGGGAACCGGTGCCATGTCCAGGTCAGCTGCGCCCGTACCTCCAGGGAGGCATGCCCGCGGAACCGGGCCAGCACCGGGAGGGCCGCTTCCGTGCCGATCAGCGACGCCGTGACGACGACCGCCCGCGCCTCCTCCTCGCTCAGTCCCTTCGGCCCCGGCAGCAGCTCCAGGGCGAGCGGCCCCGCCTCCGCCAGGGCGCGGGCCTCCTGGGTGGAGCGGGGCGGGATCAGCGCCGCGGCCCGCCGCTCCACCTCGGTCCGGACCAGCGGGTCGAGTTCCGTGGCGTGTTCCAGGCAGGCCAGCGCCAGCAGCCGTACGCGGGTGCTCGCGGCGCCCGTCAGCCGGTCCGCGGCGTCGATCAGGCCGCGCAGCAGATCGGCGCGTTCACGGGGCCGGGCGTGCGCGACCGCCATGCGGATCACGTCCGACCACTCGGTGTCCGCCGCGCTGCGCACCAGCAGCCCGAAGTCGCCGTCCTCCACGGCGGCCCGCGCCCCGAGGTAGTCCTGGAAGGTGCGGTGCACGAACTCGACCGTCCCCTCCGACGGTTCGCGGAGCAGGCCGCTGCGCAGCAGCAGATGGCCGAGGATCCGCTCCGCGTCGCCCTGCGCCGCGGCGGCCGGCAGGGCGGGCAGCACGTCGGCGACGATCCGGACGGCGCGTTCGCGGTCCAGCTCGGACTGGTTGTTGCGGATCAGCCAGTAGGCGAGCCGCTGGAGGAGCTGGATCTGGGGGAGTTCGGTGAGGTGCACCCCGTCCCCCGGGGTGATCATGTCGCGTTCCTCGTCCCGGCGGGCGAGCAGCATCGACAGGGCGGCGTCGTACAGCTCCTGCCGTCCGTGCGGGAGGTAGCCGCGCCGGTCGCGGTGCAGGGCGCAGATCAGACCGCACATGAGCGGGTTGGTGGCGAGCTGCCCGAGGTCGGGCTTGGTGCGGACGGCGTCGAGCAGGGTGCGTTCGTAGGTGTCGAGGAGACCGGGGTCGGGGGCGCCGATCCGCGCGGCGGCGTGCCACCGGGTGATGAACGCGGCCACGTCGTCGCCGCTCATGGGGGTGAGGGCGAGTTCGGTGAATCCGTCGGCGGCGAGCCAGTCGGCGCGGACGGCGGAGGGGCGGGAGGTCACCAGCCACTGGTTGCCGGGGTAGACGTCGAGCAGCTCGCGCAGCCAGCGCCGGGTCCGCTCGCGGTCCCGCTCGGGGATCTCGTCGATGCCGTCGACGAGGAGCAGCCCGCGGCCGTCGCCGAGCACCCGGTCCGCCCAGCCGGCGGGCTGGCCGGCGTGGAAGGGGACGCGCACGGCGGCCAGGAAGGCGTCGGGGGCGGGCAGACCGTCGGGACGGCGGACCAGGGTGCGCAGCGGCAGGACGAAGGGGATCCGGCAGCCGGGCCCGCGGGGGCCCGTCGAACCGCCGGGTCCACCGGGCGGCGGGGTGCCGCCGGACGCGCCCGGGCCGCGCTCGCCGCGGGCCGCGGTGACCGCGAGCCACTGCACCAGCGTCGTCTTGCCGGAACCGGCGACGCCGCGCAGCAGGACCCGGTCGTGCTCGGCGAGTGCCCGGTCGGCGGGCAGGGCGGTGGCGGCGGAGACGACGGGCCCGCCGTCCGGGTCGCCCGTTTGGTCGTCGCCGCCGTCCGGGTGCAGGGCCGTGAGGCTCAGGTAGGCGGCGTCCAGGGGCCAGCGGTCGGGCGAGGTGACGAGGTCGATGCCGTAGATCGTGAGGTGGGCGTGGCGGGTGGCGACGTAGGAGAGGTAGCGCTGTTCGAAGGCCTGGTCGGTGCCGGCGGGCGGCGGTGTGCGGGCGATCAGCTCGTCGACCTTGGTCATCAGCTCGCGCTGGCGGCGGGTCTGCTCGACCAGGGTGCGCGGGACGAAGGTGGACCGCTGGGTGAAGAAGTGCAGGATGTGCAGGCAGGCGGTGGTCAGCAGCCGGTCGAGGAAGAGTCCGGCGTCGCGGGAGAGGTGGCGGGCCGGGTCGCCGGCGGTGCGGCGCAGCCGGTCCGCCAGGGCCTCGGGGCCCAGTTCCACGGCCTGGACGTCGGTCATGGTGAGGTCGCCGAGGGCGTGGAGGGTGTCGGCCAGGGCATGTGCGACGGCCTGTTCCTCGTCGGAGGGCAGCGGGCGTTCCCCGGTCGCGAGGGCCTGCCGGACCAGCTCGGCGGCCAGCCGCTGGACGTCCGCGGGGCCGAGCCGTCGTTTCTCGCCCCGGAACGAGAGGTGACCGGAGAGCCGTACGGGCCGGTCCACCAGTCCGGCGCCCGGGCCCTCGGTAACGAAGAGCCTTCGTATGAGCGGCGTCACAACGCTGGACGCCAGCCTGACCCCGATGGCCGTCGGTTCCATCCCGGTCTCCCCCGAAATCCGTCGACACCCCGTCTGACCAGCAGCGTAGCGCCGGTCACATTCGGGGGGCGCTGGATCTCGCCGTCCGGTGACATGCCGCACAGGCGATTTGTCCGGTACTAGGCGGAATAGTGGAAACGCCGATTTGGACAAAAGGGACGTACGACCCGGAATGCCTTGGCTGGAATCGGCGTCCTGGGGTGGTTCGTCCCGAATGAGGGCTCTGTCAAGAGTCGGGAGGTTTCAGGGTCAAGTACTAGCTTGGGCCGTAGAAGACGGTTTTGGGCCTTTGCGGGAGGCCGGGTTACCAAGGGATAGCCATCCGGAGCCGATGCCTGTGCGCCGGGTGGTTCTCTCTGTCCCCGACCTTCCGAGGTAGCGAATGTTCCCGCGTGTCACGTCCCGTTCTTCCCGTACGGCCCAGCTCCGCACCCGCGCGGCCGTCCTGGCCACCGGCCTGGGTGCCTCGGTCGTGCTGGGGGCCGGGGTCGCGGCCGCCGCCCCCTCCGCCGCGCCGACCGCCGTCACCGCCACGACCGCCGCCGCCAAGAAGGCCGCCGGCTGGGTCACCCCGGTGAAGGGCTACACCAAGACCGCGAGCTTCGCCCAGAACGGCGCTCGCTGGCAGTCCACCCACAGCGGTCAGGACTTCGCGGTGCCGAGCGGCACCAAGGTCGTCGCCGCCCACGGCGGCACCGTCGTCAAGGCCGGCGGCAACGGCGCCGGCGACGGTCCGGCGTACGGCAACGCCATCGTCATCAAGCACGGCAACGGGCAGTACTCCCAGTACGCCCACCTGTCCACGATCAACGTGAAGGTCGGCCAGATCGTCGCCACCGGCCAGAAGATCGCCCTGTCCGGCAACACCGGCAACTCCAGCGGCCCGCACCTGCACTTCGAGATCCGCACCACGCCGAACTACGGCACGGCGATAGACCCGGTCGCCTTCCTGCGCGGCAAGGGCCTCTCCCTCTGAGGCCACCGCCACCGCACCGGCCGGCCCCCGATGAGAGCCGGCCCGCCCTCGCCGACGTGACGGACGCGAGAACCGGCTGAACCTCCGACGGCCCCGGGCGCCCCACAGCGCCCGGGGCCGTTGTCAGTGCCGCGTGCCACCATCGGCGCATGGACACCATGCGGCCGTTGCGCCTCGCCAAGGACGTCATGGACCGCGACTGGGCCGACCCCGATCTCGACCTGGCCGCGGTCGCCGGGCACGCCGGGTATTCACGCTTCCACTTCGTCCGCGCCTTCAAGGCGGCCTACGGCGAGACGCCCGGCCGGTATCTGACGCACCGCCGCATCGAGCGGGCCGAGGAGCTGCTGCGCGCCGCCGACCTGTCGGTCACGGAGATCTGCCACCTGGTCGGCTTCAGCAGCCTCGGCACCTTCTCCACCCGCTTCAAGGACAGCACCGGACTCACCCCGAGCGAGTACCGCGCCCGGTACGTCCGCGCGGGCGCCTCCCTCATACCCGGCTGCTACGCCCTGCTGTGGGCCGGCGGCTTCCCCCGGCGCGCCGCCACCCAGGACCGCAATTCCCAAGAAGCGCCCTGAGACCCGCCCCGCCTACGGTGACGAACACGGACACCGACAGCGGACTCAGGAGAGCAGAGCCATGATCACCGGCCTGGGCATCACCACCGTCTGGACCTTCGACCAGCAGCGCACCAAGGCCTTCTTCACCGAGAAACTGGGCTTCGAGGTGCGCAGCGAGGTCCCCATGGGCGCCATGCGGTGGGTCACCGTCGGCGCCAAGGAACAGCCGGACGTCGAGCTGGCCCTGATGAGCCTGGACGGGCCCGGCCTGGACGCCGAGTCGTCCCAGGCGCTGAAGAAGCTGGTCGGCAAGGGCGTCATCGGCGCCGGAGCGTTCCGCACCGACGACTGCCGGGGCGACTACGAGACGTTCCGGGCCCGCGGCGTGGAGTTCGTCCAGGAGCCCCAGGAACGGCCGTACGGCATCGAGGCGATCTTCCGCGACGACAACGGCAACTGGTACTCGCTGACCGAGCGCAGCGCGGAGCTGGACTTCTCGAAGGACTTCGGCTGAGGTCCCGCCGGCCACCCCCTGGGCCTCACTGGTCGCCGGACAGCGGCAGCATCGGATAGCTGCCCGTGTTCGTCGGCGCGTGCTCCGGCAGCCACAGCACGGCGACCGCGCCCTCGGCCGGAATGCGCGCGGGCGCGCCCGGCGGGCGGACGTTGCGGAAGGTCAGGCGGGCGCCCAGCACCCGGGCCTGCCCCGCGGCGATGGTCAGGCCCAGCCCGTGGCCGTGCCCGGCCCGGTCCTGGCTGCCGGTGCGGAACCGGCTCGGGCCCTCGGCGAGCAGATCCTCCGGGAAGCCAGGACCGTGGTCGCGGACCCGGATCACCCGGCCCTCCACGGTGACCTCGACCGGCGGCCTGCCGTGCCGGGCCGCGTTGGCGAGCAGGTTGAACAGCACCCGCTCCAGGCGCCGCGGATCGGTGGTGACCTCCGACTCGTGCACCACGTGCACCGTGATCCCCGGGTCCTTCGCCGCCACCCGCCGGGCCACGAACTCGCCCAGCATGATGTCCTGCAGCTCGGCCCGCTCGGACGCCCCGTCCAGCCGTGCCACCTCCAGCACGTCCTCCACGAGGGTGCGCATGGCCTTCGCCCGGTCCAGCACCAGCTCGGTCGGGCGGCCCGGCGGCAGCAGCTCGGCCGCGGTGAGCAGCCCGGTCACCGGGGTGCGCAGCTCGTGCGCGATGTCGGCGGTGACCCGGCGCTCGGCCTCCAGCCGCTGCTGGAGCGCGTCCGCCATCGCGTCGACGGCCCGCGCGAGATCGTCCGTCTCGTCCCGCACCACACCGCCGATCGCCTCCCGCACCCGGACGTCCGGCTCGCCCTTGGCGACCCGGTTCGCGGCGGCGGCGGCCTTGCGGAGCCGGCCCGACAGCTGTCCGCCGATCAGCACGCCGAGCGCGCTGCCGACGAGGACGACCGCGATCGAGCCGATGACCAGGGCCTGGTCGAGGTCGTTGAGGATGTCCGTACTGCGCTCGGTGAGCCCGGTGTGCAGCGACAGCACATGGCCGTCGGCGATCGGCACGGCGGCCCAGATGTCGGGGGAGCCCCCCGGCGGGTCCCCCACGTAGGTCGCCCGGCGCCCCGCCTCCACCTTGGCCCGCAGCTCGTCCGGCAGATGCGGGTCGTCGATCTTGACGTTGGCGAAGTTGGCGCGGTTGGACAGGTCGAAGGTGTGCTCGGCGATCTGCACGTCCGCGAGGTCGCGCTGGGCGATCTGGATGCGCTCGTCGGCGAGGTCGCGCGCGTTGTCCAGCATCGAGACGCGGGCGGCGTTGTGCACCACGAGGCTGAGCGCGATCGCGACCAGCGCGCCGACCAGCGCGATCGCCGCGCTGAGCTTCCAGCGCAGCCCGGTGCGCAGGCCGCCGGGCAGACCGGTCCGCAGGCCCGGGCCCAGCGTGCCGCGGAGCCTGCCGCCGAGCCGCGCGCCGGTGGCCGCGCCGGGGCCCGCGCCGAGCAGCGCACGGTCACCCGCGCGCCGGGCGGACAGGCGTGTCATCCCCCGCATCACGTCGACAGCCCCCGCTCAGGCCTTCAGCTTGTAACCGAAGCCGCGGACCGTCTCGATCCGGTCCTGGCCGATCTTCTGCCGCAGCCGCTGCACATGGACGTCGACCACCCGGGTGTCCCCGCCCCAGCCGTAGTCCCAGACCCGCTCCAGCAGTTTGTCGCGGGAGAGCACGGTGCCCGGCGCGGCCGAGAACTCCAGCAGCAGCCGCATCTCGGTCGGCGTCAGCGCCACCGGCTGTCCGGCCCGGCGCACCTCCATGCCCTCGGTGTCGATCTCCAGGTCGCCGAAGGTCAGCACCCCGCCGGACGCCGCGGCACCGGACTCGTCGGCCCGGTCGCCGCCGCCGGCGTGGCCGAAGCGGCGCAGCACCGCGCGGATCCGGGCCACCAGCACGGCACCGTCGAACGGCTTGGTCACGTAGTCGTCGGCGCCCGCCTCCAGACCCAGGACGACGTCGATGGCGTCGGCCCGCGCGGACAGCATGATCACCGGCACGGTCGACTCGTCGCGGATCCGGCGGCACAGGCTGACCCCGTCCAGTCCCGGCACCATGACGTCCAGCAGGGCGATGTCTGGGCGGTTCGCGCGGAACGCCTCCAGCCCCGACAGCCCGTCGGGCATGGCGGTGACCGCGAAGCCGTCCCGCTCCAGGGCGAGCTGGGTGGCCTCGCGGATGACGTCGTCGTCCTCGACGAACAGGACGTGGGTCTGGTCTGCCATCCGGGGTGCTCCGTCGGTGCTGGTCGGTGTCGGTGTCGGTGTCGGTGTCTGAGTCGGTGCCGGTGTCGGTGCCGGTGTCAGTGGCTCCGGGCGTCAGTTGCTCTCGGGTGCCGGGGCGGGGGCCTCCCCGACGGCGTTGCCGTACTCGTTGTGCATGCGGTACTCCTCGGCGAAGCGGTTCCCGGTCCAGCGGTAGGTGATCACCACCTCGCCGGAGGGGTTCGAGACGGGATCGCCCTTCTCGTACACCTGCCGGGTCACCACCAGATCGCCGCGGTCGATCTCCGCGTACACCGGGGACTCCTCGGCCCCGAAGACATTCTCGTACCGGCCGTTCGTCCGGTGGTACACGTACGACCCGACCCCGACCGCGTCACCACAGGTCAGCACATTGACCACGAGGTCGTCCACGGTCCCGCCGGTCAGATCGCCGTACGACACGTCGATCGGGTAGTCGTCGGGGACGCAGGGCTTCAGCTCGCGCTTGACCGCCGCGGAGACCCGCGGGTCGCTGCGCACCAGCCGGAGCGCGTCCATCCGGCTCGGCGTGACCGACGCGGACGGCTGGTCGGAGGGCGCGGCGCCCGCGCCGGCCACCGTGCCGATGTGCGCCGGCCCCTCGTCCCGCGCACCGGTGCCGCCGGTGCCGCACGCGGCCAGACACAGGGCGAGGGCGGCGAGCAGGACCACCGCCTTGCCCACCGCCCGGACGCCTCGGTCGCCGGAGGCTGTCCCAGCCGCTCCCGTACCGGTCAGGCCGCGCACCGCTCCCGCTCCTCACGCTCCAGCGCGCGTGCGTCCAGATCGCGGGCCTCCAGCTCCTCGCGGAGCCGGGCGAGCGCCCGGTGCAGCGTGCTCTTGACCGTTCCGGCCGACATGCCGAGGGCGGCGGCCGTCTCCTCCGTGGACATCTGCTCCCAGTGTCGCAGCACGACCACGCTGCGCTGCTTGGGGGCGAGCACCTTCATGACGTCCATCAGCAGGGCGCGGTCCGCGTGCTGTTCGGTGGAGTCGTCGACCGAGGCGTCCGGCAGCTGCTCGGTCGGCACCTCCTCCAGCTTCCGCGCCCGCCACCATTCGGTCCGGGTGTTGATCATGACCCGGCGCAGGTAGGCGTCGGCCAGGCGCTTGTCCGCGATGCCGTCCCAGCGGCCGTACGTCCGCGCGAGCGCCGTCTGGAGCAGATCCTGCGCGTCGACCGGATCCGGTACCAGGCGCCGGGCGCTGCGCAGCAGCGCGTCCTGCCGGGTGCGGACGTACTCCTCGAACTCGAGCACCTCGCCCTGCGCCATGAATACCGCCTCCGTCTTCCCCGTTGTCCCGTTGCTCGTCCCGACGCTGCCGGGCACGGCAATGAAGCTACGGAGGCGTTGTCACGGGGCTGTGCGAAGCAGCCCGCGACTGTCAATCGGCTGTCCGTCGGTTGTGTAACGAAAGGAGGAACGGGGTAAAAGGGCAGGGCTTTTCATGCGGGTGTGGGATGATTTGCGACGAGTGGGAGGCGGGCGCGACGACGGCCGGTGACGGCGGCACTGTCACATCCGTCAGCTCGACGGCCGTTGTCATCCGTCAGCTCAGCCACCGTTCTCGTTCGTCAGCTCAGCCACCGTTCTCGTCCGCTGGCTCAGCGGCGCTCGTACACCTCAGCTCAGCGGCAGCCGGTACATCCCGCCGGGCAGCGGCTCGACCAGGCCGTCGGCGACNNCACCGGCTCGTGCCACACCCGGTCCAACGCGGCCTGCGGAACCGGCGCGTGGGCCTCGCGCAGCACGGCGAGCAGCTTGCCGCGGACCTGCCGGTCGGTCCCGGCGTACGTCTGGCCGCGGCGCGGCGGTCCCTCGTGCTCCGGCTTGCCCGCCAGCCGCCAGGCGCACTGCGCGGCGATCGGGCAGCGCTGGCAGCTCTCGTTCTTGGCGGTGCACACCAGCGCGCCCAGCTCCATCGAGGCCGCGGCCCAGCGGGCGGCGGTCCGCTCGTCCTCGGGCAGCAGCGCACGGGCCAGCCGGCGCTCGGCGGCGGTGGTGGCGTTCGGCGGGTACCGCACCCCGGTCACCGCGCGGGCGAAGACCCGGCGCACATTGGTGTCCAGCACCGGATGGCGCTGGCCGGCATCGGCGAGTACACGGCCGCCGCGGTCGCCTCCTTCGCGTACGGCCAGCGCCATCCGGTGCTGGACACCAATGTGCGCCGGGTCTTCGCCCGCGCGGTGACCGGGGTGCGGTACCCGCCGAACGCCACCACCGCCGCCGAGCGCCGGCTGGCC
>NZ_MUND01000432.1 GCF_002154375.1 Streptomyces glaucescens | reverse complement strand
ACACCCTCGAACTCCTCGCCCAGCTCCAGCAGTTCGAGCTCGGCCGCTTCCTGTTGCACAACCGCGGCCTCAACGGCTACTGGACCTCGTACATCTTCCGCAACCGACCCGAGGGCCCCGTCACCCCGCTGGAACACTGGCTGCTCAACAACTCCCTGCTGTGCCAGGCCCGCGAGCGCTACCACCGCTTCAGGGAACTGATCGCCGAGCACATCACCGACGGCGCCACCCTCGCGTCCGTCCCGTGCGGCGTCATGGACGACCTGCTCGAACAGGACTACCGGGACGTGACCGGCATCCGGCTGGTCGGCGTCGACCTCGACACCGAGTCCCTGCGCTACGCCGAGGAGAACGCCCGGCGCCACGGCCTCGCCGAGCACGCCTCCTTCCGCCGCGAGGACGCCTGGAACCTCGGCGCCGAGGCGGAGTTCGACCTCGTCGTCAGCAACGGACTGAACATGTACGAGTCCGACCCGGCGCGGCTGACGGACCTGTACCGCTCCTTCCACCGGGCGCTGCGGCCCGGCGGCCGGCTGCTCATCAGCTTCCTCACCCCGCCGCCCCCGCCGCCGTGGGAGGCCCCGGAGCACGCCGCCGCCTGGGCTAAGTACCGGATCGGCGAGGACGACCTGCGCCGCGAGCTGTCCATCATGGGCGACATCGTCCAGGCGACCTATCTCAACTTCTCCAGCGAGAGCGACGTGCGCTCCCAGCTGGCAGCGGCCGGCTTCACCGTGCAGGCGGTCCGCTACAACGCCGGCGGCGTGCTGCCCATCGCCATCGCGGTCAAGTAGTCCACCACCGGGAGGGGAGCCCGGGTCCGTGGCCCACCCGACCCCGGACTCCCTCCCGGTGGTGGAC
>NZ_MUND01000431.1 GCF_002154375.1 Streptomyces glaucescens | reverse complement strand
AGGTCGTGTCCGCAAAGTCCCGTCGTCCGCCCGAAGGGCGGGCCCCGCGGCGTCTGGTGCGTGCTCTCGGCGCGCCGGGCGGAGTCCCTCGTACTGGATGTACTTGGGGCTTCGCCCGGCGCGGCGAGAGTGCGTGCCAGGCGTCGCGGGGCAGACGGGACTTTGCGGACACGGCCTAGGGGGACACGCCCTGGCCCGCCTAGCGTCCGAGGGCCTGCCAGACCGCCACGGCCAGGGCCCCGATCGCGGTCACGGCCGTGATCGAGGGCAGGGGCCAGCGGGCGTGCTCCAGGTGGACGAGCCTCGTGTGCAGCTCGTCGACCTCTTTGGCGGTCTCCTCCGTGCGATGGGAGAGCAGGGCCAGCCCGCCCTCGACGCGCGCGTAGGCGACGTCGAGGCGGCGACGTAACTCTGCGAGTTCCTCCAGGGAGACGGACTGCTGGGGATCGGCGGTCACGAAACCGCTCCTTTCCGTGTTCTCTCACATCCCGTGCATGCGCATGCTGAGTCAACTCGCCTGGTGGGCGCATGGGGAGTGTGTGCGCACGGCATATGCGTGGCCGCCGCGCACACGGTGTGTGAAACACGTGGGCCCGGCACCCTCGCCGGGTGCCGGGCCCATACAGCTAGCGCTGCGTAATCAGCCGTACGTGTAAAAGCCGGAACCGGTCTTGCGGCCGAGCCGGCCCGCGTCCACCATGCGCTGGAGCAGCGGGGGAGCGGCGTACAGCGGCTCCTTGTACTCCTCGTACATCGAGTACGCCACGGAGGCGACCGTGTCCAGGCCGATGAGGTCGGAGAGCTTCAGCGGGCCCATCGGGTGGGCGCAGCCCATCTCCATGCCGTTGTCGATGTCCTCGCGGCTGGCGATGCCCGACTCGAACATCCGGATCGCGGAGAGCAGGTACGGGATCAGCAGCGCGTTGACGACGAAGCCGGAGCGGTCCTGGGCGCGGATGGCGTGCTTGCCGAGCACCTTCTCGGTGAACAGCTGGGCCCGGCTGAGGGTGCCCTCGGAGGTGGTGAGGGCCGGGATCAGCTCGACCAGCTGCTGCACCGGGGCCGGGTTGAAGAAGTGGATGCCGATGACCTGGTCCGGGCGCGCGGTGGCGACGGCCAGCTTCACCAGCGGGATGGAGGAGGTGTTGGAGGCCAGGATGGCGTCCGGACGGGTCACCACCTGGTCGAGCACCTGGAAGATCTCGGTCTTGACCTGCTCGTTCTCCACGACCGCCTCGATCACCAGATCGCGGTCGGCGAACTCGCCGAGGTCGGTGGTGAAGCTCAGCCGGGCCTGCGTCGCATCCCGCTCCGCGTCGCTGATCTTGCCCCGCTCGGCGGCCTTGGCCAGGGAGTTGAACAGCCGGGTACGGCCGATCTCCAGGGCCTCGCCGGTGGTCTCGGCGACCCTGACGTCCAGCCCCGCGCGGGCGCACACCTCCGCGATGCCGGCGCCCATCTGGCCACAGCCGACCACACCGACGCGCGCAATGTCTCCCGATGGGATGCCTGTCACATCGTCCCCTTCGCTGATCCGTTCGGCCGCGGCAGTCCGCCGGGTCGCGGGGCCTGCTCGTGCCTGCTCCGTTCGTGCACGTTACCGCCAAGTATCGATGATCGATCACCGGGGTCGGGGGCATCCTGGGCCCGGAGACGGTCCGTGACCGCGTGAGGACGCGGAGTATGGGGGTGTTCTGAATGGGACGTGTGACACGCCGGGCGTTCGCCGCGGCGGCGCTGTCGGCCCTGGTGATGTCCGGGGAGGCCGCGGCGGCCCCGGGCGCGGCCGGACAGCGGCCGCGTGGGCGGGATGGGCGGGATCCGGCGCCCTACGGCTCGCGGGCCGGGGAGGCGACCGGGCGGACCGAGCGGACCACAGCCGCCGGGAACGCGGGCGAGGCCGCCGCGGCGGCGGAGATGCGCGGCATGTGGCTGGCCACGGTCGTCAACCGGGACTGGCCCTCCCGGGCCGGGCTGAGCGCCGCCGAACAGCGCGCCGAACTGCTCGCCCATCTCGACCAGGCGGTACGCAGCCGGCTCAACACGGTGATTGTCCAGGTGCGCCCCGCGGCGGACGCGCTGTGGCCCTCGCCGCACGAGCCGTGGTCGCAGTACCTCACCGGCACCCAGGGCAAGGACCCCGGCTGGGACCCGCTCGGCACGGCCGTCGCCGAGGCCCACGCGCGCGGTCTGGAGCTGCACGCCTGGTTCAACCCGCTGCGGGTCGCCACCCACGGGGACCTCTCCCGGCTGGTGGCGACCCACCCCGCGCGCCGGCGTCCGGAGTGGGTGGTGAGCTACGGCGGGAAGCTCTACTACAACGCCGGGCTGCCCGAGGTCCGCAGCTTCGTGCAGAAGGCGATGCTGGACGCGGTCCGCAAGTACCCGGTGGACGCCGTCCACTTCGACGACTACTTCTACCCGTACCCGGTCGCGGGGGAGACCTTCGACGACGACGCGGCCTTCGAGAGGTACGGCGGAGGCTTCGCCGGCCGGGCCGACTGGCGGCGGGACAACATCGACCGCCTCGTGCGGGACATGGCGGCCGGGATCAAGAAGGCGCGGCCCGGCACCCGGTTCGGGATCAGCCCGTTCGGGGTGTGGCGCAACGCGTCCACCGACCCGCTCGGCTCGGACACCCGCGCCCTCCAGGCCTACGACGACCTCTACGCGGACACCCGCAAGTGGGTGCGGGAGCGGTGGGTGGACTACATCTGCCCGCAGCTGTACTGGCACATCGGCTTCGCCGCCGCCGACTACGCCAAGCTGGTGCCGTGGTGGGCCGAGGTCGCCCGGGGCAGCGGCACCCGGCTGTACATCGGCGAGGCGCTGTACCGGGCCGGCAACCCGTCCCAGCCCGCCCCCTGGCAGGACCCGGCCGAGCTGTCCCGGCACCTGACGCTGGCCCGCGAGTATCCGCAGGTGAAGGGACACGTCTTCTTCGCCGCGAAGGAGGTGGCGACGGACCCGGCCGGGGCGATGGCGCGGGTGATCGCCGACCACTACGGGCAGCCGGCGAACCCCGCGTCCTGAATCACAGCCCCATACCGGGCGGCTGAGTGCTCGTCGGCGGCTGGAAGTGCGACGGCGGCTGGGTGCCGCGGTGCCGGATCTCGGTGTCGGGGCCCGGGGAGCACAGCCCCTCGTGCCCGTCCTGGAACCGGACGCGGTACGGGGGGTTGCCCCCCTGGCCGAGCACTTCCACGATCTCGCCGACCTTGTCGTGCTGTCCGACCACCCTGCCGTGCTGGACAAGCTGGTCGCCCACGCTTGCGCGCATCTGGGGCCTCCTCCACCATCGCGGGAGCAGCGGTCCGTGGCCGTGAGCCCACGGCGCCGGTGCCGGGCGGAACCCGGCGGCGCACCGTTCAGCCTCGCGCCCGCTGGGTGACGGCGATGCAGACGAGCACGGCCGCGGCCGTCAGCGGGGCGGCCACCGTCAGGTGCTCGCCCAGCAGCAGCACCGACCACACCAGTGTGAGCAGCGGCTGGGCCAACTGCAACTGGCTCGCCTTGGGGATGCCGATGGCCGCCATGCCCCGGTACCAGACGACCAGCCCGAGGAACTGGGAGCCCGCCGCCACCCACAGCAGACCGGCCACGGCGTGCGCGGTGAGGGTCACCGGCTCGTACGCCAGCGCGATCGCGGCGGCCGGGACGCTCAGCGGCAGACACAGCACCAGCGCCCAGCCGATCACCTGCCAGCCCGGCATCATCCGGGCGAGCCGCCCGCCCTCGGTGTACCCGGCCGCGCAGACCAGGAGGGCGCCGAAGAGGTAGAGGTCGGCGGTGCTGAGCGCGCCGCCGCTCTGCTGCACGGTGAACGCCACCACCGCGGCCGCACCGGCGAGAGCAGCCGTCCAGAAGGTGCGGGAGGGGCGGGTGCCGACCCGCAGGGCGGACAGCGCGGCCGTCGTGAGCGGCAGCAGTCCGACCACCACGGCGGCGTGCGAGGTGGTCGAGGTCTGCAGCGCGAGCGTGGTCAGCATCGGGAAGCCGAGGACCACCCCCGCGGCGACCACGGCCAGTCCGGGCAGGTGCCTGCGCTCCGGCAGCGGAATGCGCAGGGCCAGCAGGCAGCCGCCCGCGATCAGCGCCGCGAGCACACTGCGCACGGCCACCAGCGACCAGGGGCCGAAGCCTTCCAGGCCCCAGGCGGTGGCGGGGAAGGTGAGGGAGAAGGCGACGACGCCGAGCGCGGCCTGGAGGGTGCCGGCGGAGACCCTCTCCCTGGCGGCGGGAGGAGTGTCGACCGCTATCGCGGTCGGCTGGGTAGCGCTACTCTGTGCTCTCATGCAAGAGCGTAGCAGTGTGGGTGAACTGGCGGAACAGCTACGGAGAGAGCTAGACCGCTACTCTCCTGGTGGAAAGCTGCCATCGAGTCGTGCGTTGGTCGAGCGGTTCCGGGTGAGTCCTGTGACCGTCTCGCGGGCGCTGGCCCAGCTCGCCGCGGAGGGGTTGGTGGTGACCCGGCCCGGAGCCGGGGCGTTCCGCGCGGAGCCGCGCGCCGCTGCCGCGCCCAGCGGGGACACCTCCTGGCAGCAACTGGCGCTGAGCGCGGACACCGCCGCCGAGCCCGTGCCGCGCTCGGTGGACGCCTCCGGCGTGCTGGTCTCCCTCTCCGCGCCGCCGCCCGGGGTCATCGAGTTCAACGGCGGCTACCTGCACCCCTCGTTGCAGCCCGAGCGGGCGATGGCCGCGGCGCTCTCCCGGGCGGGGCGGCGCCCCGGCGCCTGGGGCCGACCGCCCATGGAAGGGCTGCCCGAGCTGCGCGAATGGTTCGCGCGCAGCATCGGCGGCCCCGGCGGGGCGGTCACCGCCGCCGAGGTGCTGATCACCTCCGGCGGCCAGTCCGGGCTGACCACCGCGCTGCGCGCGCTCGCCCCGCCCGGCGCCCCGGTCCTGGTCGAGTCGCCGACCTACCCGGGCATGCTCGCGATCGCCCGGGCGGCGGGCCTGCGCCCGGTGCCGGTCCCGGTGGACTCCGACGGGGTCCGCCCGGCCCTCCTCGCCGACGCGTTCCGGGCCACCGGCGCCCGGGTCTTCGTCTGCCAGCCGCTGTTCCAGAACCCCACCGGCGCCGTGCTCGCCGCGGAACGGCGGGGCGAGGTGCTGCGGATCGCCCGCGAGGCCGGGGCCTTCGTCGTCGAGGACGACTTCGTCCGGCGGCTGGTGCACGAGGACGCGCCGCCGCTGCCGCGCCCGCTGGCCGCCGACGACCCGGACGGTGTCGTCGTCCACGTCTGCTCGCTGACCAAGGCCACCTCGCCGAGCTTCCGGGTGAGCGCGCTGGCCGCCCGCGGCCCGGTGCTGGAGCGGCTGCGCGCCATCCAGGTCGTGGACACCTTCTTCGTGCCCCGGCCGCTCCAGGAGGCGGCGCTGGAGCTGGTCGGCTCGCCGGCCTGGCCGCGCCATCTGCGGGCCGTCTCCGCGGCGCTCAGGGCCCGGCGGGACGCCATGACCTCCGCGCTGGCCGTGCACCTGCCCGAACTGGCCCTGCCGCACATCCCGAGCGGCGGCTACCACCTGTGGCCACGGCTGCCCGAGGGCGCCGACGAGACCGCCCTGACGGCGGCGGCCCTGCGCGCGGGCGTCGCCATCACCCCGGGCCGCCCCTACTTCAGCGCCGAACCGCCCGCCGCGCACCTGCGGCTGAGCTTCGCCGCGGTCGCGGGCACGGCGGAGATCGCGGAGGGCGCGCGCCGGCTGCGGACGGCCTGCGACGAGGTGTTCCGAGGCTGGGCGCCCCAGGGGCGGGATGACCGGGACGACACCCCCTAGGCCGTGTCC
>NZ_MUND01000430.1 GCF_002154375.1 Streptomyces glaucescens | reverse complement strand
GTCCAGCGACCTGCCGAGGGCCCGCAGCTCGTCCGGCAGCCGCCCGGCACCGGTGCCCTCGGCCGGCTCCCGTCCCTCACGCACGCTCCTCACCCCCTTCCCGAGGCCGGAAATCCGGCAGCAGCCGGCCCAGCTTCCGCAGCGCCCGGTTGAGCCGGGACTTCACCGTCCCGCGGGGCCAGCCCAGTGCCTGGGCGGTCTCCGGTTCGTCCATCTCCAGCAGATAGCGGTAGGTGACGACCAGGCGGTGCTCCTCGCTCAGCTTCTCCAGGGCGGCCAGCAGGGCCGCGCGGCGCTCGCTCTCCAGCGTCGCCGCCGCGGGGTCCGCCGATTCCGGTATCAAGGGCTCGGCCTCGGCGAACGCCGCCTCCCGGCCGGCGAGCGTGCGCTGGCGCGCAGCCGTCCGCACTGTGTTCCTCGTCTCATTGGCGACGATCGACAGCAGCCACGGCTTGAACGCCGAGCCCTCCTTGAAGCGGCCCAGCGCGCAGTACGCCTTCACGAAGGCCTGCTGCACCACGTCCTCCGCGTCCGCACCGGCGCCGAGCGCGGCGGCCGCGCGCAGGGCGATGCCCGTGTGGGCCCGCACCAGCTCCGCGTACGCCTCCGGCTCCCCGGCGCGTACGCGTGCGATCACCGCGGCCTCATCGACGATGCGGCCCCCCTCCCGCGTCCTCACACCCTTGTTACACCGCCGGGGACGGATCGGTTCCCACCTGTTTCCCATCAGTTCCGGACCGCCCGCTGAGACCTGAGAGAATGGGGGGCATGGCCTCTGATCGACCCCGCGTGCTCTCCGGAATCCAGCCCACCGCAGGCTCGTTCCACCTCGGCAACTACCTCGGCGCCGTCCGCCAGTGGGTGGCCCTGCAGGAGTCCCACGACGCGTTCTACATGGTCGTCGACCTGCACGCGATCACGGTCCCGCAGGACCCGAAGGAGCTGCGCGCCAACACCCGGCTCGCCGTCGCGCAGCTGCTCGCGGCCGGGCTCGACCCGGACCGCTGCACCCTGTTCGTCCAGAGCCACGTCCCCGAGCACGCGCAGCTCGGCTGGGTCATGAACTGCCTCACCGGCTTCGGCGAGGCGTCCCGTATGACGCAGTTCAAGGACAAGTCCGCCAAGCAGGGCGCCGACCGGGCCTCCGTCGGCCTGTTCACGTACCCGGTCCTCCAGGTCGCGGACATCCTGCTCTACCAGGCGAACGAGGTGCCGGTCGGCGAGGACCAGCGTCAGCACATCGAGCTGACCCGCGACCTCGCCGAGCGCTTCAACGGCCGCTTCGGCGCGACGTTCGAGGTCCCGAAGCCGTACATCCTCAAGGAGACGGCGAAGATCTACGACCTCCAGGACCCGGCGATCAAGATGAGCAAGTCGGCGTCCACGCCGAAGGGCCTGATCAACCTGCTCGACGAGCCGAAGACCACCGCCAAGAAGGTCAAGAGCGCGGTCACCGACACCGACACCGTGGTCCGCTTCGACGCGGAGAACAAGCCGGGCGTCAGCAACCTCCTCACCATCTACTCGACCCTCACCGGGGCGGGAATCGGGGAACTGGAGGAGAAGTACGCCGGCAAGGGCTACGGTGCGCTCAAGACCGATCTCGCCGAGGTCATGGTCGAGTTCGTGACGCCGTTCCGGGAGCGCACCCAGCAGTATCTGGACGACCCGGAGTCACTGGACTCGATCCTGGCCAAGGGCGCGGAGAAGGCCCGCGCCGTCGCCGCGGAGACGCTGGCCCAGGCCTACGACAGGGTGGGTTTCCTGCCGGCCAAGCACTGACCGGGGCACTGGACCGGGGCACCGAGCCGGGTGCGCGGCGTAGTGCGCCGTGTGCGAGGCGGAGTGCCGCGCCGCGTGCGGGCCGCGCACGGAAGATCCGGTCCGGTCCGCACCACGGACAGCGCTGCACATCACTACGGCTGCGCCTGCCCACGGCCGGGCGGTGGCCGTACAGTCGATAGCCGGACGGCCGCACGCGCAGCCGTCCGCCCCTCGCAGACGTACCGACACGACGACAGGAGACGACGTGGGGACCGTAACGATCGGTGTGTCGATCGCGGTCCCGGAGCCCCACGGCAGCCTGCTCCAGGAGCGGCGCGCGGGCTTCGGCGACGCCGCGGCTCACGGTATCCCCACCCATGTCACCCTGCTGCCGCCGACCGAGGTCGACGGCGCGCTGCTGCCCGCGATCGAGACGCATCTCGCGGAGGTCGCGGCGGCGGGACGGCCGTTCCCGATGCGGCTGTCCGGCACCGGGACGTTCCGTCCGCTGTCGCCCGTCGTCTACGTCCGGGTGGCCGAGGGCGCCGAGGCGTGCACGTGGCTGCAGAAACAGGTCCGCGACGCCTCCGGCCCGGTCGCCCGTGAACTGCAGTTCCCGTACCACCCGCACGTGACCGTCGCGCACGGCATCGACGACGCGGCGATGGACCGGGCCTTCGAGGAGCTGGCCGACTACGAGGCCGAGTGGCCGTGCACCGGGTTCGCGCTGTACGAGCAGGGCGCGGACGGGGTCTGGCGGAAGCTGCGGGAGTTCGCCTTCGGCGCCACCGTGGTGCCGCCGCAGGCGTCGGCCCCGGCGGAGCACGGCACGCTGCACTGAGCGGATGCCGCGCGGTCACCGCCCCGCGGGGCGGCTCAGACCGGCAGCCGGCGGAACACCGCCCTCGGCACGTGACGCATCGCAGACATGACCAGGCGCAGCGCCCCCGGCACCCACACCGTCTCCGAGCGGCGGCGCAGGCCCCCCTCGACGGCCGCCGCGACCGCTTCGGGCGTCGTCGCGAGCGGGGCCTCGTCCAGGCCCGCCGTCATCCGTGAGCGGACGAATCCGGGGCGTACGACCATCACGTGGACGCCCGTGCCGTGCAGCGCGTCGCCGAGGCCCTGGGCGAAGGCGTCCAGGCCCGCCTTGCTGGAGCCGTAGATGAAGTTCGAGCGGCGGGCGCGTTCACCGGCGACCGAGGAGAGCACCACCAGCGAGCCGTGGCCCTGGGTCTGCAGCGCGCGGGCGCTGACCAGGCCCGCCGACACCGCGCCGGTGTAGTTGGTCTGCGCCACGCGCACCGCGTTCACCGGCTCCCGCTCGTCGCGGGCCTGGTCGCCGAGGATGCCGAAGGCGAGCAGCACCATGTCGATGTCGCCCTCGGCGAAGACCTTGCCGAGGACCGTCTCGTGCGACTCGGGATCGAGCGCGTCGAAGGCGACGGTGCGCACGTCGGCGCCCAGGGCGCGCAGGCCCTCGGCGGCCTGCTCCAGGCGGGGCGAGGGACGGCCCGCCAGCCGGACGGTGCGGGTGCGGCGGGCGATCAGCCGGCGGGCGGTGGCCAGGGCGATCTCGGACGTACCACCGAGGATCAGCAGGGACTGGGGGAGGCCGAAGGCGTCCTTCACAGTGGCTCCTAGAGGGTGAGTCGACGGGCGAGATCGGACATGAACACGCCGCGCGGGTCGAGTTCTTCGCGCAGGGCGCGGAAGTCGCCCAGGCGCGGGTACATCGCGGCGAGCAGGTCGGGCTGCATGCGGGAGTCCTTGGCGAGGTAGACGCGGCCGCCCGCGGCGGCGACCTCCTCGTCGAGTTCGTCGAGGAAGGAGTCGAGGCCGGGCAGCGCGGCCGGGATGTCCAGGGCCAGGGTCCAGCCGGGGGCGGGGAAGGAGAGCCAGCCCGGGTCGGCGTCCCCGAAGCGCTTGAGGACGGCCAGGAAGGACGGGCAGCGGCGCTCGGAGATCCGGTGCACGATCCGGCGCAGGGCCTCCTCCTGGCCGTACCCGACGACGAACTGGTACTGCACGAAGCCGCCCCGGCCGTAGATCCGGTTCCAGTGCGGCACGCCGTCCAGGGGGTGGAAGAACGTGGAGATCCTCTGCAGTTGACCGGCACGCGCGCGTGGGGCCCTGCGGTACCAGACTTCGTTGAACAGGCCCACGGTCCGCCGGGTGAGCAGGCCGTCCGGGAGGAAGGCCGGGGCGGCGGGCAGCTGGGAGGGACGGAAGGCGAGCGGGTCCCTCCGCGCACGCGCGGCCTTGGGCAGCGCCCCCAGGGGCGCGTGGTCGCCGCGGGTGAGCACCGCGCGGCCGGTCGCCGCGCCGCGCGCCAGCAGGTCGATCCAGGCGACCGAGTAGCGGTAGCGGTGGTCGGTGGCGGTCAGCCGGGCCATCAGGTCGTCGAGGTCGGCCGCGCGTTCGGTGTCGACGGACATCAGCGAGGTCTCGACCGGGTGGAGCCGGATCGTCGCGGTCAGGATCACCCCGGTCAGGCCCATGCCGCCCGTGGTCGCGTCGAACAGCGGGGTGCCAGGGCTGACGGTGTGCACGCCGCCGTCGGCGGTGAGGAGTTCGAGGGACAGCACATGGCGGGAGAAGGACCCGGAGACGTGGTGGTTCTTGCCGTGGATGTCGGCGCCGATCGCGCCGCCGACGGTCACGTAGCGGGTGCCGGGGGTCACCGGCACGAACCAGCCGAGCGGCAGCAGGATCTGCATCAGCCGGTGCAGGGAGACGCCCGCGTCGCACAGCACGGTGCCGTCCGCGGCGTCGATCGCGTGGATCCGGTCCAGGCCGGTCATGTCGAGCACCGCGCCGCCGGCGTTCTGCGCGGCGTCCCCGTACGCCCGTCCCAGGCCCCGGGGGATGCCCCCGCGGGTCCCGCAGTCCCGGACGGCCGCCACGGCCTCCTCGTACGTCCGTGGGCGGATCAGACGGGCGGTGGTGGGAGCGGTGCGGCCCCACCCCGTGACGGAAACGGTCTCGGCAGGCATGTCGGTGACCGTATCGCCCCTATGCGGACGATTAGTTTGGGAACATCCAAGCCCTCCCCGAAATGGGTGATTAATGGGATGTCGCTCAATATTGCCGTAGTTCCAGCGGTCTCGGCGTGAACAGTGAGTCCACATGGACGACCTCGACGACATGGACCACCGAATCCTTTCGGCGCTCCGGGCCTACGGCTCCGACCCGCGCGTCGCGGCCGGCGCGCGCGCCCTGTCCTGGGCCGGCGAGCACGGGGCGCTGTGGCTCGCGGCGGGTCTCGTGGGAGCCGCCGCGGACCGTACGAGGCGCGGTGCCTGGTTGCGCGGAACGGCGCTCATCGCGGGCGCGCACCTCACCAGCATGGGTGTGAAACGGATCGTGCGCCGTCCGCGCCCCGCGCATGTCGAGCCTCTGGTGCGCACCGCAGGGCGGCACTCCTTCCCCAGCTCCCACGCCACCTCCGCCGCCGCCGCGGCCGTCGCCTACGGCGCGCTCGGCCCCCTCGGCGCACAGGCGATCCCGCCGCTGGCCGCCGCGATGTGCCTCTCGCGCCTGGTCGTGGGCGTCCACTACCCCTCCGACGTGGCGGCCGGCGCGGCGCTGGGCGCGCTGACGGCGTGCGCCGGGGCGCGCTGGGTCCGGCAGGGCGTGCGCAGCGGCGTGTGCGATGTGACGGGAGGCGTGCATGACTGAGGCCGCACCCATGACGAACGGCACACGCTCTCAGGAAACCGCGCCCCTGGCGCAGGGCGCGCACGCCCAGGAGACCGCCCTCCTGGAGCATCGTCCGCCCCGCCCCCGGCCCCCCGAACAGCCGCGCCGGGGAACCCTCCTCGGGGGCCTGGTCAGGACCGCGCGGCCCAAGCAGTGGGTCAAGAACATCCTGGTCGTCGCCGCCCCCGCTGCCGCCGGCCGGCTCTTCTCCCCACCCGCCCTCGTCGAACTGCCGCTGGTCTTCGTGCTGTTCACCGCGTGTGCCGCCGCGGTCTACCTGATCAACGACGCGCGCGACGCGGACGCCGACCGCGCGCACCCGACCAAGCGGCACCGCCCGGTCGCCGCCGGACAGGTCCCCGTGCCGGTCGCCTACGCGGTGGGCGGCTCGCTCGCCGTCCTCGCCCCGGCCGCCGCGGCCTGGCTGACGTCGCCGTCGGTCGCGGCGCTGCTGACGGCGTACCTCGGCATGCAACTGGCGTACTGCGTGAGCCTCAAGCACATCCTGGTCGTCGACCTCGCCGTCGTCACGACCGGGTTCCTGATGCGGGCGATGGTCGGCGGGCTCGCGCTCGGCATTCCGCTGTCGCGCTGGTTCCTGATCACGACCGGGTTCGGGGCGCTGTTCATGGTCTCGGCGAAGCGGTACTCCGAGGCCGTGCAGATGGCCGGGAAGGGCGGCGCCACGCGCGCGCTGCTCACCGAGTACACCACCGGCTACCTCCGCTTCGTGTGGCAGCTGGCCGCCGGGGTCGCCGTGCTGGCGTACTGCCTGTGGGCGCTGGAGGAGGGCGGCGACCCGCACACCGGGCTGCTGCCCTGGCGGCAGCTGTCGATGGTCGCCTTCATCCTGGCGATCCTGCGCTACGCCGTGTTCGCCGACCGGGGCACGGCGGGCGAACCCGAGGAGGTGGTGCTGCGCGACCGCGCGCTGGCCCTCATCGGGCTGGTGTGGCTCGCGATGTACGGCCTGGCGGTGGCCGATTGGTGACCCGGGCGACTCCCCGCGCGGGCGGCCGGCTCGCGCTCCGCACCCGCCCCGACGCCCGCTCACGGGCACCCCTGCGCTCCCAAGAACTCCTCTCCTTCGCCGCCGTGGGCCTGCTCGCCTACGCCACCGACCTGGCCCTGTTCACCTGGCTGCGCGGCCCCATGGCCCTGGACCCCCTCACCGCCAAGGCGCTCTCCTTCCTGGCGGGCTGCACGGTGGCGTACGCGGGCAACGCGCTCGGCACCTACCGGGACCGCGCGGGAGGCACGCCCTGGCGCCGGTACGCGGCGTTCTTCGCGGTGAACGCCGCAGGCGCCCTCGTCCAGCTCCTCTGCCTCACCGTCAGCCACTACGTCCTCGGCTTCACCTCGCAGCGCGCGGACACGGTCTCCGGCGCGGGAATCGGGATGGCGCTGGCCACCATCCTCCGGTTCTGGGGCACCCGAACATGGGTGTTCCGCAGTGAGGGCAGGGTCGGATCATGGACTGGCTGAAGAACCTTCCGGTCGTCGGGCCGTGGGCCGCACGGCTGATGACCACGCACGCGTGGCGCTCCTACGAGCGGCTGGACCGCGTGCACTGGACCCGGCTGGCCGCGGCGATGACGTTCACGAGTTTCGTGGCGCTGTTCCCGCTGCTGACCGTGGCCGTCGCGATCGGCGCCGCCGCGCTCAGCGCCGACCGGCAGAAGGAGCTGGAGGACCGGATCGCCGAGCAGATCCCCGGCATCTCCGACCAGCTGGACATCGCCGGTCTGGTCGACAACGCGGGCACCGTCGGGATCATCGCCGGTGCCCTGCTGCTGTTCACCGGCATCAACTGGGTCGGCTCGGCACGGGAGTGCCTGCGGGCGGTGTGGGAGCTGCCGGACGACGAGGAGAACCCGATCCTGCGCAAGGTCAAGGACGGCGGCGTCCTGGTCGGCCTCGGCGGCGCGGTCCTGGTCACCCTCGTCGCCTCCACGGTCGCCTCGGCGGCGGTCGGCTGGACCGCCCGCCACCTGGGCCTGGAGGAACAGGGCTGGGGCAGCGCGCTGTTGCGGATCACCGCGTTCGCCGTGGCCGTCCTCGCCGACTTCCTGGTACTGCTGTACGTCCTGACGCTGCTGCCCGGCGTCGAGCCGAGCAGGCACCGTCTGGTGGTCGGCGCGCTGGTCGGCGCGATCGGGTTCGAGCTGCTGAAACTGCTGCTGAGCGGCTACATGCAGGGCGTGGCCGCGAAGAGCATGTACGGCGCCTTCGGCGTGCCGGTCGCCCTGCTGCTGTGGATCAACTTCACCTGCAAGCTGGTGCTGTTCTGCGCCGCCTGGACGGCGACGCCCAGCAAGCGGGCGGAGGGGATCACCGCCGGCGACGCACCAGATCCGGCAGTGGCCAGCGGCGGTTGACCAGGAACGCGCCCCCGCCGAGCAGCACCAGCAGCCCGCCCGCGATCCCCAGGGCGATCCCCATGCCGGTGGAGCCGCTCTCGGTCGTGGCGCTCGCCACCGGCGCCTCGGAGGTGCCGCCGGCCGCGGCGCCCCCGGCCTCGCCCGTGTCCGCGGGGGCGGTGGCCGGGGCACCCGGCCGCCCGTCGGACGGGGCGGCACCCTTGGGGGGCACCAGCTCGCCGACCGGCTCGACCTTCCCGGCCGCCTGGAAGCCCCAGTCGAAGAGCCGCGCGGTCTCCTTGTAGACCTCGTTGTGCTCCTTCTTCTCCGGGTTCATGACCGTGACGAGCAGCACCTTGCCGTCGCGTTCGGCGACCCCGGTGAAGGTGGCGCCGGCGTTGGTGGTGTTGCCGTTCTTGACGCCCGCGATGCCCTGGTACTGGGAGATGTCGTAATCGCCGGTGAGCAGCCGGTTGGTGTTGCGGATCTCGTACGACTCGCGAACCGTCCTGCCCTTCTTGTTCTTCTTCGTCTCGCCGGGGAACTTCGCGGTCAGCGTGGAGCAGTACTCCCGGAAGTCCTTCTTCTGCAGCCCGGAGCGGGCGATCAGGGTCAGGTCGTACGCGGAGGAGACCTGGCCGGGGGCGTCGTAGCCGTCCGGGCTGACCACATGGGTGTCGAGGGCCTGCAGTTCCTCGGCGTGCTCGTTCATCTCCCGGACGGTCTTGTCCACGCCGTCGTTCATCGCGGACAGCACGTGCACCGCGTCGTTGCCGGACTGGAGGAAGACCCCGAGCCACAGGTCGTGGACGGTGTAGGTCTCGTCCTCCTTTATGCCGACCATGCTGGAGCCGGCGCCGACGTTCGCCAGGTCCTCGGTCGCGACCTTGTACGTCATGGACCTGGGGAACTTCGGCAGCAGGGTGTCGGCGAACAGCATCTTCAGCGTGCTGGCCGGGGCGAGCCGCCAGTGCGCGTTGTGCGCGGCCAGCACCTCGCCGGACTCGGCGTCGGCGATGATCCACGACCGCGCGGTGACGTCCTTCGGCAGCACCGGCACCCCGCTCGCCAGGTTCACCTGGGTGCCCGGCTGCCCGAGCCGCGTCCCGCCGACGGTCGACATGTTCGCCGGGGGAGCGGCCGACGCGCCGGTGCTGGGACTGGCGCTCGCCGACGGGCCGGGTGACGGGGCCGCGAGGGCGACGGGAGCGGTCAGCGAGAGGGACAGCAGGGTCGCGGAAGCGACCAGCAGGGATCGCCTGACGGTCTTCTTGGCTGCGGGCACGAGCGAGAACGTACAGGGCCGCCGCGCGGAAGTCCCGCCCCCCTCCCCACCCCGGCCGGGGAACCGGCCACCGGGCGGCGATACTGAACGCATGAAACTCAGCCGCCCGATCTCCTGGTTCCTGCTCGCGTTCGGGGTGTGGAGCTGGGTCATCTGGGTCACTTTCGTCAAAAACCTGATCAAGGACGGCAGTGGGCTCGCGTTCGACGACGGTCACCCGACGGCGTATTTCTGGGTGCACCTGCTGCTCGCCGTCGTCTCCTTCGTATTGGGGACGGTCATCGGGGCCATCGGGTTGCGCGGACTGCGCGCACTGCGCCGTACGTCATAGCGGCCGCCGGACCGCACCCCCCTCCCCGGCCTCCAGGAGAGAGCAACGGCATGGTGATCGTCTTTCTGCTCGTCACGGTGAGCGTCCTCGTGGCAGGCAACTGGTACCTGTGGCGCCGCCTGTTCCGCGACACCACCCGCGCCCCGGGAGCGGTCCGCCGCGCGGGTGCGGCCCTGATCGCGGGCGGCTGGCTGCTGACGGTGGGCGCGCTGGTCGCCGAACGCGCCGGCGCCCCGTTCTGGCTCCAGCGCACCCTGGCCTGGCCGGGCTTCCTCTGGCTGGCCCTGTCGATGTACCTGCTGCTCGCCCTGCTGGCCGGTGAGGCCGTACGGCCGCTGCTGCGCCGCCACCTGGAGCGCCGGGACCGCGCGCGGACGTCCACGGCGGCCCAGGTGCGGGAGCCGGAGCCGATACCGGCCGGCGCGCCGCCCAAAGGGCCGGAGGCCGCCGGGACACCGGACGAGCCCGAGGGGACGGAGGGAACAGGGAGCACCGAGGGGACCCGGCCGCCCGCCCCCGCGGGTCCGTCCCGCCGGC
>NZ_MUND01000043.1 GCF_002154375.1 Streptomyces glaucescens | reverse complement strand
GAGGGCGAGGGCGCCGAGCAGAAGGGCGACGTACGCCCAGGAGAAGAGCGCGAAGAAGAACGCCCACATGCCGGACAGCAGGGCGTAGCGCGCGCGGCGCTGGGCCGGGTCCGTGGGGTCCCAGCGCATCCCGCCGGGGCCGGCGCCCTGCTTCTCGGGTCCGCCGCCGGGCCGCTCGCCGAAGCCGCCGGGGGAGCGGCCGGGCTGGCGGTCGCTCCACTGGCTGCCCCAGCCGGGACGGCCGCCGCCCTCGTCCTGCCCGCCCTCGCCCCGGCCGTCGGCCGGCCGGCGCGGCTGCCAGGGCCGGTCCGGGGTGCCCTCGGGCGGCGGCGCGAACGGGTTGTCCTCCTGGCCGGCGCTTCCGCGCCCGCCGCCGTCGGGGCTGCCCGAGGGGGCGTCGGGCGGCGAGGTGGGGCGCTCCCGCAGCAGCACGCCGCTGCGCTGCCCTCCCTGCACCGACTGCGGGGTGAGCGTGAGGAGTCGCAGGCTGCGGTCCGGCATCAAGTGAGCGTCTTCCCCTGGTGAGTACGGCTGACGGAATGCGTGACGACGGGCGACGGCAAGCTGTCGCGGCCAGGCCCGTCACTGTACGAACGTGCCGCATCCGCGGTGCGTTCCCGACCCGGCTTCCCCCAGACGCTACCTTCCGGCCCCGCCCCCGTCCCGTGGGGGCCGTCCGGAGTGCCGGTATCGTTGCTGACGGTCGGCCGCTTCGTAGGCTTCCCCGTATCCGGGGGCGCGAAGCATTCGTACGAACGCACATACGGCGGCGTACCCGGCCGACCGTACCGTCGTACCCCCGAGAAAGGGCCCCACCGTGGCCGCCAAGCCCGTGGCCAAGCGCCTCGTCGTGCTGGTCTCCGGATCCGGCACCAATCTGCAGGCGCTCCTCGACGCCATCGCGACCACCGGCGCCGAGGCGTACGGGGCCGAGATCGTGGCCGTCGGCGCCGACCGCGACGGCATCGAGGGGCTGGCGCGGGCCGAGCGCGCCGGACTGCCCACCTTCGTGTGCAGGGTCAAGGACCACGGCAGCCGCGAGGCGTGGGACGCCGCGCTCGCCGAGGCCGTCGCCGCGTACGAGCCCGACCTGGTGATCTCCGCCGGGTTCATGAAGATCGTGGGCAAGGAGTTCCTGGCCCGCTTCGGCGGGCGGTTCGTGAACACCCACCCCGCCCTGCTCCCCAGTTTTCCCGGCGCCCACGGTGTCCGCGACGCGCTCGCGTACGGCGCCAAGGTCACCGGCTGCACCGTCCACTTCGTCGACGACGGCGTCGACACCGGGCCGATCATCGCGCAGGGCGTGGTCGAGGTCCGGGACGAGGACGACGAGAGCGCGCTGCACGAGCGCATCAAGGAAGTCGAGCGAAGGCTGCTCGTCGAGGTCGTGGGGCGGCTCGCCCGCAACGGCTATCGCATTGAGGGACGAAAGGTAGTTATCCAGTGACCGCCGAGAGCAACAAGCGGCCCCTTCGCCGGGCGCTCGTCAGCGTCTACGACAAGACGGGCCTCGAAGACCTCGCGCGCGGCCTGCACGAGGCGGGCGTCGCCCTCGTCTCCACCGGGTCCACCGCCGCCCGCATCGCCGACGCCGGCGTCCCCGTCACCAAGGTCGAGGAGCTGACCGGCTTCCCCGAGTGCCTGGACGGCCGGGTCAAGACCCTGCACCCGCGGGTGCACGCGGGCATCCTCGCCGACCTGCGCCTGGAGGACCACCAGCGGCAGCTCGCCGAGCTGGGCGTGGAGCCGTTCGACCTGGTCGTGGTGAACCTCTACCCGTTCCGCGAGACCGTCGCCTCCGGTGCCTCGCCCGACGAGTGCGTCGAGCAGATCGACATCGGCGGCCCGTCCATGGTCCGCGCCGCCGCCAAGAACCACCCGTCCGTCGCCGTGGTCACCAGCCCGGCCCGCTACGCCGACGTCCTCGACGCGGCGAAGAACGGCGGCTTCGACCTGGCCACCCGCAAGCGGCTCGCCGCCGAGGCCTTCCAGCACACGGCGGCCTACGACGTGGCGGTGGCCGGCTGGTTCGCCGGCGAGTACGCCCCGGTCGACGACTCGCCGTTCCCCGACTTCCTGGGCGCCACCTGGGAGCGCAAGAGCACGCTGCGCTACGGGGAGAACCCGCACCAGCCCGCCGCGCTGTACGTCACCGGTGCCGGCGGCGGCCTCGCCGAGGCCGAGCAGCTGCACGGCAAGGAGATGTCGTACAACAACTACACGGACACGGACGCCGCCCGCCGTGCCGCGTACGACCACGACGAGCCGTGCGTCGCGATCATCAAGCACGCCAACCCGTGCGGCATCGCGGTCGGCGCGGACGTCGCCGAGGCCCACCGCAAGGCGCACGCCTGCGACCCGCTGTCCGCGTTCGGCGGTGTGATCGCCGTCAACCGCCCGGTGTCGAAGGAGATGGCCGAGCAGGTCGCGGAGATCTTCACCGAGGTCATCGTCGCGCCGGACTACGAGGAGGGCGCCCTCGAAGCGCTCACCAAGAAGAAGAACATCCGCGTCCTGCGCTGCCCCGAGGGCCCGGCGAACCCGGTCGAGGTCAAGCCGGTCGACGGCGGTGTCCTGCTCCAGGAGACCGACCGTCTCCAGGCCGCCGGCGACGACCCGGCCACCTGGACCCTGGCGACGGGCGAGGCCCTGTCCGCCGGGGAACTGGCCGACCTGGCCTTCGCCTGGAAGGCGTGCCGCGCGGTCAAGTCCAACGCGATCCTGCTCGCCAAGGACGGCGCCTCCGTCGGTGTCGGCATGGGCCAGGTCAACCGCGTGGACTCCGCGAAGCTGGCCGTCGAGCGCGCGGGCGCCGAGCGCGCCCAGGGCTCCTACGCCGCGTCCGACGCCTTCTTCCCCTTCCCCGACGGTCTGGAGATCCTCACCGCGGCCGGCGTCAAGGCGGTCGTCCAGCCGGGCGGCTCGGTCCGTGACGAGCTGGTTGTGGAGGCCGCGAAGAAGGCGGGCGTCACGATGTACTTCACGGGCACGCGGCACTTCTTCCACTGAGCCGTGCGCAAGGGCGCCGGCCCGCCGGTGGTGACCGGCGGGCCGGCGCGTCCGTGCGGGCGGCGTCAGCTGCAGCCGCTGTTGTTCTTGTACGACGCGTAGTGCCAGACGTTCTTGTGGTAGAAGCGGTACTTGCCGTCGGCGGTGCGGAAGACGTCGAAGTAGTAGCGCGAACCGTGGTACCGCAGCTTGTACTTGGTGGCGTCGGTCGATCCGGTGCTCCGGAACTCCAGCTCACCCGCACGGGTGGTGGGGTTCCACTTCTCGTCGGCCGAACCGAAGGTCTTGGTGCCGACCTTGCCGTCCTGCGTCAGACCCCAGGCCTTCTGCAGCTGCTTGGTGGCGTACGCGGTGTTCGAGCCGAACCTGCCGTCGATGTCGGCGTGGTCGAACTGCGTTCCGTTGCTCTCCTTGACGCCCTCCGCGTACAGGATGATCTGCCACAGGCAGGTGGCGTTGGTGTCCTTGTGGGACGAGGTGGACAGCGTGCCCTCGTCGCCGAAGTCGTCGTAGAACGACCCGCCGCCGCTGATGAAGCCGTTGGACGAGGACGCCGAGGCCGGCGAGGCGCTCAGCGCGAGCGCGCCCGCGACGACGGCGCCCACCGCGCCGGTGGCCAGCCGGGCCCGCGAGGTACGGAAGTTCATATGGGTCCTTCCCCCGTTGAAGATGTCGTGCCGTTGCAGGAACCACGATGGCAGCGGCCCCGCGAGGCGCGGTACCTCGAACGTTCCAGGGTCCCGGTTCGCCCGTCACTCCCGCGGGAGGCGGTTCACCAGAGCGACGACAGCAGCCCCCACACCGACGGTGAGAAGGAGCAGCTCTTCACCAGTCTGTGCGAGCGCGGCGCGTAGGTGCCCGCCAGGTTCCCCATGCTGTTGATGTTGCTGCAACCGGCCCGCTGGGCCGGGCGGCGGCGGTCGTGGCCCCGGGGGGCGAAGTCGGCGCCGCGGTAGTACACGACGCCGAGGAAGCCCTGGTCGTCCGCGATGTTGTTGAAGACCGAGCGGACGGGGCTGTGCGCGGCCCAGGGACAGGTCTCGGCCCCCGTTCCCCAGTCCGGGTCGCTCTCGCGCCAGCTGCACATCTGCCCGTTGCCGTTGTGCTCGCTGAAGAAGCACACCCGGTCCTCCGCGCAGCGGTGGTACCCCCAGACCACCTCGCCCGCAGGGCCGGTGGGGGCCGCCGAGGCACTCGGCAGGGCCTCGTACACCGGTGTGCCGTCGGGCCGGGTCGCCCACCGGTGCGCCGCGAAGGACGCGACCGCGAGGCCCGACGTGGCGAGCAGCACCGCCGCGAGGCACCCCGCCAGGACGGGGTGGCCGCGCCGGAATCCGGGCCCGCGCGCCCTGGCCGGGCGCTTGCGACGCGCCCCCGCGGCGGCCTCGCGCACCCGGCGCAGCAGCGTCCCGGCGTCCATCCGGCCGGTGTGCTCGCGGGCCAGGCACGCTCGCACGATCTGCGCCCACTCGTCCGGGAGGTCATCCGGCAGCCGCAGCTCCTCCGTTCCGCGCGCGTAGCGCGCCGCCGCGTCCGTGCGGGCCTCCGTGGTGGCGCCGGGGAAGGGGAAGGAGCCGGTGAGCACCACGTGGGCGAGGACGCCGAAGGCCCAGATGTCGGCCGACGGGCGGACGACGGTGCCGCGTTCGCCGATCTCCGACCAGAGGAGTTCCGGCGGGGTGTAGTCGGGGGTGGCGAAGGCGGGCGCGTAGGCGTGGGTGCCCTCCAGTTCGGCGGCCAGGGCGAAGTCGGCCAGGCGCACCGAACCGTCCCGCATGAGCAGGACGTTGGCGGGCTTGAGGTCGCCGTGGATCCAGCCCGCGTCGTGCAGCTGGCACAGTCCCTCGCAGATCTGGGTGAGCAGGACGCCCGGTCGTGGAACCCGGTCCAGAGAATCCTGCAGGGCGCGCTCGGCCCGTTCCAGGACGATCACCGTGGCCCCGTCCAGTTCCGGGCGGTCCGGGTCGTCGACGGTCAGCGCGGCGTACATCCGGATCAGACGCGGCGCGCGCAGCCGCCGCAGCAGCGCCACCTCCCGCTCGGCGAGGTCCCGCAGATGACTGAGCTGGCGGGGGGTGCGGGTGCCGGTGGGCAGGAACTTCAGGGCCGCCCGGGCCGGCAGTCCGTCGTCCCCGGCGGAGTTGTGCGCGGCGTAGACGGTGGCGAAGGCGCCGGACGCGAGGGGCTCGCGGACCTCCCAGGGGCCGACGCGGTAGCCCTTGGGGACGGTCACCGTGTGGCTCTCGCCGTGTTCCCCGGTCATCGGGCGGCCTCGTCGCCGGCCGGGTTCAGCACACCGAGGTCCTCCTCGCGCACCAGGTCGAAGCGGAGCGCGAGGGAGACCAGCGACTCCTTCTTGCCGTGGACGCGCCGGCCCGGTTCCGCCGTGTCGGGGCCCGGGCGCAGACGGAGCTTGACGGCGAGGTAGTCGATGTTCCAGTAGACGGCGGACCGGGTGACCGCGGGCCACACCGGGCGCAGCCGCTCCACCAGCTCCTCGACGGCGGGCAGCGGGGCGTGCGGCGCGCCGCGCAGCCGGGGCTCGCACAGGGCGGCCAGCACGGTGTAGTACCGCTTGGTGCGGTCCAGGGTGAACGCCGGTGCCGTGGCGGCCCCGGAGAGTACGGCGCGGCCCGCGCTGCGGAAGGCGTGGCGCGGCGCCCAGACGTCGAGGGTGAGTAGGTCGCCCGCGGCGGGCAGCACCACCCGCGAGAATTCGAAGGGGACGGGCGCGTCCAGCCGTCCCGGGCCGACCTTGACGTGTTCCCCGGCGCCTTCCGGGTTCTCGACCACGTAGGTCTGGTGCTCGCTGAGGTTGCTCAGCAGCCAGTAGGTGCGGTGCGCGGTGATCTCGCCGGCCATCCGGGGCACTCCGTCGTGGGCGAGGACGAGCCCGCCGTCGAGTTCCGCCCGGCCGAAGGCGAGCCGGTCCCCGGGCGCGATCCTGATCTGGCCGTCGGGTGTGCCGCACGCCGGCGGCACGACGATGATGCTGTACACCGGTCGTCCCCTTCCCCCGCATACGTGAGGGAAAGGGTAGGTTGCCCGGCGCCCCGGCCGCGAAGCTTTCGCCGGACAAGGCGAGTCGGCCACCCACACTCCGTGTGAGTGGCCGAACATCCTCGCCGCTGACTCAGCAGGACGGCAGCGGGTTCGTCTCCGAGGAGATGTCGTTGTCGCTCATCCAGCCCCACTGGCCGTTGTCCGCCTGGGTGTGGACCCAGCGGGTGGGGTGCGGGCCGCCGTGGTTCTGGCCGCCGTCGAACTTGCAGACGAAGAAGGACGGGTTGGAGTACATCCGGCCGACGACCCGGTTGCTGTTCGCACCCGCGTACACGTTCGCGCCGGTGGCGTTGTTGCAGTACCAGACGGAGCCGTCCTGCCAGCAGGGCGCGGCGGCCTGGGCGTTGGCGGCCGAGGTCAGGGTGAGCGCGGCGCCGGCGGTGACGGCGGCGGCGCCGAGGGCGAGGGCCTTGCGGAAGGTGGTGGACATGACTGTTCCCCCAGTCGTGTGCGGTGGTGCGGCCGGTCCCCGGCCCTCCCCCGGGGGAGCCGGCGACCGTCCTTGGTCGTGCTCCACCGTGCCGCCCCGCCGCCCGCGCCGGTACCTCGGACTTCCGAGGGTCACAGCAGCGCCGGGGCGGGGGTGTACTCCTGGAGGTAGCGGGCGACGCGGTCGGTGTAGGCGCGGTACGCCGCGGGCACTTTGCGCGTCCTGTTCACCGTCCCGTACGAGGTCCGGTACGCGGCGGCGACCAGCAGCCGGCGGTCGCCCGGCAGGGACCGGTGCAGACGCGCTTCGATGGCGCAGAGGTAGCGGCCCATCGCCGGGATCGACTCGGCGGGGGTGAACGGCGGCTCGGGGACCTCGTCGGCGGGCAGGCCGTCCGCCCGGATCCACCAGCGCAGCACGCGCGGGGTCCAGCGGGCGATGCCGTACTCGTCCCGCGCGGGATCGGCGAGGCCGGGGTCGAAGTCGCTCTCCGCCTTCAGCATCGCCGCGATGAGCACCGGGCTGATCAGCGGCCGGACGCAGGCGTGCGCCGAGTCGACGATGAGCCGGCGGTAGGCGACCGGGACGCCCTTGTCGGTACGGAGTTCGTCGGCTCCGTAGCCGGCAGCCGGCGCGGGGGCCGGCGCGGTGGTGCCCGCGCGGCCCGGACCGGCGGCACCCTCGCCCCCCGTGCGGGCGGTGTCGCCGTGGCCGAGCACCACCACCGCGGCCATCGTGGCGACCGCCGCGGCCAGACCGGCCGTACGGCGGCGCGGGCGGCGCGCCCCGGCCTCGCCCGCCGCCTCCCGCACCCCCCCGCAGCAGCGCCTCACCGCCGATCCGCTCCTCGTGCGTCCGGGCCAGGCAGGACCGCACGATCTCCCGCCAGCACTCCGGCAGCCCGGGGGAGAGGCGCAGCTCCTCCGCGCCGCGGGCGTACGCGACGGCCGCGTCGCGGCGGGCCGCCGGAGTGCCGCCGGGCAGCGGGAAGGCGCCGGTGAGGACGAGGTGGGCGAGGACGCCGAAGGCCCAGATGTCGGCCGACGGGCGGATCCGGCGCCCGCGTTCGCCGATCTCCGACCAGAGGAGTTCCGGCGGGGTGTAGTCGGGGGTGGCGAAGGCGGGCGTGTAGGCGTGGGTGCCCTCCAACTCGGCGGCCATGTTGAAGTCGGCGAGGCGGGCCGAACCGTCGCCCATCAGCAGCACGTTGGCGGGTTTCAGGTCGCCGTGCACCCAGCCCGCGCCGTGCAGCTGGTGCAGGCCCTCGCAGATCTGCGCGAGCAGGGCGGGGCCGCGGGGCGGTCGGGGCGCCCGGGCGAGCAGCGCCGCCAGCGAGCCCTCCGCCTTCTCCAGGACGAGGACGGTGGCACCGTCGAGTCCCGGGCGGCCCGGATCGTCGACGGTCAGCGTCTCGTACATCCGGATCAGCCGGGACCGGGTCACCCGGCGGTGCAGTTCGACCTCCCGGTCGGTCAGCTCGCGCAGATGGGCCAGGTGGCGCGGGGTGCTGGTGCCGGTGGGCAGGAACTTCAGGGCGGCGGTGCGGGGGAGGGCGCCACCGTCTCCGACACGGCACCCTTCGTACACGCTGCCGAACGCCCCGGTCGCGATCGGAGCCCGCACCTCCCATGCGCCCACCCGGTACCCGCGTGGCACCGGTACCGCGTACGGCCCGTCCCGTCCGGTCACCCGGCCGCCCGGTCCGCGGCCGGCCGCCCCGGGGCGAGGAGGCCGAGGTCCTCCTCCCGGACCAGGTCGAAGCGGAGCGCCAGCGACACCAGGGACTCCTTCTTGCCGTTGAGCCGGGGCCCGGCGTCGGCCGTCTCCGGGCCCGGCTTCAGCCGGAGCTTCACCGCGAGGTAGTCGATGTTCCACTGCACCGAGGCGCGCGACGCGGCCGGCCAGCCGGGGCGCAGCCGGTCGACGACCTGGTCCACGGTGGGCAGCGGGGCGTGCGGCGCGCCGCGCAGCCGGGGTTCGCACAGGGCGGCCAGCACCGCGAAGTAGCGCTTGGTGGGGTCCAGGGAGAAGGCGGGCGCGGTGGTCACACCGTCGAGCCCGGACTCGGGGCGGAGGTGGTCGTGGCGCGGCGCCCACACCTCGACCGGCAGCAGATCACCGGCGGCGGGCAGCACGATCCGGGAGAACTCGAAGGGCACGGGCGCGTCCAGCCGCCCCGGGGCGACCTTGATGTGCTCGCCGGCCCCCTCCGGGTTCTCCACGACGTACGTCTGTTCCCGGCTGAGGTTGCTCAGTATCCAGAAGGCGCCCTGCGCGGCGATCTCGCCCGCTCTGCGGGAGACCCCGTCGTGGGCGATCACGAGGCCGTTCCCGGCGCCGCGCCCGAAGGCCAGCCGCTCGCCGGGGGCGAGGCGGAGCTGTGCGGGGCGGGTGTCGTTCGTCGTGGCCGGCGGCGGTACCACGATGATGCTGTACACGGTGCGTCTCCCGAGCCCGGCCCGTGCTCGACGGCTCCACGGACCGGCCGCCCGAGTGCTACCCAGCCCGGCTCCCGCGGACGCACCAGGGCCGTGTCCCCCCTCGATCGGGTGAGACACGGCCCTTGGTGTGAACGGTGCCGGAGCTGCGCTCAGTAGCGCGGGCGGGCGAACCAGGCGGTGCCGCTGGGGACGACCGGGGCCGCCGCGATGATGCCGCCGAAGACCAGCCAGAGCAGCGGGCCGATGACGGACGAGGCCATGCCGGTGTCGAGGCCGACGAACAGCCCGACCAGGCCGACGATCGCGCCGAGCGCGCCGTAGATCACCGTCGTGATGCGGATGCCCTGGCCGCCCCGGCCGAACTTGACGCCGAGGGTGATGGAGAGCGCCGCCAGCGCCGCGGCGATCAGGGCGAATATGGCGAAGATGCCGGCCGCCGCGTCACCGCCGTCGCCGACCGAGCTGAAGCCCAGTTCGTCCGCGCCGTCGGAGACGTCGCTCGCGAAGGCCGCGAAGTACAGGAACGCCAGCGCGCCCAGGATCTGCACCGCGGAGATGATGAAGAGGAAGACACGGGCGGTGACCAGCAGGCCCGGCATGGACTGCGGGAGCATCATGTTGCCGCCCGGGTAGCCGGGGTACGCCGGCTGCTGCGGGTAGCCGTAGTTCGCCTGCGGGGGAACGCCGGGGGGCTGCTGCGGGTAGCCGTAGCCGGGAGCGCCGGCCGGGGGCTGCTGGGGCGGCTGCCCGTAGGGGTTGTTCGGGTCGCCGAAACTCATGGCGGTCTTTCCTCCGTTGCCTGATGTGCGGGGACGACGCGGCGCGATGCGGAGGAAGGTTCTACAGATGCGGTTCGTCCCCCCGGTACTGCCCGCGGCACTGTGGCCTCAATCGTTCTTCAGTCACGGGCGGATTGTCCAGCCGGGTTTCCCATGTGTTGTGCAAGTGCAACAAGGTCACGGCTCGGGAACGGCGGCCCGGATTGGAACCGGGGGCCGGTCATCCGGGAGGATGGGGCCATGACCGCCCAGATTCTCGATGGCAAGGCCACCGCAGCCGAGATCAAGTCCGATCTGACCGCCCGCGTGGCGGCGCTGAAGGAGAGGGGCGTCACGCCCGGCCTCGGCACGATCCTCGTCGGGGACGACCCCGGCAGCCAGAAGTACGTCGCCGGCAAGCACCGCGACTGCGCGCAGGTCGGCATCGCCTCCATCCAGCGCGAACTGCCGGGCACCGCGACGCAGGAGGAGATCGAGGCGGTCGTCCGGGAGCTGAACGAGGACCCGGCCTGCACCGGCTACATCGTCCAACTGCCGCTGCCCAAGGGCATCGACGAGAACCGGATCCTGGAACTCATGGACCCGGACAAGGACGCCGACGGCCTGCACCCGATGAACCTCGGCCGGCTGGTCCTGAACGAGCCCGCCCCGCTGCCCTGCACCCCCAACGGCGTGCTCACCCTGCTGCGCCGCTACGGCGTCGAGATCAAGGGCGCCGAGGTCGTGGTCGTCGGCCGCGGAGTGACCATCGGCCGCCCGATGCCGCTGCTGCTCACCCGGCGCAGCGAGAACGCGACCGTGACCCAGTGCCACACCGGCACCCGTGACCTCTCCGCCCACCTGCGCCGCGCGGACATCATCGTCGCCGCCGCCGGGTCCGCCCATCTGATCCGCCCCGAGGACGTCAAGCCGGGCGCGGCCGTCCTCGACGTCGGGGTCTCCCGCAACGCCGAGGGCAGGATCGTCGGCGATGTGCACCCCGGCGTCGCCGAGGTGGCCGGCTGGATCTCCCCGAACCCGGGCGGCGTCGGCCCGATGACCCGGGCCCAGCTGCTGGTCAACGTGGTCGAGGCGGCGGAGCGCGGTGTCGGCTGAGGAGCACGACGCGATCGGCACCGCGGCGGGCGCCGGGCCCGACGACGCGCGGGGCACCTCCGGTGACAGGGGGCCGCGGGGCGCGGACGGTGACGCCGGGCCGCGCGGCACCGCCGGTGAGGGTGGGCCGCGGCACGGCACCGCCGGTGAGAGTGGGCCGCGGGACGCGCGGAGCGCCGACGAGGACGGCGAGCCGCGGGTCATCGGCAGTACGCCCGAGACCATCGAGGTGCGGGATCCGGTCAGCGCGCCGGACGCCGACGGCGTACCGCGTCGCGCCACCCGCCGCTTCCCGCTGTTCACCCGGGACACAGCCCGCCCGGAGGGCGGCGGGCGGGCCGCCTCGGGTGCCGCTCCGGCGCCCGCCCGGCAGTGGCCGACGCTCGCCGTGCTGGGCACGGTCGGCCTCGGGCTGCTGCTGACCGCGTTCGACATGTTCCGGCTCGGCACGCTGCTGGTGGGTGTCGCGCTGCTCGGTGGCGCGGTGCTGCGCTGGCTGCTGCCCGGCGTCGGGATGCTCGCGGTGCGGTCCCGGTTCACGGACATCGCGACGTACGGTGCGCTGGGGTCGGTGATCGTCCTGCTGGCGCTGATGGTGCAGCCCAATCCCTGGCTCGAGATCCCGTTCCTGAAGGACACCCTGCACTTCACGGTCAGCGGCTGACCTGCGGCGCGGCGGCCCGTCCTCACCCCCGTGAGAAGACGGGCCGCCGCCCACGACCAACCTTCCGCACGTCGGACGGCCGGATCAACGCCTGTCAGTTCGCTGTGGCACGGAAGTGACCGTTCCGCTACGGTGTCCGCGCGTTGTCGCACATCGGCACGACGGTGCCGGTGAGTGATCGGAAAACGCCTGATTCGGGCGAGACCGTGCCCATTGGGCGGCAGATCGGGCAATCGGGGCGGTGCGGGGGTGTGCCGTCGCCGGGGGACCTGAGATCCTGACGACGCGCATCCCCGTGGGCGGGGGAACAGCAAGCACGTACCGGGGGGAAGAGGGGGAAGCAATGCCTCGATGGAAGGCCTTGCCGGAGGAACTGGATCCGCAGATCGCGGAGTTCACCAATCAGCTGCGGCGGCTCGTGGACCGCAGCGGCCTGAGCGTCGCCGCGCTCGCCGACCGCACCGGTTACAGCAAGACGTCCTGGGAGCGTTACCTGGGCGGCCGGCTGCTCGCGCCCAAGGGCGCGATCGTGGCCCTGGCCGAGGTCACCGGCACCCATCCGATCCATCTGACCACCATGTGGGAGCTGGCCGAACGCGCCTGGAGCCGTTCGGAGATGCGCCACGACATGACCATCGAGGCCATCCGGATCTCCCAGGCGCGCGCCGCCCTCAGCGAGTTCGGCCCGCCGCCCGCGAACGCCAAGGGCAGGCCCGCCCGCCGCGGCGGCAGCGCCACGGCGACGCCCGGCCTCGCGGGCCCGGCCGGTGTGGCCCCGACCGTCCCGGCGCAGCCGACCGCGTCGGACGCGGACGCCCGGACCCCGTCGACCGGTCAGCGCTCCACCGGCACCAACTCCTGGGGCGTCGCCGGGTACGCCGGGCCGTCCCCGACGGGCCACCGCAGGCGGGGCGGCCCGGCGGGCGGCGCGGGAGCCGGTGCCGTAGCCGGTGCCGGTGTGGCTGCCGGCGGGGGAGCCGGTGGCGCGGGATCTGGCGGGCGGGCGTCCAGGAGGGCCCCCGCCGCGCCCCCGGGAGGGGGCATGCGCCGGACGACCATGTTCGCCGCGGGCGCCGTCGGCGTGCTGGTCGTGGCCGCCGCGGCGTTCTGGGTCACCAGCGGCCGCGGTGCCGACAAGGCCGGCGCGACGCCTCCGCCGTCGCCCACCGTCACCACCGACGCCGCGCCGCCGCCCGGCGTGAAGTGCACCGGGGACGGCTGCACCGGCAAGGACGCGGAGAGCATGGGGTGCAGCGGCGACCTGGTGACCACCACCCAGACCGCCACCGTCGGCACCACGGTCGTCGAGGTCCGCTACAGCCGGGCCTGCGGCGCCGCCTGGGGCCGTATCACCCAGGCCGCGCAGGGGGACCAGGTCGAGGTGTCGACGGACAGGTCCCGGCAGCAGGGCTCCGTCGCCGTGGCCGGCGACAGGAGCGCGTACACCCCGATGGTGGCCGTCAAGGACGCCGGTGAGGCGAACGCCTGCGTGACGCTGGCCTCGGGCGAGAAGGGCTGCACCCGGCAGCCGTAGCCGCTCGGCCCCGGCCGGTGGGAAACCGGCCGGGAGAACCGCCGGAAAAAGTGCCGGGGAAACAGGTATGGCCGCCGCGATCCGGGGCAGGCGGACAGTACCCCCACGGGAGTCCGGCAAGACTCGGTACCCCCGCACGGCGGCCGCCTCCGTCTCCCCCTCTCCCTGACGGGCGGCCGCCTTTTCTCCGTACGGGGTGGTGAACCGTGGCACTCGGGCGGTCTGTGGGCTGGGCCACACCGACCCGGGGGCCGGTGATCCCGGATGCGCGATAGCCTGACCCGCGGATATCTCTTGACGCCGAGAGATCGATCATCCGAACCCCCCGGGGCAGGGACGCCCCACCGCCAGCTGTCATACGGAGAACGCCATGACCCGCACTCCCGTGAACGTCACCGTCACCGGCGCGGCCGGCCAGATCGGTTACGCCCTGCTCTTCCGCATCGCCTCCGGCCAGCTGCTCGGCGCGGACGTGCCGGTCCGCCTGCGCCTCCTGGAGATCACCCCGGCCCTCAAGGCCGCCGAGGGCACCGCGATGGAGCTGGACGACTGCGCGTTCCCGCTGCTCCAGGGCATCGACATCACCGACGACCCGAACGTGGCCTTCGACGGCGCCAACGTCGCCCTCCTGGTGGGCGCCCGCCCGCGCACCAAGGGCATGGAGCGCGGTGACCTGCTGGAGGCCAACGGCGGCATCTTCAAGCCGCAGGGTCAGGCCATCAACGCCCACGCCGCGGACGACATCAAGGTCCTCGTCGTCGGCAACCCGGCCAACACCAACGCGCTCATCGCGCAGGCCGCCGCCCCGGACGTACCGGCCGAGCGCTTCACCGCGATGACCCGCCTGGACCACAACCGCGCGCTGACCCAGCTCGCGAAGAAGACGGGCTCGACGGTCTCCGACATCAAGCGCCTGACCATCTGGGGCAACCACTCCGCCACCCAGTACCCGGACATCTTCCACGCCACCATCGCCGGCAAGAACGCCGCCGAGGTCGTCGACGACGAGCAGTGGCTGGCCGACGACTTCATCCCGACCGTCGCCAAGCGCGGCGCCGCCATCATCGAGGCCCGCGGTGCCTCGTCGGCCGCCTCCGCCGCCAACGCCGCCATCGACCACGTCTACTCCTGGGTCAACGGCACCCCGGAGGGCGACTGGGTCTCCATGGGCATCCCGTCCGACGGCTCCTACGGCGTCCCGGAGGGCCTGATCTCCTCCTTCCCCGTCACCTGCAAGGACGGCAAGTACGAGATCGTCCAAGGGCTGGAGATCAACGAGTTCTCCCGCACCCGCATCGACGCCTCCGTCCAGGAGCTGGCGGAGGAGCGCGAGGCGGTCCGCGCCCTCGGCCTGATCTGAGCCACCCCGGCCCCCGGCCGAGCCGCCGTTCCGCGGCTGAGCCGTCCGGTCCCACCGCTGATCCCCGGTCCGCCCAGGCGGCCCGGGGATCACCGCGTTCCGGGGCCGGCCACGCGTCTCACGCGTCCAGCAGCTCCTCCTCCAGCCTGCCGATGTCCACCGTCTCGGCCGGGGACGGGGTGCCGGCCGGCACCGGCTTGCCGTAGTCCTCGAAGGTCAGCGTCACATCGGTGCCCTCGCCCCGCCGGTCCGCCTCGATCAGCCGGTGGGGGGCGTCGGCGGTGACGTACAGGGTCGTCCTCTCGCCGTCCTCCTCGCCCGTCCCGCCGTCCTCCTCGCCCGTCAGCGGGACGACCGCGGTGTCCTGCCGGGTCGTCTCCTCGCCCTTGATCAGGGAGGCGCCCCCGGAGGACGCCCCGGTGCCGATCTCCCGCTGGAACCGGCCCAGATCGCAGACGCCGGCCATGCCCTCGAGGGCGGGGTCGTCCGTGGTGCCGTGCAGGTAGCGGTCCTTCAGCAGTCCGGCCACCGCGTCGCCCTCACCGCCGGGCACATGGGCCTTCCAGAACGCGGCGTCCGGTTTCAGCCACACCTCTTCGCCGCGCTTGACGATCTCGACGCGTCCGCCGCCCTCGCCGCCGGTCTCGATCGTCCCGACGCAGTTGCCGTCCCGGTCCAGGGCGAGGTCCATCGCGGACGGCTCGGTCACGGTGCCCTCGGCCTCGGCGATCCGGTCGGTCATGGTCAGGCGGACCGACTCGGCGTCGAGGAGGTGGTCCTCCGCCTGTTCGGCGAGTTCCGCGGCGGTGCGGCCGTCGGCGTCGCTCGCGGCGGCCGGGGCGGGGGAGAGGAGGGAGAGCGGTGAGACGGGTGAGAACAGCAGGCCCGCGCTCGCCAGCGCGCCGGCCAGAGCCTTCCGGACCATGGCGTCACCTCCGCGGCCATGGCGTCACCCGGTGGTGCGCATCAATTTTCAGCTTACGTTTCGCCCCCACATGTCCGCAGTGTCAGTGACGCAGCGCACTTTCGGCCATGGATCGCGCATGCATCGAAGGGGGCAAGGGCAGGCGCTCCCGGTCCTGAACGGGGGACGCACAGGAACGGAAGGCAGCACCAGGCATGGCGGACAGTACGGAACTCCAGGCTCGGAAGAGCATCCACGCGGCGGGCGAATGGCGGCACGCCGTCTCCGGGGCCACGCGCGCGATCCTCGACCCCGCGGACGCCGCACCGTTCGCCCTGGTCGCCGAGGGCGACGAGAAGGACACGGACCTCGCCGTCGAGGCCGCCCGCGCCGCCTTCGACGGCGGTGCCGGCGCCTGGCCGCGCACCCCCGTCGCCGAGCGCGCCGCCCTGCTGCGCCGTGTCGCGGACCTCCTCGTCCGAGACCGCGAGGAACTGGGGTTGCTGGAGAGCCGCGACGCGGGCAAGACCGTGGAGGAGGGCCGGGTCGACATCGACTGCGTGGCCGACGCCTTCCGCTACTTCGCCGACCTCGTCGCCGCGGAGGCCCCCGGCCGGGTCGTCGACGCGGGCTCGCCGGACATCCACAGCGTCGTCGTGCACGAGCCGGTCGGCGTCTGCGCGCTGATCACCCCCTGGAACTACCCGCTGCTCCAAGCGAGTTGGAAGATCGCCCCGGCGCTCGCGGCCGGCAACACCTTCGTGGTCAAGCCGAGCGAGATCACCCCCATGACCACCATCGCGCTGATCGGGCTGCTGGCCGAGGCCGGGCTCCCCGCGGGCGTCGCCAACATCGTCACCGGCCCCGGCCACACCGTCGGCGCCCGCCTCGCCGAGCACCCCGACGTCGACCTGGTCTCCTTCACCGGCGGCCTGGCCAGCGGCACCAAGGTGGCGCGGGCGGCGGCCCCCACCGTGAAGAAGGTGGCCCTCGAACTCGGCGGCAAGAATCCCAACGTGGTCTTCGCCGACGCCTGCGCCACCGAGGAGGGCTTCGACACCGCCGTCGACCAGGCGCTCAACGCCGCCTTCATCCACAGCGGACAGGTCTGCTCGGCGGGCGCCCGGCTCATCGTCGAGGAGTCCGTCCGGGACCGCTTCGTCACCGAACTCGCCCGCCGCGCCGAGCGGATCCGCCTCGGCCGCGGCACCGCCGACGGCGTGGAGTGCGGCCCGCTCGTCTCCGAGCAGCACCGCGCGAAGGTCGAGGCGTACGTGGCCTCCGCGCTGGCGGAAGGCGCCGTACTGCGGTGCGGCGGCAAGCGCCCGCAGCCCAGCGACGTCCGCCCAGCGACCGGCTGGTTCTACGAGCCGACCGTCCTCGACCACTGCCACCGCGAGATGCGGGTCGTGCGCGAGGAGGTCTTCGGCCCGGTCGTCACCGTCGAGACGTTCCGCACCGAGGACGAGGCCGTGGCCCTGGCCAACGACACCGAGTACGGCCTCGCGGGCGCCGTGTGGACCGCCGACGCGGGCCGGGCCCGCCGGGTCGCGGGCCGGCTGCGGCACGGCACCGTCTGGATCAACGACTTCCACCCCTACCTCCCACAGGCGGAGTGGGGCGGCTTCGGGAAGAGCGGAACGGGCCGCGAACTCGGCCCCGCCGGGCTCGCCGAGTACCGCGAGCCCAAGCACGTCTACCAGAACCTCGCCCCCAAGCCCGTCCGCTGGTTCGCCGGCTGAACACCCCTCACCTCCCTTCGCGCACCAGCCCCACCTGGAGTACCCCCATGCCCGAGAACAACCACGTCTACGACTACGTCGTCATCGGCGGCGGCACGGCAGGCTCCGTCATCGCCTCCCGGCTGACCGAGGACCCGGACGTCACCGTCGCCGTCATCGAGGGCGGCCCCAGCGATGTCGGCCGCGACGACGTGCTCACCCTGCGCCGCTGGATGGGCCTGCTCGGCGGCGAACTCGACTACGACTACCCGACCGTGGAACAGCCCCGCGGCAACTCCCACATCCGGCACAGCCGCGCCCGCGTCCTCGGCGGCTGCTCCTCCCACAACACGCTGATCGCCTTCAAGCCGCTGCCGTCCGACTGGGACGAGTGGGAGGAGGCGGGCGCCAAGGGCTGGGGCTCGGTGCCCATGGAGGCGTACTTCGCGCGCCTGAAGAACAACATCGTCCCGGTCGACGAGAAGGACCGCAACGCCATCGCCCGCGACTTCGTCGACGCCGCGCAGGCCGCGCTCGGCGTGCCGCGCGTCGAGGGCTTCAACAGGAAGCCGTTCACCGACGGCGTCGGCTTCTTCGACCTCGCCTACCACCCGGAGGACAACAAGCGGTCCTCCGCGTCGGTGGCGTACCTGCACCCCGTGATGGACGAGCGCCCCAACCTCACGATCCTGCTGGAGACCTGGGCGTACCGGCTGGAGCTGGACGGCACCCGCGCCGAGGGCGTCCACGTGCGCACCAAGGACGGCGAGGAACTGCTGATCCGGGCCCGCAACGAGGTCGTGCTGTGCGCGGGCGCGATCGACTCCCCGCGGCTGCTGCTGCACTCCGGCATCGGACCGGCGGCGGACCTGGAGGCGCTCGGGCTGCCCGTGGTCCACGATCTGCCGGGCGTCGGCGAGAACCTGCTCGACCACCCCGAGTCGGTGATCGTCTGGGAGACCCACGGCCCCATCCCGGAGAACTCCGCGATGGACTCCGACGCCGGCCTGTTCGTGCGCCGCGACCCCGGACACCAGGGCCCCGACCTGATGTTCCACTTCTACCAGATCCCCTTCACGGACAACCCGGAACGCCTGGGCTACGAGCGGCCGCCGTACGGGGTGTCCATGACCCCGAACATCCCCAAGCCGAAGAGCCGCGGCCGGCTGTACCTGACCAGCCCGGACCCGGCCGTGAAGCCCGCCCTCGACTTCCGCTACTTCACCGACGAGGACGACTACGACGGCCGCACCCTCGTCGACGGCATCCGCATCGCCCGCGAGATCGCCAAGACCGAGCCGCTGGCCGGCTGGCTCAAGCGCGAGGTGTGCCCCGGGCCCGAGGTCGTCGGCGACGCCGAGCTGAGCGAGTACGCCCGCAAGGTCGCGCACACCGTCTACCACCCGGCCGGCACCTGCAAGATGGGTGCCGTCGACGACGACACGGCTGTCGTCGACCCCGAACTGCGCATCCGCGGCCTGGAGGGCATCCGGATCGCCGACGCCTCCGTCTTCCCGACCATGACCGCCGTCAACCCGATGATCGGGGTGCTGATGGTCGGGGAGCGCGCCGTCGACCTGATCGGTGGTGACGCCCGATGAGTACCGCCCACCCCACTCCCGAAACCCTCACGCCGCCCGTCTTCTCGGTCGACGGCCTGTGGAAGGTGTTCGGCCCCAAGGCAGACCGGGTCCCCGCCGACCCCGAACTGACCGCCCTCGCCCCCGCCGAGCTGCGCGCCCGCACCGGCTGCACGGCGGCCGTCCGGGACGTCTCCTTCGACGTCCGCAAGGGCGAGGTCTTCGTGGTCATGGGCCTGTCCGGCTCCGGCAAGTCCACCCTGGTGCGCTGTCTGACCCGGCTGATCGAGCCGACCGCCGGCACCATCGCCATCGACGGCGAGGACGTCCGCGCCATGGACAAGGCCCGGCTGCGCGAACTGCGCCGGCACCGTGCGGCGATGGTCTTCCAGCACTTCGGCCTGCTCCCGCACCGCACGGTCCTCGACAATGTCGCCTACGGCCTGGAGATCCAGGGCATGGGCAGGGCCGAACGGCGCGCCAAGGCCGCCGAGGTCGTCGCCAAGGTCGGCCTTGAGGGCATGGAGCAGCGGCGGCCGGGCCAGCTCTCCGGCGGCCAGCAGCAGCGCGTCGGTCTGGCCCGGGCCCTGGCCGTGGACCCCGAGGTGCTGCTCTTCGACGAGCCGTTCAGCGCCCTCGACCCGCTGATCCGGCGGGACATGCAGGAGGAGGTCGTCCGGCTGCACCGCGAGGAGGGCCGCACGATGGTCTTCATCACCCACGACCTCAGCGAGGCCCTCAAACTCGGCGACCGGATCGCGCTGATGCGTGACGGCCGGATCGTGCAGCTGGGCACGCCGGAGGAGATCGTCGGCTCCCCGGCCGACGACTACGTCCGCGAGTTCGTCCGCGACGTGCCGCGCGAACAGGTCATGACCGTCCGCGCGGCCATGCGCGCCGCGTCCGTGGAGGAGGCCGGGAGCGGGCCCGCCGTGTCCCCGCGCGCGACCGTGGCGGAGGCCATCGAGGCCGTCGCCCGCAGCGGCGGACCCGCGCGGGTGATGGACGGCCCGCGCTGCCTGGGCGTCGTGGACCACGAGGGGCTGCTGGACGTGGTGGCGGGCGTGGCCCCCGCCCGCCGCGACGAGGTGGCCGCGGGCGACGGCGATGACGCGCGCGCCGACGCGGTCCCGGGTGCCGGTGAGGACGTACGCGCCGACGCGACCGCGGGCGGCCGAGCCGACGGAGTCGGGGACGGCCGCGTCACCGGGGCGGCCCGGGTGGACGCTGTGGCCTCCCGCCGGCGCGGGCCGGCGAAGCGCCCCGACGCCAGCCCGCACCCGGAGGCGGTCTGATGGCGACGATCACCGCGACCCCGGCGCGCACCCTGCCCGCGCTCCTGAGGAACCGCGCCGCGGCCAAGCTGGCGGCCCTCGCGCTCGTCGCGCTGGTCCTCGTCCCGCTGGCCCACGCCCGCTGGGCGAGCGGCACCTGGCCCGACGCGCTGACCGTCGACCTGTCCGGCCCGCTCACCGACACCAGCGACTGGATCATCGACAACCGGGACAGCCACCCGCTGTTCCTCTACTTCTTCGGCCACGTCAGCAACGCGGTCGTGCTCTGCGTCCGCGCCGTCTACCTCGCCCTCCTGGCCGCCGGCTGGGCGGGCGTGACGGCGCTCTGCGCCTTCGTCGCCTGGCGGGCCGCGGGGGTGCGGCTCGCACTGGGCACGGCGGCCGCGTTCCTCGCCTGCGGGCTGCTCGGCATGTGGGTGCCGACCATGCAGACGCTGGCCCTGATGGCGGTCGCGGTGCTCGCGTCGGTCGCGGTGGGCGCCCTGCTGGGGCTCGCCGCCGGGCTGTCGGACCGGCTGGACCGGATGCTGCGGCCCGTCCTGGACACCATGCAGGTGCTCCCCGCGTTCGCCTACCTGCTGCCGGTCGTGCTGGTCTTCGGCATCGGCGTGCCCGCCGCCGTCCTCGCCACCGTCGTCTACGCCGCCCCGCCCATGGCCCGGCTCACCGCGCTCGGACTGCGCGGCGCCGACCGGGGCGTCCTGGAGGCGGTGGAGTCGCTGGGCGCGACGTCCCGGCAGCGGCTGCTGACCGCCCGGATCCCGCTGGCCCGCAAGGAGCTCCTGCTCGGCGTCAACCAGACGATCATGATGGCGCTGTCCATGGCGGTGATCGCCTCGGTCATCGGCGCCGGCGGCCTCGGTGACCGCGTCTACCAGGCGCTGGCCTCGGTCGACGTGGGCGCCGCGCTGGCGGCGGGCATCCCGATCGTGCTGCTGGCGGTCGTCCTCGACCGGGTGACGGGCGCGGCGGGATCGGGTGCGCCCGGTGCGGGCGCGGCCTCGACCGGCCGGAGGGCGTGGCCCTTCGCGCTGGGCGCCGCCGTGGCCGTTGCGGTCGCCGGGCGCCTGACGGGCCGTACCGACTGGCCGGACGCGTGGACGGTGAACATCGCCGAGCCGGTCAACCGGGCCGTCGACTGGATGACCGGGCACCTCTACACCGGGGTCCCCGTCATCGGCGGCACCGCCGACTGGGCGGGCCGCTTCACCACCTGGGTGCTCGACCCGCTCCGGGACGGCCTGCAGTGGCTGCCCTGGTGGTCGGTGCTGCTGGTGGTCGCGGCGCTGGCCTGGCTGATCGGCACCTGGCGCACCACGCTGACCGCCGTGCTCGCGATGGCCGCGATCGGCGTCCTCGGGGTGTGGGAGCCGTCGCTGGACACTCTGTCTCAGGTGCTGGCCGCGGTCGCCGTCACCCTCGTGCTGGGCGTGGCGACCGGTGTCGCGGCGGCCCGCAGCGACCGTGTCGAACGGCTGCTGAGGCCGGTCCTGGACGTCTGCCAGACGATGCCGCAGTTCGTGTACCTGATCCCGGTCGTCGCGCTCGCCGGTGTCGGCCGCGCCCCGGCCGTCGCCGCGGCCGTCGTCTACGCCCTGCCCGCCGTCGTCCGCATCACCGCGCAGGGCCTGCGCCAGGTCGACCCGGCCGCACTGGAGTCGGCCCGCTCGCTCGGCGCGACCAGCGGCCAGCAGCTGCGGCAGGTGCAGCTCCCGCTCGCCCGGCGCTCGTTGCTGCTCGCGGTCAACCAGGGCGTGGTGCTCGTCCTCGCCGTCGTCATCATCGGCGGCCTGGTCGGCGGCGGCGCACTCGGCTACGACGTCGTCTTCGGCCTCGCCCAGGGCGACCTCGCGACCGGCCTGGTCGCCGGTGCCGCGATCGTCTGCCTGGGGCTGATGCTCGACCGGGTGACGCAGCCCACCGACCGCCGCACGGCGAAGGGAGCGTGACATGTTCCGCCGTACCACCCGCGGTACCACCCGCCGTACGACCCGCCGCACGATCCGGCGTACGGCCCTGACCGCCTCGGCGGCCGTGCTGACGCTGGCCACCGGCTGCGGCGCCGCCGACATGACCCGGCAGGCCTCGCCGTTCGCGAACGCCGGGGGTGCGAAGACCGTGACCCTGTCCGTGCAGTCCTGGGTGGGCGCGCAGGCCAATGTGGCCGTCGCCCAGTACCTGCTGGAGCACGAACTCGGCTACCGCGTCGACACCGTCCAGGTCGACGAGGTCCCTGCCTGGGACGCCCTCAGCCAGGGCCGGGTGGACGCGCTCCTGGAGGACTGGGGACACCCCGAGCAGGAACAGCGGTACGTCAAGGACAAGAAGACCGTCACCCGGGCGGGCGATCTCGGGGTGACCGGGCACATCGGCTGGTACGTGCCCACGTACTTCGCCGAGCAGCACCCGGACATCAAGGACTGGCGGAACCTGGACAAGTACGCCGACGAGTTCCGGACCCCCGAGAGCGGCAGCAAGGGCCAGCTGATGGACGGCTCGCCGTCCTACGTCACCAACGACAAGGCGCTGGTGGAGAACCTGGACCTGGACTACCAGGTCGTCTTCGCCGGCTCCGAGGCCGCGCAGATCACCCAGATCAGGCAGTTCGCCAAGGAGAGGAAGCCGTTCCTGACGTACTGGTACTCCCCGCAGTGGCTGTTCGAGAAGGTCCCGATGACCGAGGTGAAGCTGCCGCCCCACAAGGAGGGCTGCGACGCGGACCCGGCGAAGGTCGCCTGCGGCTACCCGCACACCCCGCTGCAGAAGTACCTCAACACCGACTTCGCCGAGACCGGCGGCGAGGCGGCGGCCTTCCTGAAGAACCTCCGGTGGACCACCGAGGACCAGAACGAGGTCTCCCTCATGATCGCCGAACAGAAGCTCAGCCCGGAGGAGGCGGCGAAGAAGTGGGTGGAGCGGCACGAGTCCACCTGGCGGGCGTGGCTGCCGTGACCGCGTGGCAGCCGTGACGGGCGTGGCCGCGGGGGGACGTAGCTCCGTCAGCCCCTCCGCCCGCGGCGCAGTGTCATGGCGATCTCCCGCAGCGCGGCCGTCGCCCGCTGCTGCAGGCCCGGCCCGAAGGTGATCCGGGTGGCCCCCCGCTCGCCCAGCTCGGCGGGCGAGGGGCCGTCGCCCACCGTCGCGACGGCGTTGAGCGGGCCCTCGACCGCGGCCCGCAGCAGCGGCAGGGCGTCCACGGGGGCGAGGATCGGATACACGCAGTCGGCGCCCGCCGCCACGTACAGCCGCGCCCGCTCGATCGTCTCCGCCACGTCCGGGACCTGCCGTACGAAGGTGTCGACGCGCGCGTTGACGAACAGCCGGTCGCCCGCCGCGGCCCGCACCCCGGCCAGGAACCCGGCCTGCTCGTGCGGGTCCTTGAGCACCCCGTGCGCGGAGTCCTCCAGGTTGCAGCCCACGGCCCCCGCCTCCAGCAGCCGCTCCACCAGCTCACCGGGCGCCAGTCCGTACCCGTCCTCCACGTCCGCCGACACCGGCACGTCCACCGCCCGCGCGATCCGCGCCACCGCCGCGAACATCTCGTCGGCGGGCGTCTCGCCGTCCGCGTAGCCGAGGGCGGCGGCCACACCGGCGCTCGGTGTGGCCAGCGCCGGGAACCCGGCGGCGACGAGGGCGCGGGCGGAGGCGGCGTCCCATGGCCCCGGCAGCACCAGCGGATCGCCGGGGGCCCGGCCGTGGTGGAGGGCACGGAAGACCTCGGCCTTGCTCAGCCCGCCCTCGCTCACCAAGCCGGCCCTCCCGGGGGGATCCGGCGGGCCACCATCAGCCGGTTCCAGCCGTTGATGGCGGTGATCAGAGCGATCAGGTGGGCGAGTTCGGCCTCGTCGAAGTGCTTGGCCGCCGTCTCGTACACCTCGTCCGGCACGAACCCGTCCGTCAGCACGGTGACCGCCTCCGTGAGCGCGAGGGCGGCCCGCTCCCGCTCGTCGTAGACCTCGTCCCCGGCCTCCTGCCAGACGGCGAGCAGATCGAGCCGACGCTCGCTCACTCCCTCCTTGCGGGCGATCGCCACGTGCATGTCCAGGCAGAACGCGCACCGGTTGAGCTGCGAGGCGCGGATCTGGACCAGCTCGGCGAGGGCCGGGTCCCCGAGGCCGCGCTTGGCGGCGGCGCTCAGGGACTGCATCGCGGTGCGGACCTCGGGAGCGAGGCGGGTGGTGCGCGCGGTCACTTGTGGGCGCCCGGCTGGTAGTGACCCGGCGTCATCCGGCAGGTCACACCGAACCGGTTCCAGGCGTTGATCACCGTGATCGCGGCGATCAGCTGCGCCAGCTCCGCCTCCTCGAAGTGCTTGGCGGCCTTCTCGTACACCTCGTCCGCGACGAACCCGTCCGTCAGGACGGTCACCGCCTCCGTCAGCTCCAGCGCCGCGAGTTCCCTCTCGGTGTAGAAGTGCCGGGACTCCTCCCACGCGCTGAGCTGGATGATCCGCTCCACGCTCTCCCCGGCCGCGAGGGCGTCCTTGGAGTGCATGTCGATGCAGAGGGCGCAGTGGTTGATCTGGGAGGCGCGGATCTTCACCAGCTCGTACAGCTTGTGGTCCAGGCCCTGCTTGGCGGCCGTGTCGAGCCTGATCATCGCCTTGTAGACATCGGGGACGAGCTTGGCCCACTCCAGTCGGGGGGCCGCTTCGGTCGCATAGCTGACGGTCTCTGTGGTCATGCCCCCGACCCTAGGGAGAAAGCTGCCCGCGCGTATGGTCCATTTCCATGGAGAAACCGTGGGCCACTCTGGGCATCGACCTCCATCTGCAGCCGGCCGGCGGCGGGGTGCGCCGCGGCCTCACCGTCGCCCTGCGCGACGCCGTCCGCACCGGCCGGCTCGCCCCCGGCACCCGGCTGCCCTCCTCCCGCTCGCTCGCCACCGACCTCGGCCTCGCCCGCAACACCGTCGCCGGCGCCTACGCCGACCTGGTCGCCGAGGGCTGGCTCACCGCCCGCCAGGGCTCCGGCACCCGGGTCGCCGACCGCCCCGTACCGCCGCCCGCCCGGCACCCGGACCCCACCCCGAGCCGCACCGGACGCCCCGCGTACAGCCTGATCCCCGGCAGCCCCGACCTCGCCTCCTTCCCTCGCACCCAGTGGCTCAAGGCGGCCCGCCGCGCCCTGGCCGCCGCTCCCAACGACGCCCTCGGCTACGGCGACCCCCGCGGCCGCGCCGAACTGCGCACCGCCCTCGCCGGCTACCTCGCCCGCGCCCGCGGCGTGCGCACCGACCCGGACCGGATCGTGGTCAGCGCCGGCTTCGCCCACGCCCTGCGCCTGCTCTCCCAGGTCCTGCACGCCCGCGGGCTGCGCACCCTCGCGGTCGAGTCGTACGGCCTCGACGTGCACTGGTCACTGGCCGAACGGGCGGGGCTGCGGACCCGGCCGCTGCCGTTCGACGCGTCCGGCACCGACCCGGACGGCCTCGCCGGCGAACGCGCCGTCCTGCTGACCCCCTCCCACCAGTTCCCCATGGGGGTGACGCTGCGGCCCGAACGGCGCGCGGCCGTCGTCGACTGGGCCCGCCGGACCGGCGGGCTGATCCTGGAGGACGACTACGACGGCGAGTTCCGCTACGACCGCCAGCCCGTCGGCGCCCTCCAGGGCCTGGACCCGGAACGGGTCGCCTACACGGGCTCGGTGAGCAAGTCCCTGGCGCCCGGGCTGCGGCTGGGCTGGCTCATGGTCCCCGAGTGGCTGGCGGAGGACGTCGTCCGGCGCAAGCGGACCATCGACCTCGGCCACCCCAGCGTCGACCAGGCGGTGTTCGCCCGGTTCCTGGAGCGCGGCGACTACGACCGCCAGCTGCGCCGCTGCCAGCGCGCCTACCGGGAACGGCGGGACGCGCTCGTCGCCGCGCTGGCGGAGCACTTCCCCGGCGCGGAGGTGTCCGGGATCGCGGCGGGCCTGCATGTCATCGCCACGCTGCCCGAGCGGTACGGCCCTCAGGACCGCTTCCTCGCGCGCGTGGCCGGTGCCGGGGTCGCCGTACGCCCGCTGTCGGACTGCCGGTACCGGCCGGGGGGCGATCCGGGGAAGGCCGCTGCCGTACGGCTGGTGGTGGGATACGCGCACCTGTCGCCGGGCCGGATCCGGGAGGGCGTCCGGCTGATGGCCGAGGCGGTGTGACGCGCGCGGCGGTTCCCCGCCGGGTGCGGCAGTTGTTCACTTGCGGTTTCCGTGTCCGCCGCGGTGCACCAGTAGGTGTGGCTTCACCCATTGGCCGGATCCCGCCTGGAGGCCCTTTCATGGCATCTCGTCCGCTCCCCGACCGCCGCACCGTGCTGCGCGGTTCACTCGCCGCGTCCGCCGCCCTGACCCTGCCCGTCGGTCTCGGCGCGGCTCCCGCCCTCGCCCTGTCGGGGCGTCCGCGGGCGGGCTGGGGCGTGCAGACGGGCGATGTGACGACGGACTCCGGGCTGGTGTGGGTGCGCTCGGACCGGCCCGCCCGGATGATCGTCGAGACGTCGGCCACCGAGTCCTTCCGCAATCCGCGCAGATGGCACGGCCCGCTGCTGGGCGCGGACACCGACTTCACCGGGACCACCCGGCTGCGCGGCCTGCCGCCCGGCGAGCAGATCCACTACCGGGTGCTGCTGGCCGACCCGGACGACCCGCGCCGTACCGGCGAACCGGTCACCGGCACCTTCCGCACGGCGTCCGTCCGGCGCCGCGACGGCGTGCGGTTCGTCTGGTCCGGCGACCTGGCCGGGCAGGGCTGGGGCATCAACCCGGAGCTCGGCGGCTACCGCATCTACGACGCGATGGCGGCCGTGGACCCCGACTTCTTCCTCTGCTCCGGCGACAACGTCTACGCCGACGGCCCGATCACCGGGACGGTGGCCCTGCCCGACGGGCGGATCTGGCGGAACGTCACGACCGAGGAGAAGGCGAAGGTCGCCGAGACCCTGGCCGAGTTCCGCGGCAACTTCCGCTACAACCTGCTGGACGAGAACCTGCGCGCGTTCAACGCCCGGGTGCCGTCCATCATCCAGTGGGACGACCACGAGGTCACCAACAACTGGTACCCGGGCGAGATCCTCGCCGACGGCCGGTACACGGAGAAGAACGTGGACGTGCTCGCCGCGCGGGCCCGGCGGGCGTTCTCGGAGTACTTCCCGATCTCCACGCTGCGCCGCCCCGGCGGGCGGGTCTACCGGGTGCAGCACCACGGTCCGCTGCTGGACGTCTTCGTGCTGGACATGCGGACCCACCGCAACGCGAACTCCCCGGGCGACCAGGCCGCCGACCAGCAGGGCATCCTCGGCCGCGAGCAGCTGGAGTGGCTGAAGAAGGAGCTGTCCCGGTCGCGCGCGGTGTGGAAGGTGATCGCCTCCGACATGCCGCTCGGTCTCGTCGTGCCGGACACCGGGGACGGCAGGCCGAACATCGAGGCGGTGGCCCAGGGCGACCCGGGCGCCCCGCTCGGCCGTGAGCTGCAGATCGCCGAGCTGCTGCGGTTCGTCAAGCACCGGCGCGTCACCGGCACGGTCTGGCTGACGGCGGACGTGCACTACACCTCGGCGCAGCACTACCAGCCGTCGCGGGCCGCGTTCACCGACTTCGAGCCGTTCTGGGAGTTCGTCTCGGGCCCGCTGAACGCCGGTGCCTTCCCGGCCAACGCGCTCGACGGCACGTTCGGCCCGGAGCGGGTCTTCGTGAAGGCTCCGACGAGGGCGAACGTCTCGCCCGCGGAGGGCTACCAGTTCTTCGGCGAGGTCGACATCGACGGCGACAGCGCGGAACTGACGGTCCGGCTGCGCGAGCAGGACGGCACCGTGCTGTTCACCAAGGTGCTCCGGCCGGGCCTCGTCGGCCAGTAGATCCCGTACCCTCGTCACCGTGTCGCGCACCGCCGTCATCCCGCGGTGCGCGGCATGGCACATCGAACGGTCAGCGGCGGACACATTGAACCGTCAATTGAACCCTAAATGGGACAGAAGGCCGCTTAACCCATCAGTCACATACTGTTCGTGATCACGCAACACCGTTCCTTCACAGTGGGTGCATGAAGCGGAAGATGACTGATGTGACGCGCGCGAAGAACGGCCGTCCCGTGCACCACTGGCGGCGGGACGTCGTCGAACTCGCCGCCCTCTTCACCGCCGTGGCGGTCGCCGACGCCGTGGCCAACCTGATCGGGCACGGACCCGACGGCCCGACGCTGCTGCTGGTCTCCGCGGTCGCGCTGATCGCCACCGCGGCCTTCCACACCTGGTGGGCACGCCGCCACGGCCACGCACCGCCGGCCGACGATACCGGTGCCCGGCCGGGCACCGCCGGGCGGACGGCGGCCGACGAGGTCTCCCCCCGCAGCGCGCTGTGGCGGCTGCGGACGACCGTGCGGGACGAGCCGGGCTCACTGGCCGCGCTGTGCACGGCCCTCGCGGGCCACCGGGTGGACATCCTGAGCCTGCAGACCCATCCGCTGGGCGACGGCACGGTCGACGAGTTCCTGCTGCGCGCCCCCGGCTCGCTCGCGGCCGGTGAGCTCACCCGGGCGGTGTCCCTGGCCGGCGGCACCGGCACCTGGATCGAGCGGGCCGACGCCCACGACCTGGTGGACGCCCCCACCCGGATCCTCGGCCTGGCCACCCGCACCGCCCTGGACGCCGCTGAACTGCCCCTCGCGCTGCGCCAGTTGCTGGGCCGCTGCACCATCCGCCAGCTGCCCGCGGCCCCGGCCGGGAGCGCGGGTGACGCCGGCGCCGTACCGGCGGAGGGCGTCCTGGAGGACACCGTGCTGCGGCTGCGCGCCCCGGAGGGCGGTGTGATCACCGTGGAGCGGCCGTATCTGCCGTTCACCCCGACCGAGTTCGCGCGGGCGCGGGCGCTGGTGGAACTGGACTCCCGGCTCGGCCCGCGCATCCCGCGCGGCCAGGACGTGCTGACCCTGCCGGAGGGCAACGCCATCACCGTGCACCGGGCCGACACCGGCGACCTGGAGGCGGCGAAGGAGATGCACGAGCGGTGCTCGGCCCGCACCCTCGCCATGCGCTACCACGGGCCGGTCGGCGACGCGGACCGCTACCTCAGCCACCTGCTCTCCCCGCGCTTCGGCCGCACGCTCGCCGTGCGGACCACCTCGGGGCGGATCGTCGGCCTCGGCCACCTGCTGTGGGACGGCGACGAGACGGAGGTCGCGCTGCTCGTCGAGGACACCTGGCAGCGGCGCGGCATCGGCACCGAACTGCTGGGCCGCCTGGTGGCGATGGCGGCCGAGGCGGGCTGCGAGAGCGTCTACGCCGTCACCCAGTCCTCCAACACCGGCATGGTCGCCGCGATGCGCGGCCTCGGCCTGCCCCTCGACTACCAGATCGAGGAGGGCACGCTGGTGATCACGGCCCGGCTGGAGGCGGCCCCGGTGGCCACCGGGCTGCCCGCCCGCGACTGACCCGGCGCGACCGGCCCGGCGCGCTCGGCGGAACGGCCCGGCCGCGCCGGGCCGTTCGCTCGTTCACCCGAGGGCGCCGTCCAGGTCGGCCCACAGGTCGTCCACGTCCTCCAGGCCCACCGACAGCCGCAGCAGCCGGTCGCTGACACCGGCGCCCCGGCGGTCCTCGGCGTCCACGATGCGATGGCTGATCGACGCCGGGTGCTGGATGAGGGAGTCGACGCTGCCGAGGCTGACGGCCGGGGTGACCAGCCGGACGCCGCCGATGACCGCGTGCGGGTCGCCGTACACCTCGAAGGCGATCATCGCGCCGCCGATGCGGGGGTAGTGCACCCGCTCGACCCGCGGGTCGGCGGCGAGCCGGCGAGCGAGTTCGGCGGCGGTCTTCGATGCGGCCCGCACCCGGACCGGCAGGGTGGCCAGGCCGCGCAGCAGCAGGTATCCGGCCAGCGGGTGGAGGACCCCGCCGGTGGCGAATCTGACCTGCCGCAGCCGCCCCGCGAACTCCTCGTCGCAGGCGACGGCTCCGGCCAGCACGTCGCCGTGCCCGCCGAGGTACTTGGTGGCGCTGTGCAGCACCAGCCGCGCGCCGTGCTCGACGGGACGCTGGAGCACGGGTGTGGCGAAGGTGTTGTCCACCAGCAGCGGCACGGACCCGCAGGCGTGGGCGACGGCCCGCAGATCGACCTCGGCGAGGGTCGGGTTGGCCGGGGACTCGACGAGGACGAGACCGGTGTCCGGGCGCAGCGCCTCCGCGATCCCGGCCGGGTCGGTCCAGGTGACCTCGGAGCCGAGCAGCCCGGCGGTCAGCAGGTGGTCGCTGCAGCCGTACAGCGGGCGTACCGCCACCACGTGCCGCAGGCCCAGGGAGGCCCGGACCAGCAGGACCGCGCTGAGGGCAGCCATGCCGCTGGCGAACGCGACGGCTGCCTCGGTGCCCTCCAGCCGGGCGAGCGCGGTCTCGAAGCGAGCGACCGTGGGGTTGCCGAGGCGGGCGTAGACGGGCGGGCCGTCCGGCTCGGCGCCGGTCGTGGCGAACGCGTCGATCCGGGCGGCCTCGGCCCGGCTGTCGGCGGCAGGGTAGGTGGTCGACAGGTCGATCGGCGGGACGTGCAGGCCCTGCTCGGCGAGGTCGTCGCGGCCGGCGTGCACGGCCTCGGTGGCCAGTGCCCGGGTACGGGTCGGTGACTGTGTGCGCGCTGTCTCCATGGCGAGAGGGTGAACACCGGCCGGGGCCGGATCCGAAAATCCCGTGCTACGTTCGGCCGGTGGCCGAATCTGTCGTACTGGATCCGGTGGACCTCCATCTGTTGCGGCTGTTGCAGAACGACGCCCGGACGACCTACCGGGACCTCGCCGCGCAGGTCGGGGTCGCACCGTCCACCTGCCTCGACCGGGTGACCCGGCTGCGCCGCGCGGGTGTGATCCTCGGGCACCAGCTCCGGCTGGATCCGGCCAAGCTGGGGCGCGGTCTGGAGGCACTGCTGTCGGTGCAGGTCCGGCCGCACCGCCGGGAGCTGGTGGGGCCGTTCGTGGACCGCATCCGGGCGCTGCCGGAGTCCCGGACCGTCTTCCATCTCACCGGGCCGGACGACTATCTCGTCCATGTCGCCGTCGCCGACATGGCGGACCTGCAGCGGCTCGTCCTCGACGAGTTCACGGCCCGCCGTGAGGTGGCCCGGGTGGAGACCCGTCTGATCTTCCAGCAGTGGGACTGCGGCCCCCTGCTGCCGCCGTTGCCGTAGGCGCAAACCGGGTGCCGGGTCCGGGCCGTCGTACGAGGATGGTCCGCATGTCAGAGACCAAGAGCCCGCTGCCCCGTGAGGTCGCCGACGCGTTCGTCGACGAGCTCATCGCCCTCGACCCGGTGACCGGTACCTACCTCGGTGTGAAGGAGAGTTCGAGCCGGCTGCCCGACACCTCGCCCGCGGGCCAGGAGGCACTGGCGGAGCTGGCGCGCCGGACGCTGGCGCGGCTGGACGAGGCCGAGCGGCGGCCCGGCGCGGACAGCGACATCGAGCGGCGCTGCGCCCGGCTGCTGCGCGAGCGGCTGACCGCCGAGCTCGCCGTGCACGAGGCCGACGAGGGACTGCGCGCGGTCGGCAACATGAGCACGGCCGCCCACCATGTGCGCGAGGTGTTCACGGTGACCCCGGCGGACACCGACGAGGACTGGGCGGCGATCGCCGAGCGGCTGCGGGCGGTGCCCGCCGCGCTGGCCGGATACCGCGAGTCCCTGGCGCTCGGCCTGGACCGCAAGCTGTACGCGGGTCCCCGCCCCACGGCCGTCTTCCTGGAGCAGCTCACCGAGTGGGCGGACACCGACGGCTCCGGCCGCGGCTGGTTCGAGGACTTCGCCGCGGCCGGCCCCGAGGCCCTGCGGACCGGGCTGGACGAGGCGGCCCGGGCGGCGACGGCCGCCGTGGCGGAGCTGCGGGACTGGATCCGCGAGGTGTACGCGCCGGCCGTCGAGGGCGCCCCGGACACGGTGGGCCGTGACCGCTACGCCCGCTGGGCGCGCTACTACAACGGCACCGACCTCGACCTGGACGAGGCGTACGCCTACGGCTGGTCGGAGTTCCACCGCCTGCTCGGCGAGATGCGCGCGGAGGCGGAGAGGATCCTGCCCGGCGCCGAGACGCCGTGGGTGGCGCTCGCGCACCTCGACGAGCACGGCCGCCACATCGAGGGCGTCGACGAGACCCGGGAGTGGCTCCAGGACCTGATGGACGAGGCGATCGAGAAGCTGGACGGTACCCACTTCGAACTCGCCGAGCGGGTGCGGAGGGTGGAGTCGCGCATCGCCCCGCCCGGCAGCGCCGCCGCCCCGTACTACACACCGCCGTCGGAGGACTTCTCCCGCCCGGGCCGCACCTGGCTGCCGACCATGGGCCTGACCCGGTTCCCGGTCTACGACCTGGTCTCCACCTGGTACCACGAGGGCGTGCCCGGCCATCACCTCCAGCTGGCGCAGTGGGCGCACGTCGCCGGGAGCCTGTCCCGCTACCAGGCCTCCGTCGGCCTGGTCAGTGCCAACGCCGAGGGGTGGGCGCTGTACGCGGAGCGGCTGATGGACGAGCTGGGCTTCCTCACGGACGCCGAGGTGCGGCTCGGCTACCTCGACGCGCAGATGATGCGGGCGCTCCGGGTGATCGTCGACATCGGCATGCACCTGGAGCTGGAGATCCCCGCGGACTCGCCGTTCCACCCGGGCGAGCGGTGGACGCCGGAGCTGGCCGAGGAGTTCTACGGCGCGCACAGCAGCCGTCCGGAGGACTACGTCTCCAGCGAGATGACCCGCTATCTGACGATCCCCGGCCAGGCCATCGGCTACAAGCTGGGCGAACGGGCCTGGCTGCTGGGCCGGGAGAAGGCGCGCGAGCGGCACGGCGACGCCTTCGACCTCAAGGCCTGGCACATGGCCGCCCTCTCCCAGGGATCGCTGGGCCTGGACGACCTGGTCGACGAGCTGTCCCGGCTCTGACCCGCCGCGGCGCCGCGCACGCCCGTCACCTCCGGAAACCGCCCTCGGAGTCGATCACCTGACCGGTGACCCAGACCGCCTCGTCCGTGGCCAGCCAGGCGATGAGGCGGGCCGGGTCGTCCGGCATGCCCCAGCGTCCGGCGGGGAAGCGGGAGGCGACCCAGTCGTAGGCCTCGCCCGACAGGTAGTCGGTGTCGACGGGTCCGGGATTGACCGCGTTCACGGTGACCGCATGCTCGGCGAGCGTGGTCGCGAGGGAGCGGGTGATGGAGGCGAGGGCTCCCTTCTGGAGGGCGTAGGCGATCTCGCCGGGCATACCGCCCCCGTGGTCCTGTCCCGAGGTCATCAGCACCACCCGCCCGCCGGGGGTGCGCGGCGGCAGGGCGGCGCGCAGCCGGGCGTACGCCTGCACCAGCAGCACCACCGCGCGCGTGTCGACCGCCCAGTGCGCGTCGAGCATCGCGGCGTCGATGGTGTCGAGGGTGCCGTCCGAGCCGCTGAGGGCGTGGTTGGCGACGAGGATGTCGAGCCGTCCGCCGAGCGCCTGCGCGGCGGTGGCGATCAGCTCGGCGGGGGCGGCCGGGTCGGCGAGGTCGCCGGGGCAGTGGACGACGCGCGCCTGCGGGTCGCCGAGGACCTCGCGGACGGAGGCGGCGACCTCCTCGGGCCGGTCGGCGCCCCACGGCTGCCCGGCGTCGTGCGGCACGTGATGGTGCAGACAGACGCTCGCGCCGTAGGCCGCGAGGCGCCGGGCCACGGCGTATCCGATGCCGCCGCGCCGGCTGGCCCCGGTGACCAGGGCGGTCCGCCCGCGCAGCGGAAGCGGGTCACGACGGAGCTCTTCGGGGGTGGGGTGCGGCAGTCGAGGCATACGGATCATGATGCGAGGCGACCCGGGCCCGCGGCATCCCACTTTCCCGGGGACCCTGGCGACGGGGCCACCGCAGCCCGGTCAGGGGCGCGGGGCACCGCGCGACCCGCCCACCACGAGTCGCACCTGCCGAACCGCCGGAGGCTTCAGCAGCCACAGTCCCCGGCATCCGCCGGCGCCGTCAGCGCGTCGGCGACCCGCCGCTCACGCCCCTCCCAGGTCTCGAACGCGAATCCCTCCCGCACCCAGTACTCGAACCCGCCCAGCATCTCCTTGACCCGGAAGCCGAGTTCGGCGAGCGCGAGGGCCGCCCGGGTCGCGCCGTTGCATCCGGGCCCCCAGCAGTACGTCACCACGGGCACCGACTTGTCGAGCAGGTGCTCGGCCTGTTCCGGGATGAGCCCGGTCGGCAGATGAACCGCGCCGGGTACGTACCCCTGGTCCCACGCCGCGGTGGACCGCGAGTCCAGCACGACGAAGCCCGGGTCGCCGTCGGCGGCGAGCGCGGTGGCGACGTCGGAGACATCGGCGTGGAAGACGAGGCTCGCGCGGAAGTAGGCGGCGGCGTCGGCCGGGGCGGCGGGGGAGACGCGCAGGACGGGGTTGACGGCGGCTGAGGCGGTGGTGGTGACGGTGGCGGTCATCGCGGGGCTCCCTCTCCGGTGGTGTGCGACCCCGTGGTGTCCGAACCTGTGAGGTCCGAACCCGTGGCGTCCGATGACCAGAAATCTACGGTCGGTGATCACCTTCCTGAAGGGCCGTTCCACGGCCCACACCTTGATCCGCCCGGGATCTCCCTGCTATCCATCGCCCATGACCGCGTTTTCCCCGGACGCCACCGACTGGCGCATCCTCGACGTCCTCCAGCGGGAGGGCCGCGCCAGCTTCGCCGAGCTGGCCCGGGCCGTCTCCATGTCCCCGAGCGCGGTCACCGAGCGGGTGCGCCGCCTGGAGGAGGCGGGCGTCATCCAGGGATACGCCGCCGTGGTGGACCCGGAACGGCTGGGGCTGCCGATCCTGGCCTTCGTCCGGCTGCGCTACCCGACCGGCAACTACAAGCCGTTCCACGACCTGGTCGCCGCGACCCCGGAGATCCTGGAGGCGCACCACGTCACCGGCGACGACTGTTTCGTCATCAAGGTGGCCGCCCGGTCGATGCGGCACCTGGAGGAGGTGTCGGGGCGGATCGGGACGCTGGGCTCCGTGACGACCAGTGTCGTCTACTCCTCCCCGCTGCCCCGCCGTCCGCTCGGTCAGTGACCCCGCTGCCGCAGCGTCGATCCCGATCTGCCCTTGACGACCTCCAGCTGGGCGTGGATCCGCCGCCGCAGGTCGGCGACATGGCTGACGATGCCCACGCTGCGGTCGCGTTCGCGCAGCGAGTCCAGCACGTCCAGCACCTCGTCCAGGGTCTGGTCGTCGAGGCTGCCGAAGCCCTCGTCGATGAAGAGGGTGTCCAGGCGGACCCCGCCGGCCTCGTCGGTGACCACGTCGGCGAGGCCGAGGGCGAGGGCGAGCGAGGCGAAGAAGGTCTCGCCGCCGGACAGCGTCGCCGTGTCCCGTTCGCGCCCCGTCCAGGCGTCGACGACATGCAGTCCGAGCCCGCTGCGACCGCGGCCGGCCCGGTCGTCGGAGTGCACCAGGGTGTACCGGCCGGACGACATGCGCTGCAGCCGTACGGTCGCGGCGGCGGCCACCTGCTCCAGCCGGGCGGCGAGGACGTACGCCTCCAGGCGCATCCGGCGTCCGTTCTCCGCCGAGGTGCCGGCCGCGAGCCCGGCGAGCCGGGCCACCCGGTCGTACTCCTCGCGCAGCGGCGCCAGCCGGCGCGCACCGGTGGCCGCGCGCGCGGACAGGCGGTCCAGCTCCGCGCAGCGGCGGCCGGCGGCGTCCCGCGCGGAGGCGGCTTCGCGTACCCGGCGTTCCGCGTCGGCGGCGGCCCGTTCGGCGGCGGCGAGGTCGGCGGGCGGTTGTTCGGCGGCGGCGGCGGTGTCGGCCTCGGCGAGCACGGCGCGGACGGCGGCCTCCTCGGCCTGCCGGGCGTCCAGCCGCCGTTGCAGCTCGCGGTGGGCGGTGTCGTCGAGGAGGGCGGCGGCCGCGGCCTGCGGGGTGTCGAAGCCGGCCCGGAACGCGGCGTCCGCGAGCCGGGCGTCGGCCTCCTTGAGGCGCTGGGCGGTGTCCTCCGCGGTGCGGACGGCCTCGGCGGCCTCGGTGAGCCGGGCGGCCCACCGCTCCAGCTGGGCGGCGCGCGCGGCCACGCTGTCGGCCGTGCCGCGCGCCTGCGCCAGTTCCTCCTCCAGGGCGGCCCGTTCGCTCTCCAGCCGCTCCCGGTGGCCGACCCGGGCGGCGGCCCGCACCTCGGCCTGCTGCCGGGCGGCGGTGCGCCGCTCGTGCTCCTGCTCGGCGTGGCGCAGTTCCTCCTGGGCGGCGTGCAGCGCGGAGGCGGCGGCGCGCGCCTGCCGGTACTCCCGCTCCACCTCCTCCGCCTCGCGGGCGAGCACGTCGGCCGGCGTGTCCCCGGCCTCGGCGCCGGCCGCGGCCAGAGCCTGTCGTACGGCGCTCAGGTGCCGCTCGTCCTCGGCGCGCCGCTCGTCGGCGCGCTGGTGGTCGGCGAGGGCGCGTTCCTCGGCCTCCCGGTCGACATGGCCGGCCACCTTGCGGGCCGGGGCGGGATGGTCGGTGGCCCCGCAGACCGCACAGGGCTCGCCGTCGGCGAGGCCCGCGGCGAGTTCGGCGGCGATGCCGTTCAGCCGCTGTTCCTTGAGGTCCAGCCAGTGGGCGCGGGCTTCGACGGCCGCTTCGGCCGAGGCCAGGGCCTGCCGCTGGGCGGCGTCCGCCTCCTCGGTGAGCCGGTCGCGGCGCCGGGCGGCGTCCAGTCGCCGCCGGGCCGGTTCGCGCCGTTCGGCGAGCTGTTCGGCCCGCCCGGTGGCCTCCTGCGCGGACTCGATGCGCGCGCGCAGCCGTGCGCGGGTGGTCTCCCACTCGGCGAGCCAGGAGTCCGCCTCCGCCATGATCTCCTCGTCGGCGCGCTCCTGGCGGTCGAGGCCGGCGCGTTCGGTGACGAGGTCGGTCAGGCGGCGCTCGGCGCGGCGGGCGGACTCCAGTCCGCCCAGTTCCTCGGCGGCCCGGCGGGCGTCGGCGGCGAGCCCGGCGGCACCGGCGTCGGCGTACCGCGCGGGCAGCGCCGCGCGCGCGTGGGCCTCGGCGGTGACCGCGCGGCGGTGCTCCGCGTCGGCGGACTCCCGCAGTTCCAGGGCGGGTGCGACGGCCTCGGCCTTGCGGCCGCGCTCCATCCGCGCTTGTGCCTCGCGGTGGTCGTCGGCCCGTTCCTCCAGCAGCCGGGCCCGCTGCCGGGCCTCGGCGAACCGCCGCTGGAGGCGGGCCCGTTCCCGTACGTCGTCCAGGGCGCGGTCGGCGGCGGCCCGCGCGGACTCGGCGGCGGCGAGGCGGCACTGGGCGACGGCCAGCTCCTCGCGGGCGGTGCTGCGGGCGATCGCGGCGGCGCTCAGCACCGCGTCGGCCAGGCCGGGGTCGCCGGGGGCCAGCTCGGGCAGCTCCATGGCGCCGCCCGCCGCCTGCTGCATCCGGTGGGCGTCGGCCAGCAGGACCGCGTCGCCCTCGCGCACACCGGCCTCGGTGGCGCGGCGGCGGTCGGCGAGCCGCTTCTCGACCTCCGCGAAGCGCTGGGTGTCGAAGAGCCGGCCGAGCAGTTTGCCGCGGGCCTCGGCGTCGGCGCGCAGGAACCGTGCGAAGTCGCCCTGCGGGAGCAACACGACCTGGCAGAACTGCTCCCTGCTCATGCCGAGGAGCTGGGTGATCTCCTCGCCGATCTCCTGGTGGGAGCGGCTGCGGTCCCGCCATGCGCCGGCCTCGGCGTCGTACTCGCGCAGCCAGGTCTGGGCCTTGTCCAGGGTGGTGCCGGTGCCGCGTTTCTTGGGGCGCTCCCAGGGCGGCTGCCGGGTGATCTCCAGGCGGCGTCCGGCGACGGACAGCTCCAGTGTCACCGATGTCCGGGTGCCCGGTGCGGCGTGGTCGCTGCGCAGGCCCGTGCCCTGGCCGCTCTGCCGGGCGCCCGGCACCGAGCCGTACAGGGCGTAGCAGACGGCGTCCAGCACGGAGGTCTTGCCCGCACCGGTCGGCCCGTGCAGCAGGAACAGCCCGGCGGCGGACAGCGCGTCGAAGTCGACGCTCTGGGAACCGCCGAACGGCCCGAAGGCGGTGATGTCGAGCCGGTGCAGCCTCATCGGGCGGCTCCCGCCCGCCGTGGGCGCGCGGCGGCACGCGCGTGCGGGTCCGCCGTCCGTCCGGCCGAGCCCATGCCCCGCTTCACCGCGTCGGTCCCGTACGCCCTCATCGGGAGGACACCTCCCGTACCGTCTGGTCCGCGCGGACCGCGTCGAACGCCTCCTGGAGCACCGCCCGTTCCCGCTCGTCGGGTCCGGCGCCGCGGACATGGGTGACGAAGTCCTCGGCGATCTGCCGGTCGCTGCGGCCGGCCAGGCGGCGGGCGTAGGACACGTCGGGGTCGTCCGGGGCGCGTTCGGGGGCGAAGACGAGACTGAGCGTGTGCGGGAAGCGCTCGGTGAGGCGGGCCATGGGCTCGGCGGGGCGGACCGGGTCGGTGAGGGTGGCCTCGACCCACGCCTCCTCGTGCCGGGCCAGCTCCGGATCGGCGAGCAGTTCCTCGAGGGTGCCCCGGATGCGGGCCAGCGGGCGGGGCACCGGGCAGTCGACGCGCTCGGCGGTCACCGCGCCGTCGGCGTCGAGGTCGACGAGCCACATGCTCTTGCGGTGCCGCGCCTCCGAGAAGGAGTACGGCAGCGGGGAGCCGGAGTAGCGCACGCGGTCGGTGATGGTCTGACTGCCGTGCAGGTGCCCCAGGGCGGCGTAGTCGACGCCGTCGAAGACTTTGGCCGGGACGGCGGCGACGCCGCCGACGGTGATGTCCCGCTCGCTGTCGCTCGCCTCGCCCCCGGTGACGAAGGCATGGGCGAGGACGACGGACCGGGTGCCCGGCGGCCGGGTGGCGAGGTCGGCGCGGACCCGGTCCATGGCGGCGGCCAGCACCGTCTCATGTCCGGCCCTCGTCACTCCGAACTCGTCCTTGACCAGGGCGGGTTCGAGGTACGGCAGGCCGTAGAAGGCCACCTCTCCGAACGCGTCCCGCAGCACGACCGGGGTGCCGCACGCCGCGGGATCGGTGCGCAGGTGGATGCCCGCCCGCCCGATCAGCCCGGCGCCCACGCCGAGACGGCGGGCCGAGTCGTGGTTGCCGGAGATCATCACGGTCGGCACGCCGAGGCCGGCCAGCCGGTGCAGGGCGTCGTCGAACAGTTCGACGGCGGCGAGGGGCGGTACCGCGCGGTCGTACACATCTCCCGACACGACCACCGCGTCCACCCCGTGCTCCCGCACGGTGCCGACGAGATGGTCGATGAAGCCGGCCTGGGCCCCGAGCATGTTCACCCGGTGGAACGCCCGGCCGAGATGCCAGTCGGACGTGTGCAGCAATCTCATGGAATCTCTCTGACCTGCACGTTCAACCCTCGAGTCCCTCAAAGACCAGCATGGACCGGTCCCGGCACGCACACCGGGGGTCACCACGCTAACGCCTCTGGCCCCTGGTCCCCCACCGACCTCGGACTGTCCGCACGCACTTGACGGAGAATGATGGGATATGCCCGTTATGGACCTGTCGAGGGTTGTGCACCTCACTCAAGGGTCACGTCGCGCCGGTCAGCGGCGGCCGCCGACCGGCGCGCGGCCCAGGGCGGCCACCGCCACTGCCCCGGCGGCGAGCGCCGCGCCCAGATACATCACGGCCGCGACGCCGGGACCGTCCGCGGCGAGGCCCCCGGCGAACGCTCCGAGCGCGATCGAGCCGTTGAACACGCCGACGAACAGCGCCGACGCCGCCTCGCGCGCCTCGGGGGCCGCCGCGAGCAGCCAGGTCTGGGTGGAGACCGAGACTCCGCCGTAGGACAGGCCCCAGACCGCCAGCAGCACCGTCGCCGTGATCACCGAGCCGCCGATCAGCGGCATCAGGCAGACCGTCGCGGCCAGCACCAGGCCGATCGCCACGAGCACGCCGCGCGGGGAGCGCGAAGCACCGGCGCCGGAAGCGAAGTTGCCGAGCACACCGGCGACGCCGTACACCAGCAGCAGCGTGCCGATCACGGACGTGCTCGCCCCGGCGGTCTCCTCCAGGACGGGCCGCACGTACGTGTAGGCGGCGAAGTGCCCGGTGACCAGGAGCGCCACCACACCGAGCCCGGTCGCCACCCCCGGGTCGCCGCCGAGCCGCAGCACGCCGCCGAGCCGGACCTCCTGATCGGCCGGCAGCTTCGGCAGCAGCACGGCCAAGGCCAACAGCACCACCAGCCCGAGACCGGCGACGGTCAGGAACGCCATGCGCCAGCCGGCCAGTTCACCGATGTACGTGCCGGCGGGTACGCCGAGCACCGAGGCCACCGAGACGCCGCTGAAGATCAGCGAGGTGGCCGGCCCCACGGACCTGCCCGGGACCAGCCGTACCGCGAGACCGGCCGCGACGGCCCACACACCGCCCATGCCGATACCGACCAGGATCCGGGCCGCCACCATCACCGCGAAGTGCGGGGACCAGGCGGCCAGCAGGTTCCCGGCGGCGACGACCGCCATCAGACCGCACAGCACCGGGCGGCGGTCGAAGCGGCCCAGCGCCGGGGTGAGCAGCGGCGCGGACACCGCGGCCACCAGGCCCGTGACGGTCAGCGTCAGACCGGCCGTGCCCTCCGTCACCCGCAGCGCTCCGCCGATCGGGGTGAGCAGGCCCACCGGCAGCATCTCGGACGTGACCACCGTGAACGTCGCGCCCGCGGCGGCGATGACGGCGGGCCGGCCACCGCCCCACGGGCGCGAGCGGTCCGGAGTCACGCCTGCCGACTTCTCTGTCTGTGCCATGCGTTCAGCCAACCTGCCGCGACCTGCGGGAACAACGGCCCGTCTCTCATGGTTCGATGAGCCGGACTACTCGATCGACGCGCGGGGAGGGGGCTGTGAGCAGTCTGGAGGTCCGCGAGCTGGAGGCCTTCCTCGTGCTCGCGGAGGAACTGCACTTCGGCCGCACGGGCGAGCGGCTGTACGTGTCCCAGAGCCGGGTCAGCCAGCTGCTGCGGTCACTGGAGGGGCGGATCGGCGCTCCGCTGGTGGAGCGCACGAGCCGCCGCGTGAGCCTGACGCCGCTCGGTGAGTCCTTCCTGGCGTCGCTGCGCCCGGCGTACGAGGCGCTGCGGGCGGCCGTCGACGAGGCGCGGGCCGCCGCCCGCGGTGTGGGCGGGGTGCTGCGGCTCGGCTTCCAGGGAACGGTGGACGACGCTCTCGCCCAGGCCGTCGCCCTGTTCCAGGACCGCTGCCCGACGTGCGCGATCGAGGTGGCGGAGATCGCGCTGTCCGATCCGTTCGGGCCGGTGCGCCGCAAGGAGGTGGACTGCGCGGTGGTGCTGCTGCCGGTGGCGGAGGACGACCTGGTGCTGGGGCCGGTGTTCTCGCGGCAGCCGCAGACCCTGGCGGTCTCCGCCCGGCATCCGCTGGCGGCGCGGGAGTCGGTCTCGGCGGAGGAACTGGCGGACTGCCGGCTGATCGGCGTCCATGACTCCGCGCCCGAGTACTGGCGCCGGGTGCAGGCCCCCCGCGAGACGCCGGGCGGTCGGCCGATCCCTGCCGGCCCTCTGGTCAACACCCTTCAGGAAGGCCTCTCGCTCGCGGCGGCGGACCGGGGAGCGATGCTGCTCTGCCGCTCGACGGCCGAGTACCACAGCAGTCGCGCCTCCCTGGCGTTCGTCCCGGTCGAGGGCCTGCCGGACTCCCTGCTGGGCCTGGTCGTCCGCCGCGACACCGTCACCCCGCAGGCCCGCGCCTTCGCACAGGCGGTAGGCGAGACCCTGGCCCAGGGGCAGGCGGGGGCGGGAGCATAGGCGGTAGCGGCGTGGAGGCGGAAGCGGAGGCGCAGGCAGCGCACGGGCGGCCGTGGTTCAGGCGTCGCCGTACGCCTCCCCGCCCAGTTCGAACCCGGCCGTCCCCGCGGTGGCGTCCGCCAGCCAGGCCCGGAAGGCGTCCACGTCGGCGTCCGGCAGACCGATCTCGAGGGTGACCGCCTCGCCGTAGCGCACGTCCCGCACCTCGCGGCCGGTCGCGCGCAGGTCGTTCTGCATCTTGCCCGCACGCTGGTGGTCGACGGTCACCGTGGCCAGCCGGAACCGGCGCCGGGTGATCGTGCCGAGCGCGTCCAGGGCCTCGCCGACCGCGCCCCCGTACGCCCGGATGAGCCCGCCCGCGCCGAGCTTCACGCCGCCGTAGTAGCGGGTGACGACGGCGACGACGTACCGCATGTCACGGCGCATCAGCATCTGGAGCATGGGCACGCCGGCGGTGCCGCCGGGCTCGCCGTCGTCGCTGGCCTTCTGGATCCCGGCGTCGGCGCCGACGACATACGCCCAGCAGTTGTGGGTGGCGTCGGCGTGCTCCTTGCGCACGCGCGCGATGAAGTCCTGCGCCTCACGCTCCGTGGCCGCCGGTGCGAGGGCGCACAGGAAGCGGGAGCGGTTGACCTCGGTCTCGTGCACGCCCGCGCGGGCGACCGTGCGGTACTCGTCCTGCATCCGGCCAGCCTATGCGGCGGCTACCTCTTCCTCCCCCTCGGCACCGTCACCCAGGTCAGCAGGGCCGCGCCGGGGGCGAGCGCCCCCCAGTCGGCGCCGCGCCAGGCGAGGACGGCGATCGCCGAGGTCGGGAACTTCGTCCGGACCCGGTCCAGGGTGTCGTCCAGGCCGTCCCCGGCCAGGTCGAGGACCAGATCCTCCAGGCCGGGGTTGTGCCCGACGAGCAGCAGGGTGCTCACCTCGGGCGGCACCTCGCGGACGACGGCCAGCAGCCCGGGCACACCGGCGGCGTACAGCCGCGGGTCGTGCCGGGCCGGCGGCGGGGTGCCCCACTGGGCGGCGGCCAGTTCCCAGGTCTGCCTCGCGCGCAGGGCGGTGGAGCACAGGGCGAGGTCCGGCAGGCAGTCGGCCGCGGCGAGCGCCCGTCCGGCGGCCGGGGCGTCCCGGCGTCCGCGCGGGGCGAGCGGACGGTCGTGGTCGGGGACGTCCGGGCCGTCGGGCGGCCAGGCGGACTTGGCGTGCCGCAGCACCACCAGGCGGCGCAGCGGACCGGCCTCCGCCCGGCTGATCACGCGAGGACCCCCAGGTCACGGGCGAGGTCGAGACCCAGGAGCCGGTCGGCGTAGACGTACGTCTCGAAACGGGCGCCGTCCGGCAGCTCCGGCTCGTTCTCCACCCGCCGCAGGACCCGCAGCACGCCGGGCACGTCCAGGTCGTCCTCCCAGGCGGCCCGGAGCCGTCCGCGCACCTCCTCGGGGACCGGTCGCGACGGCTCCCGCGCCCACCCGGCGACGGCCCGCCGCCACCGGCCCAGCGTCCGCCCGGCCCCGGCCAGCGCCTCGGCGTCCAGCCGGACCGGCTCCCTCCGGGGCCGGGCCAGCAGCGCGAGCCGCAGCACGGCCGGATCGCCGCCCAGCAGCGCCTGGGTGCCCTCCCCCGGCGCATCCGCCGGCCTGGCCGGTTCGACCGCCGCCACCCCCACCCGCACCCCGTCGGGCGCCGCGGCTCCTTCCGCGATCACGTGCAGCACCTGCCGCTCCCCGAGTCCCGGCCCCGCCTGCGCCCGGTCCTCCAGAGGACGGATGCCGAGCGTGTCGGCCGCCGCGCGCAGCTCCGTCTGCGGGCGCTCCGCGCGGAGCAGCCCCCAGACCGGTGTCCCGCCGAGTTCCAGGGCCCGGACGAGCAGGTCGGCGACCAGCAGCACGCGCAGGGCGGTGGGGTCGAGGCCCGGCGCGTGGGCCTCGACCCGGGTGAGACCGCGGCGGGCGGGGGCGGCCTCGACGACTTCGCCGGTTCCGGCGTCGATGATGCGCAGCACGGTGCGAGCGTAGGCCCGGGTCCGCCCGGGCGCAGGTGCGCGGGGCCGGGAATCTTCGCCCGCCGTCGGCCGTTCTCCTGCTCGAAGCACCAGGAGAAGTCCACAAGGCCCGGGAGGCCCCCGTGTACGGCGACGCAGCCACCGTTCGAAAGATACTCACCGAGAGCGGCGACACCTGGGCCGTGGTGGGCCTGTCGAACAACGAGCGGCGCGCGGCCCACGGCGTCGCCCGCGTGCTCCAGCGCTTCGGCAAGCGCATCGTGCCCGTCCACCCGAAGGCGGAGACGGTGCACGGCGAGCAGGGCTACGCCTCGCTCGCCGACATCCCCTTCGACGTGGACGTGGTGGACGTCTTCGTCAACAGCGACCTCGCCGGAGCCGTCGCCGACGAGGCCGTCGCGAAGGGCGCCAAGGCGGTCTGGTTCCAGCTGGACGTCATCGACGAGGAGGCGTACGGCCGCACGCGGGCCGCCGGTCTCGACATGGTCATGGACCGCTGCCCGGCGATCGAGATCCCGCGGCTGGGCTAGGTCGTGTCCGCAAAGTCCCGTCGTCCGCCCGAAGGGCGGGCCCCGCGGCGTCTGGTGCGTGCTCTCGGCGCCCCGGGCGGAGTCCCTCGTACTGGATGTACTTGGGGCTTCGCCCG
>NZ_MUND01000429.1 GCF_002154375.1 Streptomyces glaucescens | reverse complement strand
CGGTGACCACGCCCGCGCCCGATCCGGGCGCGGCGCCGCTGCCGTTCGACGCGCTGCCCTCCCCGCTCGACGCCGTGCCCGAACTGCGCGCGGCGGCCCGGTGGATGATCGCCGCGTTCGGGATGGTGGGCGCCGCGCTGATCGGCGGCGGGCCGCTGGTCGCCGTGGGCAAGGTGCACGGGCTCGGCGACGCGGTGATCACCGGGGTGGCGCTGCTGGTCGCGCTGGGCGGGGTGAGCCTGGCGGTGTGGCAGGTCAGCCGGGTGCTCATTCCGCCGGTCACCACGACCGCCACCCTCCGCGAACCGGCGCTGCGCGGGCTGCGGGAGCTGATCGACGCCGCACCCGGCGACTTCTTCGGCACCGCCGCCACAGGGGTGGACGATCTGCTGCGCCACCGGGCCGTCGCCGTCAACATCCAGCGGGCGCTGGCCGCCGAGACCGACCCGGACCGCCGCCGACTGCTCGGGCGGCATCTGGAACGCGCCCGCGCGAACGTGGCCCGCACCGACCCCTATGTCCGCTGGCTGCTCGCCATGGCCCACGTCTGGCAGATCCGCGCCGCCCTGCACACCGCCCGCCGCTGGTGCCTGCTGGCGGTACTGCTGGTGGCGGCGGGGGCGGTGGGGTTCCTGACGGTGACAGGCGGGACGTAGAGCCGGACATGGCGCCGGCCGTGGCGCCGGCCGTGGCGCCGGCCGTACGGGGGCTCAGAGCGCGCGGACGCCCTCCAGGAACGGCTCGATCGCCGCGCGCCAGGCCTCGGGCTGGTCGTGGTGGACGAGATGGCCGGCGTCGGCCACCTCCGCGTACGCGCCCCGGGGCAGCACCCGGACCATCTCCTGCGCCTCGGCCCGGCCCAGTTGGCCGTCGAGACCGCGGACCACCAGGGTGGGGCAGCGGACCTGGGCCAGTTCCTCCCAGTGGGCGTCGTAGACCCAGGTCTCGCGGGACCTCAGCATCTGCTCGGGCTCGAAGACGGGCCGCCAGCCGTCCGGGGTCTCCGTCATGACCTCGGCGTAGAAGGAGCCGCGGGCCGGGTTGGGCCGCTCCACCCAGGGATCGTCCTCCCCGAACCACTTGCGTACGTCGGCGAGGGTGGCGAAGGGCAGCGGCCAGGACCGGAACCAGTCGGCCCACTCGCGCTGCGAGGCGGCGCCGAGCGCGGAGGCCCGCATGTCACAGATGATCAGGGCGCGGACCAGGTCGGGGCGTTTGGCGGCGAGCTGCCAGGCGGTCAGCGCGCCCATGGCGTGGCCGATCAGGACGGCGGGAGCGAGGCCGAGCTGTTCCAGGGCGGCCTCGGCGTCGTCGACGTAGGCCTCCCGGGTGAGGGCGGCCCGCGGAGGCTTCTCGCTCTGGCCGTGGCCGCGCTGGTCGAGTGCGACGGCGCGGTGGCGTTCGGAGAGCCAGCGGGCGGTGGGCGCCCAGTGGGAGGCGCGGCCCATGAGGCCGTGGAGTAAGAGCACCCCGGGGGCGACGGGGGCCGGATCGGAGCCGGACTTGGGCGGGTCGCCGAACTCCCAGGCCGCGAGCCGTACCCCGCCCGCTCCGGTCACCTCGATGCGCCGCGCCATGTTCCCGGCACCCCCCAAGCTCCGCTCGTACGCCTGAGTCCTGCTGGTCGTGCTCTGGTGCTGCTGTCCGCTGCCGTGCGGTGTGCTGTCCGCCCCCGCAGACTATCGAAAGCGCATTCGAAGATGGGGTTCGGACGAGTAACACCCCTCGTTCGAGTGACCCCGTGCCAGGAATGATCGCCGTTCCTGGGGGGAGATCTTCAGCGGGAGGCGGACCGCTCGGGGAAAACGGTCCGAGGGGGACGACCCTGAGAGCTCGGGGCTCCGGGTCGGAACAGGGGAGGACAGGCCCCGGCGCCGCAAGGCGCCGGGGCTCTCCCTGGAAGCGGGCGATCCGTCAACCACGCGCCCTCCCCTCACGCCACCGCCGCACGACCGACGCCTCACGATCACCGCCTCGGCCACGCGTCCCACGCGACAGCCTGGCACGCGAAGCGACCCGGCGCTGCGATTCGGCGCAGGCAGTCCGGGATTCGACGCGATCGACGGGACTACGTCACCACGCTCACTCGGACCACGCGCATGGTCAGGTCCTGGCCGGCCGGGGCAGCCGCAGGCAGCCACGCACCTCGCTCACGGCCGCCTGCCGTCACCCACGGTCACGAGCACGGCGCCCGGCGGCCGGGGCCGGGACCAGCGCCCGTCACCGAGGGGCCGGACTCGACACGCCGGACGTGATCAGCGCTTGGCCACGAAGACATGGGAGGCGACGTCCGACTGCAGCTCGGCCGCCTCGCCGCCGCTGCCCACCAGCACACCGCCGGCCGACTCCGTCACGCTCACCACCGAACCGGGCTGCACTCCCGCGCGCCGCAGGGTGTACATCAGCTGGGCGTCCGTCTGGATCGGCTCGCCGATGCGGCGCACCACCACCGTCTTGCCCTCCAGGCCCGGGTCCAGCTCGGCCAGCGAGACCATGCCCTCGTCCAGGAACGGGTCGGCGCCGTCCTTCTCGCCCAGCTCCTCCAGACCCGGGATCGGGTTGCCGTACGGCGACTCGGTCGGGTGGCGCAACAGCTCCAGGACGCGCCGCTCGACGGCCTCGCTCATCACGTGCTCCCAGCGGCAGGCCTCGGCGTGCACCTGCTCCCACTCCAGGCCGATCACATCGACGAGCAGGCACTCGGCCAGACGGTGCTTGCGCATCACACGGGTGGCCAGCCGGCGGCCTTCCTCCGTCAGCTCCAGATGCCGGTCGCTGGCCACGGACACCAGGCCGTCACGCTCCATCCGCGCCACCGTCTGGCTGACCGTCGGCCCGCTCTGGTCGAGCCGCTCGGCGATCCGGGCGCGCATGGGGACCACACCTTCCTCCTCCAGCTCGAGGATGGTGCGGAGATACATCTCCGTGGTGTCGATCAGTCCGGACATACGTGCCCCTCGATTAGCTCTGAATTAGCTCTGCCGAAGGCTCGACGGCGCTCGGCTCCTGCGCTGGCCCTGCCATCAATTCTGCCGGATGCCACTGACAACCGTGCCGCGCCGCCGAAACGAAAGGGGCATTGGCCGGAACGGGTCATGTCCCGCCGCCCGCTCCCCGTACCGCTCCCCCACCCCTCCCCCGCCCCGTATTGACAGCACAGTGGTCCAGACCGCACCGTGATCCGCGACACACGCACACAGCCCCCGCAACGGCGCGAAGGAGCTCGCATGGGCGACAGCAAGCCGGCCGACCAGTACCTCGACGCCGCCATCGGCCTGCTGCAACGCGTCCGCGACGAGGAAGCCCCGGCCATCGACGCGGCCGGCACCCTGATCGCGGACACCGTCGCCGCCGGCGGCCGGCTGTTCGCCTTCGGCGCCGGCCACTCCTCGCTCGCCGCCCAGGACCTCGTCTACCGCGCCGGCGGCCTCGCCCTGATGAACCTGCTCGCCGTCCCCGGCGTCGTCGGCGTCGACGTCATGCCCGCGACCCTCGGCTCCGCCCTGGAACGCGTCGACGGCCTCGCCACCGCCGTCCTCGACAGCTCCCCGCTCCGCGCCGGCGACACCCTGGTGATCGTCTCCCTCTCCGGCCGCAACGCCCTCCCCGTCGAGATGGCCGTCAACGCGCGCGCCCTCGGCATCCGCGTCATCGGCGTCACCTCCGTCGCCTACGCCACGCAGACCGGCTCACGGCACAGCTCCGGCACCTTCCTCAAGGACCACTGCGACATCGTCCTCGACTCCAAGATCGCCGTCGGCGACGCCGAACTGACCCTCGACGGCGTCCCGGCGCCGTTCGCCCCCGCCTCCACCGTCGTCACCACCGCCCTCCTCCAGGCCACCATGGCCACCGCCGCCGCCGTCCTCGCCGAGCGCGGCATCGAGCCCCCGCTGCTGCGCTCCGGCAACGTCGACGGCGGCCACGAGTGGAACGGCCGCGTCCTCGACGAGTACGGAGACCGGATCTTCTACCACCACTGAACGCCCGGGCCCGCGCGAGCGGCCCCCAGGTCGTGTCCGCAAAGTCCCGTCGTCCGCCCGAAGGGCGGGCCCCGCGGCGTCTGGTGCGTGCTCTCGGCGCGCCGGGCGGAGTCCCTTGCACTGGATGTACTTGGGGCTTCGCCCGGCGCGGCGAGAGTGCGTGCCAGGCG
>NZ_MUND01000428.1 GCF_002154375.1 Streptomyces glaucescens | reverse complement strand
GGCCGTCGTTCATGAAGGTCACGCCGTCGCACCTCAGTCTGTTGCAGGCGTTGCCGGAGGGGGTGTCGCCGTCGGGGACGCTGATCACCGGTGGTGAGGCGCTGGTCGGTGAGGTGCTGGAGGCGTGGAGGACTACCCACCCGGCCGTGACGGTGATCAACGCCTATGGGCCCACGGAAGCGACGGTCAACTGCACGGACTTCCGTATTGAGCCTGGTCAGGCCGTGGGTTCGGGTCCGGTGCCGATCGGGCGGCCGTTCTGGAACACCCGCGCCTATGTGCTGGATGAGCGGTTGCGTCCGGTGCCGCCGGGTGTCGCTGGTGAGTTGTACATCGGTGGTGTGGTCCTGGCTCGTGGTTACTTCGAGCGTGCGGACCTGACGGCGGAGCGTTTCACCGCCGACCCCTACGGCCCTGCGGGCTCCCGCATGTACCGCACGGGTGACATGGCTCGCTGGAACAGTGACGGTCAGCTCGTCTATGCGGGCCGGGTCGATGATCAGGTCAAGCTGCGTGGTTTCCGGATCGAGCTGGGGGAGATCCAGGCGGTCATCGCCGGTCACCCGGAGGTGGCTCGTGCCGCTGTGGTCGTTCGCGAGGACCAGCCCGGTGACCAGCGCCTGGTGGCGTATGTCGTCGGCTCGGTCGACGGGGTGCGCGAGTACGTCGCGTCCCGGCTGCCGGAGTACATGGTCCCGTCGGCGTTCGTCGCCCTCGACGAGCTGCCGCTCACGGTGAACGGCAAGCTGGACCGCCGCGCCCTGCCCGCCCCCGACTACAGCATGGACACCCCGGCCGGCCGTGGCCCGCGCACGGACCGCGAGGAGATCCTCTGCGGTCTCTTCGCCGAGATCCTCGGCCTGGAAACCGTCTCGATCGACGACGACTTCTTCCGCCTCGGCGGGCACTCGCTCCTCGCCACCCGCCTGGTCAGCCGGATCCGTACCGTCCTGGACACGGAGCTGCCGATCCGGCAGATGTTCGACACCCCCACGGTCGCCGGACTCGTCGGCTACCTCGATGCCGCGTCCGCGGCCGGGGTGCGGCGCGGGGTCGCCCCGGTCGTGCCGCGGCCGGAGCGGATTCCGCTGTCGTACGCGCAGCAGCGGCTGCGGTTCCTCCAGCTGCTGGACGGCGACAGCACGGCGTACAACGCGCCCGGCGCGCTGCGGCTGCGTGGCGTGCTGGACCGGGAGGCGCTGCGGCTGGCGCTCGGGGACGTCGTCGCGCGGCACGAGAGCCTGCGCACGGTGTTCGGGCAGGACGAGGAGGGGTTCACCCAGCGGGTGCTGGCTCCGGGGGACGCGCGGGTCGCTCTCGACGTGCGGGAGGCCGACGAGGACGGGCTGCCGGCCGAGCTGGTCGCGGCGGCGCGTCACCGGTTCGACCTGGCGGCCGAACCGCCGCTGCGGGCGACGCTGTTCGCGCTGTCCGAGGACGAGCACGTGCTGCTGTTGCTGCTGCATCACATCGCGGGTGACGGCTGGTCCATGCGGCCGCTGGCCCGTGACCTGGCCGAGGCCTACACGGCCCGGGTCGCGGGCGGCGGGGCGCCGGACTGGGAGCCGCTGCCGGTGCAGTACGCGGACTACAGCCTGTGGCAGCGGGAGGTGCTGGGCTCGGAGGACGACCCGGGCAGCGAGATCTCCCGCCAGCTCGGCTACTGGACCGGGGCCCTGGCGGGGCTGCCGGAGGAGCTGGCGCTGCCGGCCGACCGGGAGCGGGCCGCGGATCTGTCGCAGCGCGGCGGCCAGGTGTCCTTCCGGGTGCCCGCCGCCCTGCACCAGGAGCTGCACGCGCTCGGCGGCCGTACCCGGGCGAGCCTGTTCATGGTGCTCCAGGCCGCGCTCGCGGGCCTGCTGACCAAGCTCGGGGCGGGGACGGACATTCCGATCGGCACGCCGATCGCGGGCCGCACCGACACGGCCGTGGAGGAGCTGGTCGGGTTCTTCGCGAACACGCTGGTGCTGCGCACCGACACCTCCGGGGACCCCGCGTTCACCGAGCTGGTGGAGCGGGTCCGGGAGCGCGGGCTGGAGGCGTACGCGCACCAGGACCTGCCGTTCGAGCGGCTGGTGGAGGCGGTCAACCCCGAGCGTTCGCTCGCCCGGCACCCGCTGTTCCAGGTGTGCCTGACCCTGCACAGCACCGATCCGCGGGCCACCGTGGCCGAGGTCGCCCGGCTGCCCCGGCTCGCGGTGGAGCTGGAGCGGCTGCCGATCGAGGACACCAAGTTCGACCTGAACCTCGAGCTGACCGAGCGCTTCGACGAGCGGGGGCGCCCGGCGGGCATCGTCGCCGAGCTGGAGTTCAACAGCGGTCTCTTCGAGGCGCGGACCGCCCGTTCGATCGGTGAGCGCTATCTGCGGCTGCTCGCCGCGATCGCCGCCGACCCCGGTCTCGCCCTGTCGGCGGTCGAGGTGCTGGACGCGGCGGAGCGCGCCGCCGTCCTGGAGGAATGGAGCGGGGCCGCCCGGCCGGAGGCGGCCGGCGCGCTGTCCCGGGCCGGACTGCCGGCCGCCGTGCGTCCCACCCGTGCCTGGGTACTGGACGAGTCGCTGCGCCCGGTGCCGCCGGGGGCGTGGGGGATGCTGTACGCGGCGGGCGACGAGCCGGTGCCCGCCGGGGCCGGCGGTGTCGACCCCGGGCGTCTGCTGCCCTCGCCGTTCGCGGGCGCGTCCTGGCTGTACCGCACCGGCCGCGCCGCCCGCTGGACCGTCGACGGTGAGCTGCGGCTCGCCGGGGCCGGCGCCCCGGACACCGCCGGGGACGCGGCCGTGCTGCCCGCTCGTTCCCGGGCGCCGCGCGGCCCGCTGGAGCAGATGCTGTGCACCCTGTTCGTCGAGGTGCTCGGGGTGCCGTCGGTGGGGATCGACGACGGTTTCTTCGACCGGGGCGGCCACTCGCTGTCGGCGGTCCGGCTGCTCAGCCGGGTCCGGTCCGTGCTGGGCGCGGAGATCTCGATCCGCACGTTCTTCGAGAACCCCACCGTCGCCGGGCTCGCCGAGGCGTTCGCCCGGGCGTCCGGGGCCCGCAGCCCGCTGGTGCCCGTCGAGCGCCCGCGCCACGTCCCGCTGTCCTACGCCCAGCAGCGGCTGTGGTTCCTGCACAACCTGGAGGGCCCCAGCGCCACGTACAACATCCCGGTCACGCTGCGGCTGACCGGCTCGCTGGACCGGGCCGCGCTGCGGCAGGCCCTGACGGACGTGGTCGTACGGCACGAGAGCCTGCGGACCCTGTTCGCGGACGATCCGGGCGGTGCCCGGCAGGTCGTCGTGCCCGCCGAGCACGCGCGGCTCCCGCTCATCGAGGAGGAGGTGCCGGCCGGGGACCTGGACGCCAGGGTGCGGGACGCCGCGTCGTACGGCTTCGACCTGCGCACCGAACTGCCCGTGAAGGCGTGGCTGTTCACCACGCCGGCCGGTGACCGGGTGCTGACCCTCGTCGTGCACCACATCGCCGGCGACGGCTGGTCCATGGGGCCGCTCGCCCGGGACCTGTCCCTGGCCTACGCGGCGCGCGCCCGGGGCGGGGAACCGGCGTGGCCGGCGCTGCCGGTGCAGTACGCCGACTACACCCTGTGGCAGCGGGAGGTGCTGGGCTCGGAGGACGACCCGGACAGCGAGATCTCCCGCCAGCTCGGCTACTGGGAGCAGACCCTCGCCGGGCTGCCCGAGGAACTGGAGCTGCCCACCGACCGGCCCCGCCCGTCGCACCAGTCCCACCGGGGCGGACGCGTCGCCTTCGAGGTGCCCGCCGCCCTGCACGGCGCCCTCGCCGGCCTGGCCCGGGAGACCCGTTCCAGCCTGTTCATGGTGCTCCAGTCGGCGCTGGCCGCCTTCCTGACCCGGCTCGGCGCCGGGACGGACGTGCCCATCGGCACCCCGATCGCGGGCCGCACCGACACGGCCGTGGAGGAGCTGGTCGGCTTCTTCGTCAACACGCTGGTGCTGCGCACCGACACGTCCGGCGACCCCGCCTTCACCGATCTCGTCGCCCGTGTCCGGGAGACGAACCTGGGCGCCTATGCCCACCAGGACCTGCCGTTCGAACGGCTCGTGGAGGTGCTCAGCCCGGTCCGGTCGCTGGCCCGCCACCCGCTCTTCCAGGTGCTGCTCGGACTCGACAACAACCAGGAGGCCCTGGACGTCCTGCGGCTGCCGGGGCTGACCGTCGACGTGCGGGCGCCGGAGACCGGGCGGGCCAAGTTCGACCTGGCGTTCTTCTTCGACGAGACCTACGGCCCCGACGGGGAGCCGGCCGGCATGCACGGCGCGGTCGAGTACAACGCCGACCTGTTCGACCCGGGCACCGCCCAGGACTTCGCCGACCGGCTGCTGCGGCTGCTCAACTCCGTCGCCGCCGACCCGCACCGCCCCGTCGGACGGCTCGACGCCATGACGCCCGCCGAGCGGGTGGCGCTGGCGGAGCGCAACCGGACCGGGCACGAGGTGCCGGGACAGTTCGTGCCCGAGCTGGTCGAACGGCAGGCCGCCGACTTCCCCGGCGCCACCGCGGTCGTCTCCGAGGAGACCACCCTCTCCTACGGCGAGCTCAACGCCCGCGCCAACCGGCTGGCCCGCCACCTGGCGGCCCGCGGCGTGGGCGGCGAGGACATCGTGGTCGTGGCGCTGCCCCGGTCCGTCGAGATGATCGTCTCGCTGCTGGCCGTCCTCAAGACCGGCGCCGCCTACCTCACCCTCGACGTCAAGGCGCCCGAGCAGCGGCTGCGGGCGATCCTCGACGACTGCCGTCCGGCCGCCGTGCTCACCGACACCGCCCACCGCCCCCTGCTGGGCGAGCCGGGCGGGCGGGACGTCGTCCTCGACGACCCGGCGACCGGCCGGCTCCTCGCCGCCGGGGCGGACACCGACCTGACGGACGCCGACCGGGTCCGGCCGCTGGACGCCCGCCACCCGGCGTACGTCGTCTACACGTCCGGCTCCACCGGCACCCCCAAGGGCGTCGTGATGCCGATGGGCTCCCTGACGAACCTGCTCGCCTGGCACACCGGGACCTACGGCGGCGGGGTCGGCACCCGCACCGCCCAGTTCTGCGCGGTCTCCTTCGACTTCGCGGTGCAGGAGATCCTCCAGGCCCTCGTCGCGGGCAAGACCCTCGTCCTGCCCGAGGAGGACGTCCGTCGCGACGCCTACGAGCTGGCCGGCTGGATCGCCCGCCACGGCGTCAACGAGCTGTTCGCGCCGACCCTCGTCATCGACGCGGTGCTGGCTGCCGCCGCCGACCGCGGCGAACCCCTCGACTGCCTCACCGACCTCTTCCAGGGCGGCGAGCAGTTCCGGCTCGGCGGCGACCTGCGGGCGTTCTGCGCGAGCGGCGGGCGGCGCATGGCGCACAACATCTACGGCCCCGCCGAGGTCGCCGCCATCACCTCGTCGACGCTCCCCGACCACACCGACGAGTGGCCCGCCTCCGCCGCCATCGGCGGACCGATCTGGAACGCCACCGTCCATGTCCTGGACGAGCGGCTGCAACCCGTCGCCCCCGGGGTGCGCGGCGAGCTGTACATCGGCGGCGCGCAGATGGCCCGCGGCTACCAGGACCGGCCCGACCGCACCGCCGAACGGTTCGTCGCCTCGCCCTTCGGCCCGCCCGGCACCCGCCTGTACCGCACCGGCGACGTCGTGCGCTGGAACGGCGGCGGGGAACTGGAGTTCCTCGGCCGCTCCGACCACCAGGTCAAGATCGGCGGCTTCCGGGTGGAGCCCGCCGAGGTCGAGGCCGTCCTGGCCGAGCACCCCGCCGTCGACGCCGCCGCCGTGATCACCCGCGAGGACACCCCCGGCACCGTCCGGCTCGTCGCCTACGTGGTGCCCGGACGGCCCGGCGAGGACCCGGACCTGGGCCGCGCCCTGCGCACCCACATCGCGGGACAGCTGCCCCACTACATGGTGCCCGCCGCGGTCACCGTGCTCCCCGCACTGCCGCTGACCGCCAACGGCAAACTCGACCGGGCGGCCCTCCCGGCCCCCGAGACGGCCACCGAGACGGCCGCCCAGGGCCCGCGGACCGACCGGGAGAAGACGCTGTGCGCCCTGTTCGCCGACGTCCTCGGCGTCCGCGAGATCGGCATCGACGACGGGTTCTTCGACCTCGGCGGCGACAGCATCATGTCCATCCAGCTCGTCGGCCGGGCCCGCCGCGCCGGACTGGAACTGTCCGTCCGCGACATCTTCGAGCACCGCACCGTCGCCGCCCTCGCCACGGTCGTCACCGAGGCCACCGGTGCCGTCGCCGAGGAGCCCGGCGCGGGCCTCGGCGAGGTCCCGCTCACTCCGATCAAGCACTGGCTGCTGGAGCGCAGCGACGACCTGGACGCGTTCAACATGTCCGCCGTCCTCCAGGTTCCCGCCGGACTCGACCCGCACCACCTCACCGGCGCCGTGCAGGCCCTCCTCGACCACCACGACGCCCTGCGCGCCCGGCTCTCCCCGGCCCCCGGACGGCGCCTGGAGATCCCCGAGCCCGGCACCGTGGACGCCGCGACCGTCGTCCACCGCGCCGACGCGACCGGACTGGACGAGCAGGCCCTGACCCGGCTGGTGCGGTCCGAGGGCGGGGCCGCCCGCGACCGCCTCGACCTGGCCGCCGGCCGGGTGGTGCAGGCGGTGTGGGCCGACCGCGGCGGCGACATCCCGGGACTGCTCGTCCTGGTCGTCCACCACCTCGTCGTCGACGGCGTGTCCTGGCGGATCCTCATCCCCGACCTCGCCGAGGCCCACGAGGCCGTCGCCGCCGGCCGCACCCCGGAACTCCAGCCCGTCGGGACCTCCCTGCGCCGCTGGGCACAGCGCCTGACCGAGGAGGCCGCGGGGCCCGCCTGGACGGCCGACGCCGGGTGGTGGCAGGACGTGCTGCGCGCCCCCGACCCGATGCTCGGACGGCGCGCCCTGGACCCGGCCCGCGACACCTACGCCACCTCCGGCCGGCTGGAGACGACCCTGCCCGCCGAGGTCACCGAGGCCGTCCTGACCCGGGTGCCGGCCGCGTTCCAGGCCGAGGTCAACGACGTCCTGCTGACCGCGTTCTCGCTGGCCTGGGCGCGCTGGCGCGGCACCCGCGGACTCCTGCTCGACCTGGAGGGCCACGGCCGGGAGGAACACCTCGTGGACGGCGCCGACCTGTCCCGCACGGTCGGCTGGTTCACCAACCTCTACCCGGTCCGCCTGGACACCGGACCCGCCGACCTCGCCGACGCCCTCGCCGGCGGGCCCGCCGCCGGAGCCGCGCTCAAGGCGGTCAAGGAACAGCTGCGGGCCGTCCCCGCCAAGGGCATGGGCTACGGCTTCGTCCGCCGGCTCAACCCGGACACCGCCCCCGGCTTCGCCGCACTGCCCGAACCCCAGGTGGCGTTCAACTACCTCGGACGGTTCTCCACCGCGGCCGGCGGCCCGGTCGCCGACTGGACACCGCTCAGCGGCATCGACGCCGTACCCGGCGACCCGGCGCACCTGCCGCTCGCCCACCCCCTCGAACTCAACGCCCGCACCGAGGACGGCCCCGGCGGATCCCGCCTGGTCGCCTTCTGGACCTGGGCCGAGGGGATCCTCGCCGAGACCGAGGTCCGCGCACTGGCCGACCTGTGGTTCCAGGCCCTGCACGCCCTGGTCGCGCACGCCCGTGACCCCCTCGCCGGCGGACTCACCCCCTCCGACGTCTCCCTGTCCTCCATCACCCAGGACGAGATCGAGGCGTTCGAGGACGAGCTCGACGACCTGTTCGGCGACGACGAGTTCGCCGCCTTCGACGACGTACCCGCTCCTGAAGACGAAGAAGAGGCCGAGAAGTGAGCCGTAACCCGCGCAAGATCGAGGACATCCTGTCGCTGGCCCCGCTTCAGGAGGGCCTGCTCTTCCACAGCATCTACGACGAGGGCGGCCTCGACCCGTATGTCGTCCAGATCTCCTTCGACATCGACGGCGACCTCGACCCGGCCGCCCTGCGCGCCGCCGCCCGGCTGCTGCTCGCCCGCCACGCCAACCTGCGCGTCGCGTTCCGGCAGCGCAAGAACGGCGACTGGGCGCAGATCGTCATGCGTGACGCCCCGCTGCCGTGGACCGAGACCGACCTGAGCGGGCTGCCCGAGGACGAGCGGGCCGAGGCGGCCGCCGCGGCCGTCGCCGCCGACCGCGCCACCCGCTTCGACGTCGCCCGGCCCCCGCTGCTGCGCTTCACCCTGCTCCGGCTCGGCCCGGCCCGCCACCGGCTCGTCCTGACCAACCACCACCTCCTCATGGACGGCTGGTCCCTGCCCGTCCTCATGGGCGAACTGTTCACCCTGTACGACACCGGCGGCGACCTCACCGCCCTGCCCCCGGTCCGCCCCTACCGCGACCACCTCGCCTGGCTGGAGCGGCAGGACAAGGACGCCGCCCGCGCCGCCTGGCGCGACGCCTTCGCCGGCCTCGCCGAGCCCACCCACGTGGCGCCCGACGCCGGCCGGGCCGCGGTCGCCGGCGCCGAGGTGACCGCGGTCCTCGACGGCGACGCCACCGCCACGCTGGGCGCGCTCGCCCGCAGCCGCGGCATCACCCTCAACAGCGTCGTCCAGGCCGCCTGGGGCATCGCCCTGAGCACCCACACCGGGCGCGACGACATCGTCTTCGGCACCACCGTCTCCGGCCGCCCGCCGGAGATCGACGGCGTGGAACGCATGGTCGGCCTCTTCATCAACACGCTGCCCACCCGCGTCCGCGTCCGCCCCGCCGAATCCCTCGCCGGGCTCCTCGCCCGCGTCCAGGACGAGCAGGCCCGCCTCACCGCCCACCAGCACCTCGGCCTGGCCGAGATCCAGCGCGTCGTGGGCCACGGCGACCTCTTCGACACCTCGATGGTGTTCCAGAACTACCCGGTCAGCCGCACCGGCACCGCGGGTACCGGCATCGGCGCCGCGATCAGCCTCGCGCCCGGCAAGAACCGCGAGGCCACCCACTACCCGCTGCTGCTGATCGCCTCGGCCCGCGACACCATGCGGTTCCGCCTCAACTACCGGCCCGACGTGTTCGACGAGGCCACCGCGCAGCGCGTCCTCGACCGCTTCGTCCGGGTCCTGCACGGCCTGATCGCCGACCCCGACCAGCCCGTCGGCCGGCTCGCCCTGCTCGGCGACGACGAACGCCACGAGGCCCTGGTCCGCTGGAACGACACCGCGCACGACGTGCCCGACCAGGTCACCATCCTCGGCCTGTTCCGCGAGCAGGCCGAGGATGGTGACCTG
>NZ_MUND01000427.1 GCF_002154375.1 Streptomyces glaucescens | reverse complement strand
GGGTGAGGAATCCGGCGCAGGTGGCGGCCGTCTCGTCGGGCAGGTCCTCGGTGTAGGACAGGCGGGAGTGGTCGTCCAGAGCGGTGTGCAGGTAGGCATATCCCGCACCGTTGCGGCGGTCCTTGTTCGGGCTGGAGGCCGCCCGGCCGAGGACCTTGTGGCCGCCGCCGTCGGGGATGCGGCCGAGCTTCTTGACGTCGATGTGGACCAGCTCGCCGGGCCGTTCGCGTTCGTAGCGGCGCACGGGTTCCCCGGTGGCCCGGTCCAGCGTGGTCAGGGCGGGCAGATGGTGCCGCACGAGGATGCGGTGGGCGGTGGAGGCGGCAATGCCGCACCGGGCGGCCAGCCGCAGCGGTCCGATGCGGTGTTCACGCCGCAGCCGCACCACCTGTTCCTCCACGGCGGCCGGGGTCTGCCGCGGCGAACGAAGGGGCCGGCTGGAGCGGTCGCGCATCCCGGCCTCACCGTGCCGGCGGTAGCGCCCCGCCCAGCGGGCACCGGTGGTGTGGCTGACCTGGAAGCGTTCCGCGGCCCGCCGCAGCGGCCATCCGTCGTCCACGACACACCGGGCCAGACGCAGCCTGCCGGTCGGGGTCAGCGGGGCGTTACGGTGGGACACGAGGGCCTCCTGGACGTCGGTGCAGACTTCGCAATCCACACCGAACCCAGAAGGCCCTCACCCTTTCAAGCACCCAGCACGCGTGTCACCAACGTCCCGGGACAACACACCCAGGCCGTTCATCGAAAGTGGATCTTGAGACGCGGCTCACACCGGACCTTCGCCGGTCGAACGTGGCCGCCTCGGCAGCAAGCACCACCTGATCACCGACCGGCACGGAACGCCGCTTGCGGAGTCGCTGACCAGCCGAAACCGTCACGGCGTCACCCAGCTCATGCCCCTGCTGGACGTGATCCCCCGCATCCGCGGCCTGGTGGGCCGGCCTCGTCACCGGCCGCGGCGGCTGTTCGCCGACCGCGGTCACAACTACGACAAGCACCGACGACTTCTCCGTGCTCGCGGCATCACGCCGAAGATCGCCCGCAAGGGCACCGCCCACGGATCCGGCCTGGGCAGGACCAGGTGGGTCGTCGAGCGCACCTTCGCCCGGCTCCACCAATTTCAAACGCCTGCGGACCCGCTACGAGATACGCGCCGACCTCCACCTCGGACTGGTCGAACTCGCCTGCAGCATCATCTGCTTGCGACGACTCCGAACCATTCTAAAATGACCAGTAACGAGCTGGTGCGTGATAGCGATGGAGTCGTGTTTGCCTGATCGGAGTCGTGGTCACGCGTTGGCGGTGCGGTCGGAGACGAGGCCGGCGATGGCCCGGTAGGTGGCGGGTAGGACCTCTCGTCGGTGGGTCCAGCGGGTCAGCTGCTTCCAGCGTTTGTGATCGGCGAGTGCGTGCTCGACGGTGATGCGTTTCGATGAGTGTCGGTGCCGGGCTTCTTCTCTGGCCGCATGTACGTGCGGCAAGGCGATCTTGTTCGGCTTTCTGGGCGGTGTGACCGCTTGGCCAGGATGGTCGCGTCGGAGCCCGAGATAGCCGTCGTCCAGGAGCACTTCCACCTCCGGAAAGTGCTGGAAGCAGACGGCGATGCCTTCGTTGCGTGCGGCAGTCGCATCGTGCATCCGCCCTGGTCGCAGAGCATCGGTCCAGAGTGTGTGGCCCTCGTGGTCGGCGATGATGGTGGCCTTTATGGTGTTCTGCTTCTTCTTGCCCCAGACGAACGCGCGTCGTCCGCCGCGACCGGCTGCGGGCCGGCAGACCTGGACCTCGGTGGCGTCCAGCCGCAGCTCGATGCCCTCGGCCTGGGCATAGGCGAACACATCCGCCAGGGTCCGCAGCCGCAGGCCAGGACGGTCGGGGACCGCACATCCACGTTCAGCCAGGAGCCCGCGTATCTCTCCGATCGCACGGGTGGCAGTGGAACGGTCGACACCGGACAACAGGGCGAGGACGGAGTGCGGGAGATCGTGCCGCAGGTGGATCAGCGTGACGACCAGCCGGTCGACGAACACCAGCCGATGCCCGGCACCGGCCCCCGCCTCACGTTTCCTGGCCCCGCCGCGTGCCTTGTGACGGTGACCCTCGACCACGGCCTGCCACGGGTCGGCCAACTCCTCGACCAAGCAAGCCAGATGCTGCCGGGAGATACCGGTGAACAGCTGATGCGCGAGGATGTCCCGGTTGACCATGATCACCACGGGCTGGATCATCCCACCCTCGCGCGATCACCCCTCAACCGCTATCACGCACCAGCTCGTAAGGCTACGGAGAGACCCCTTGTAGTCGTGGTCCTGGTCGTGGCCGTGACCTATGCCACGGCCACAGGCGATGTCGTGACGCCCCCGACAGGCCCTACCGGTCGCGCCAAGAAGGCCCGGCGCGAGGGCCAGGGCTGCCTGGCCCTCCGCCGCGCCGTGTTCAGGGAGCGCAGTTCCCCTCCCGTTGCGTCGGGACCCCGGGGATCGGCTCCCAGTTGTTGCCCGTGCTGACGTAGACCGCGCTGATCCAGCCGCGCGGGCCGCCGGCGGTCACCTGTACCCACCAGTTGTTGGCGTAGGGGCCGTCGACCACGGTGTCGCCCTTGACCTGGCAGTGGGCGTCCACGGTCACCTGGCTGAGTTTGACGTGGCTGTAGGGCGCGCAGGAGAAGCTGGGGCAGTTGCGCATGTTGACGTCGGTCGCCCACACGTAGACGTCGACGGTGTTGCTCGCGGCCTGTGCGGGAGCGGCGCCGAGCATGGAGATCGCGGCGCCGCACGCGGCGGCCGCGGCCACGGCCGTACGACGCAGGCGGCTGGTTCGCTGGGGCATCAGGGTTTCCTCCCGGTGTGCGTGATCGGTGTTCCCGACCGGTGATCGTCGTTCCCGACCGGTGTGGTCGGGGGTCCTCGACTGCTGCGAGCGGCGTTCCCGGCCGGTTGCCGCTGTCGCTGTCGCTGTCGCTGTCGGGGAAGTGACTGGCCGTTCGGGCACGGCGTATGAGTCCGGTGCGGGGCGAGATTCGCGAGCGAGGGCGGTCATACGGGAGGCTCTGCCGTTCCGTCTCCCCACCGGCCCCTGCGGGCCCGATCACGCTCGCGACCGGCAGAGGGGAGAACCGGCCACAGCACACGCGCTTCTGGCCATTGTCCTGCGTCAACGGATCGCCACATTCCGGGAAGGCGATCCGTTCTCCGGCATGCCCGGGGAGCGTCCGCCGTATCGTCTGTGCCGAGGACCGGGGACGCGAATCGGGGGACGACGATGGACGTGTGCCTTCTGGGCCCCGTCGAGGTGTGGGACGGGCACCGCAGAGTTCCGCTGAACGGCGCGAAACCGACGGCGATCCTGGCGGCCTTGGTCGTCCACCTGGGCGAGGTCGTCTCCGTGGACCGCCTCGTGGATCTGGTCTGGGAGCAGCAGCCACCGACGACCGCGCGGGCGCTGGTCGCCTCGCATGTGTCCGGGCTGCGCCGCGCGCTGGCGACGGCCGGCGCCGGGGAGACGATCCGCACCCGTGCCCCCGGTTACCTCGCCGAGCTGCCCCCGTCCCGTGTCGACGCGCGCCGGTTCGAGAAGGCTCTGGCGCTGGGCAGGCGTATGACCTCGGAGGGCGGGGCCGCGGAGGCCGTCGAGGTCCTGCGGGACGCGTTGGCGTTGTGGCGCGGACCGGAGGCGCTGGAAGGGGTGGGGCAGTCCTTCGCCCGGATCGAGGCCGCGCGTCTGGCGGAACTCCGGCTGACGGCACAGGAGGAGCGGTTCGCCGCCGAACTGGCCCTCGGCTGCCGGGCGGAGCTGGTCGCCGAACTCCTCGCGCACGTGGCCGCCAACCCACTGCGTGAACGGCCGCGCGGGCAGCTGATGACGGCGCTGTTCCGGACCGGGCGGGTACCGGACGGGCTGCGGGTCTACGAGGAGGGACGCGATCTGTTCCGGGCGGAACTGGGCATCGACCCGGGGCCGGAGCTGCGCGCTCTGCATCAGGCCCTGTTGCGCGCGGACACCGGGGTGCTGGGCGCCGGGGCTCCCCCGGTCCACGTCTCCCCCGCGCCGGTCCCGTCCGCCGGCGCCGGGCCCGTTCCCGCGGGCCCCGGCGCGTCCCGTGACACCGCCTCCGCCGCGCAGGCCGCGCCCGTGCCCGGGCCCACGCGACCGCGGGAGGAATCCGGTCGCCCCGGCCGGCCCACGCCCTCTCACCTGCCGCCGGACGTCGCCGACTTCGTCGGCCGCGCCGAGCAGATCGCCTGGGCGACGACCCTGCTGGAGGACGCCGCCGACGGATCACGGACCGCCCCGGCCATCGGGGTGATCTCCGGGCGATCCGGGATGGGCAAGACCGCCCTGGCCGTGCACGTCGGCCACCGTATGTCCGCCCGCTTCCCGGACGGCCGGCTGTTCCTGGATCTGCGGGCCTCCGACTCCGCGCCGTTGCCGACCGCCGACGCGCTGGCCCGGCTGCTGCGGGCGCTCGGCGTCGATCCCGAGGAACTGTCCTGCGACGAGGACGACCTCCTGGGTCTGTACCGCACGCACATGGCCCGCCGGAGGGTCCTGCTCATCCTCGACAACGCCGTGGGAGAGGCGCACCTGCGGCCGCTGCTGCCGTCGGGCGGTTGTTCGGCCGTACTGATCACCAGCCGTCGGCGCCTGGTGGCCCTGGAAGGCGCGAACCGTCTGGAGCTGACCGCCCCTTCCGAGGCGGAGGCGCTCGATCTCCTGGCCCGGGTGGCCGGCGGCGGACGGGCGGGCGCGGAGCCCGCGCACGCCGCCGAGATCGTCACCCTGTGCGGTCAGCTTCCTCTCGCCGTCCGCATCGCCGGTGCCCGCCTCGCCGCCCGCCCGCACTGGACACCGGCCCGCCTCGCCGCCCGGCTGCGCGACGAACGCAGACGGCTGGACGAACTGCAGGCCGGGGACCTGGAGGTACGGGCGAGCCTGGGACTGGGCTACGCCGATCTCGACGAGCAGGAGCGGCGGGCGCTGCGCCGACTGGCCTTGATGGACCTGCCCGACTTCCCCGCCTGGATCGCGGCGCCGCTGCTCGACATCACGGTGGACGAGGCGGAGGAGGCGGTGGAGCGGCTGGCGGACTGCCACTTCCTCGACGTGACCGGCGCCGACGACACCGGCCGGATCCGGTACCGGATCC
>NZ_MUND01000426.1 GCF_002154375.1 Streptomyces glaucescens | reverse complement strand
ATCAGGAAGTACGGGCGCGGCCGGGGGTGGACTCGGTGACGCTGGCGGACGCGGACGCGGTGGCGCGGGCGGTGCTGCGGCGGGCGGTGGAGGACTCCGGGGCGGAACGTAAACACTGGCTAAATGTTGAACTTGCAAGCATTGATTAGGCGCACCTAACGTGAGTGCTCCACTCGGTTCTGTCCCCCACGGGTCCGCCGGACCCGCCCGACCGAAGGAGCCCCCCACATGACCGAACGTCTCAACAGCGCACAGCCCTACGTGATCGGCCTGTTCCGCATCGTGGTCGGCCTGCTGTTCACCTGCCACGGTGCCGCCTCCCTGTTCGGCGTCCTCGGCGGGGCGGCGGGCGGCGACGGCGGCACCGTTCCCGCCGGGACCTGGCCGGGCTGGTACGCGGCGGTGATCCAACTGGTCGGCGGCGGGCTGGTACTGCTCGGCCTCGGCACCCGCGCGGCGGCGTTCATAGCCTCCGGCTCGATGGCGTACGCGTACTTCGACGTCCACCAGTCCATGGGCCTGTGGCCGCTGGAGAACGGCGGCGAGGCCTCGGCGATGTTCTGCTGGGCCTTCTTCGTGCTGGTCTTCACCGGCTCCGGCGCGTTCGGCCTGGACCGGTTGTTCGCCAGGCGGTCCGCCGAGCCGGAGCCGGCGCCCCGTGAGTCACCGGTGGCGGCGTGACGGCGTAGCCGAGGCTCATCCGGCCGGGCGGTCCCGAGGTTCCCGGGACCGCCCGGTCCCGGCCACGCGGTGAACGTCCCGCACCGAACACACGAGCCCCCCATGAACCCTGTGTCACACCCCGGGCGTACCCTCGTAGGGCTTACGGGGGACAACGGGGAGTGACGGTGCTGGAGAGTGTGGGGTCACTGACGGGCAGTCCATGGATCTACGCCATGGTCGTCACGTCGGTCCTGTTCGATGTGTTCCTGCCCGTCCTGCCGAGCGGGGTGCTGGTCATCATGGCGGCGACCGCGGCGGCCGCGGGCACCGGCGCCGCGACCGGCAAGGTCCCCCACGACGTCCCCGACATCCTCGTCCTGACCCTGTGCGCCACGACCGCGTCGATACTCGGCGACCTCGTCGCCTACCGCCTCGCCTGGCGCGGCGGCGACCGGCTGGACCGCGCCCTCGCCCGCTCCCCACGCCTCAGCCTGGCGCAGGAACGTCTCGGCGCGGCGCTGGCCCGGGGCGGCGGCGCCCTCGTCGTACTGGCCCGGTTCGCCCCCGCCGGCCGCTCCGTCGTCTCCCTCGGCGCCGGCGCCGCCCGCCGCCGCGCCCGCGACTTCCTCCCCTGGTCCGCGCTGGCCGGCCTGTCCTGGGCCAGTTACAGCGTCGCCCTCGGCTACTTCGGCGCCCACTGGCTCGGCGCCACCTGGCTGGCCACCGGGGTGTCCGCGCTGGCACTGGTCGGCGCGGGCGCCCTGGCCACGTACGTGGTGCGCCGGACCTGATCCGGGGCCAGAAGCCGGGTCGCGCAGCAGCGGGCAGGTCAAGCAAAGCCCACCGCCCCGGCCCCGGCGAGTCCGGCGCCGCCGACGGCAGGGAGGGCACACCCGGGGCCTGACGTCGGCGCCTCCGGCGGTCTCGGCACCGGCCGTACGTCCTGCCTTCCGGCAGATGGTTACCGCTTACACCTTTTGCCGTCACGCGGAGTGGCCGCCCTCCGCCGCCGCGGGCAGGATGAACTCCGACGAAGTGGGATGAACACCGCCCGACGGAGAGGACTCCATGGCATGAGCGCGCCCGCGTCCAAGGCCACCAGACCACCACGACGCGCCCGGGCGGGGACCGCGATGGCCGGGCTGCTCCTCGCCGCCGCCGGCGCGGCGGCGCTCGTCTCCTGCGGCGGGGACGATGACGGAGACGGCGTCGCCGCCTCCGTCCGGCCGACGCCCTCGGGCCCCTACACCGCGTCGTTCTCCGGCACACCGGCCTCCGCCCTCGCCTCACTCGAGGAGTCCGCCCGGGCGCGCGCCTCGGCGGCGGCCTCCTCCGCGTCCGCCCGCGCCTCGGAGTTTCAGGCGTCGGTGTCGGCGGAGGTCGCGCGGGCCAACGCGGCGGCGCAGCGCCGGCTGGAGGACATCGAGGGCCGGGGCAACGCCCTGGCCGACGTGTCCCTGACCGGGAAGCCACGGGCCGAGACGGGCGGCCTGCTCGCCGTCGTCGTCAACATCACCAACCGCACGGACGAGACCGCGTCCTACGCGGTGCAGGTCGACTTCCGCGACTCCGACGGCAAGGTCGTCGAGACCCGCTTCGTCGGCGCGGAGGACCTCGCGCCCGGCGCCCGGGAACAGCCGCTCGCCATCACCCGCACACCCGCCGGGCAGCAGCTGACCGCGGAGATCGCCAAGGCCCAGCGCTACTGAGGGGCGGGCCCGCCACCCCGCCGCGCGGCCCGCCACCCCGCCGCGCGGCCCGCTACCCCGCCTTGCGGGCGGGCTGCCCGCGCACCTCCAGCCCCGCCAGCAGTTCGGCCGTGGCCTCGGCGATCGTGTCCACGGCCCGGTCGAAGACCTCGCGGTTGTGCGCGGCCGGTGCCCGAAACCCGGACACCTTCCGTACGTACTGCAACGCGGCGGCCCGAATGTCCTCCTCCGTCGCCTCCTCGGGCAACACGGGCGGACGTAGCGTCTTGATGCTCCGGCACATGGCTCCAGTCTCCTCCTCCGCGACCTCACACGTCTCGCTCTTCGAACCCGCACTGTGCGCATCGCCGTCCCGCCTGCCATGATCCGCTCCGAGGCGGCCACCGACCCCGGGGCCGACCGACGAGAGGAGCCACCCCGTGGCACACACCTTTGCCGTACTCGGCCCCGGCGGCGTGGGAGGACTGCTCGCCGCGCTGCTGTCCCGCGCCGGCCACCGAGTGATCTGCCTGTCCGGCGAGGACACCGCGCGCACCCTGCGCACCACCGGCATCCGGGTGCGCAGCGCCCGCTTCGGCGACTTCACCGCGTCCGTCGAGGCCGCCACCGCACTGCGCGAACCGGTCGACGCCTGCCTGATCACGGTCAAGCACACCGCTCTCGACGCCGCCCTGACCCGCCTCCCGGCGGACCCGGACGTTCTCGGCGGCACGCTGCTCGTCCCGTTCCTCAACGGTGTCGAACACCCCGCGCTGCTGCGTGCCAGCCACCGCCCCGAGCAGGTCGCCCCGGCCGCGATCCGCGTCGAGTCGACCCGGGTCGCCCCCGGCGAGATCGAGCACACCAGCCCGTTCGCCGAGATCGACCTGACCGGCGACCCGGTGCCGCGCACCCGCCTCGACGCCCTGGCGGCAGCCTTCGCGGCGGCCGGTCCGGCGACCCGGGTGCTGGACGACGAAACGGCGACGCTGTGGGCGAAGATGTCGTTCCTGGCGCCGTTCGCCCTGCTCACCACCCGGTACGCCGTTCCGCTCGGCGAGGTCCGCAGCCGCTACCGCGAGGAGCTGACCGCGCTGGTCGCGGAGACCGCCGCGGTGAGCCGCGCCTGCGGCGGTCCGGCCGACCCGGCCCAGGCACTGGCCCGCTACGACGCCTTCCCGGCCGCCACCAAGTCGTCCATGCAACGCGACGCGGAAGCGGGCCGCCCGCTCGAACTGGACGCGATCGGCGGGGCGTTGCTGCGTGCGGCGGACCGGCACGGCGTCTGCGTGCCGGTCGCCGAGCAGGTGGTGCGCGCCCTGCGCGACGCCGGGCACTGACCCCGCGCGGTCGGCCGCCCTCGCCGTCAGCCGTCCTCGCCGCTCAGGTCGAACCGCCAGTCGTGGCAGGTGATCCGATGTCCCTTCGGGTACTCGAACTCGACCGGCCCGAGCAGCGTGAAACCGGCCCGCTCGCACACCCGGTTGGACGCCGTGTGCGTCACCTTCGGCCAGGCGTGCAGCCAGCGGTGGCGTCCGGCGGCCCGTGCCTCCTCGATGACGGCGCGGGCCGCCCGCGCGGCCAGCCCGCGCCCCTGGAACTCGGGCAGCACCGCCCATCCGGTCTCCCACACCGTCCCGCCCCGCCACTCGCGCTCCCAGAACCCCACCGAGCCGACGGTCTCGCCGCCGTCCGCGAGCACCACCCGGTACATCCGCCCCGCCGCCGGGTCCAGTTCCAGGTATCTGCGGTGCCGGCCGGCCAGCTTCTCCTCGCTCTCCGGACCGCCCAGGTGCTCGGTCATCTCCGGGCCGTTGGTCCTGCGCAGCAGCCAGAAGTCGTCTTCACCCCACGGCACGAGCCGCACGTCGCTGTCCATGCCGGCCACGTTAGGCCCCGGCACCGACAACGGGCCCGGCCCGCACGGGGCCGGGCCCGCTCCTCACCGCCTCAGTTGCGGCAGGTGTTGCCCACCGCGGGGTTGAGCAGCCCGACGATGTTGACCGAGTTGCCGCACACGTTCAGCTCCGCGTTGACCGGGATCTGGACGACGTTGCCGGACAGGACGCCGGGCGAGTGCTTGGCCACGCCGATGGCACAGGCGCCGCCGGAACCGCAGACGCCGCCGCCGGACTCGCCGGCGGTGGCGGCGGTGGGGGCGGCCAGCGCCAGGGCGGCGCCGGCGATGACGGTCGCGGCGATCCTCGCAGTGGTGCGCACGATTCTTCTCCTTCTTCAGGAATGAAGCGATGTGCACGGATTCTGCGCAGGGGAATCACCGCACCGCCGCCGCTGCTCCCCCGAACGAGGGAAGCCACTCGCGACCTAAAATCGAACAGGCGTAGCATTAGCGCGTGGCTACGACCTATGACTTCCCCAGCGATCTCCGCGCCGGCCAGGAGGAGCTGCATCAGGTCCGGGCCGAGCTGTCGGCCCTGCTGAAGCGGCTCCCCTGGTCGGTCGAGCCCCTGGACGGCTTCAGCGACGACGGCGGCTGGCGCAAGGTGGAGCGCCCCGCCTCCCCCGGCTGGTCCGCCGACGAACAGGCCGAGGTGGAGAAGCTCCGCCGCCGCGAACACGAACTCGCGGTCTTCGTCAGCACCCACCGCTACTGGTCGGACCTGTCGGGCCCGGACCGGGTCGACGCCCGCTCCCGGCTGAAGCACGCCCACGAGGCCCCGGACGAACCGGAGCAGGACTGAGACGGCGCCCCGAACGACGAAGACCCCGGCCTATGCGGCCGGGGTCTTCGTGCGGTGGGCGCGGACGGTTTCGAACCGCCGACATCCTGCTTGTAAGGCAGGCGCTCTACCCCTGAGCTACGCACCCGAGAACGAGTCGACAGCCTACCTTGCCCGGGCCACTGTCCCGCAAACCCGTCGCCCCGGGGTTCTCCGGGGGTTATCCCCACCCCGGATCCGGGAGCGTCCCGGATCCTCCGGCGGGCCGCGCGACCGTACGGTCGAAGCACATCGCAACCGCGGGCATCCGTGCTCCGCGGCCCGACCCAGGGGGAGATCCGTCATGGCCCGTTCCACACCCGCTCGCGTCGCCGTCGCCGCCGGTGCCGTCGTGCTTCTGGTCGCGGGGCTCGGCGCCTGCTCCTCGGCCGGCGACGACGAGCACCCGGAGAAGCGGTCCTTCACGCTCGAGGGCACCACGCTGACCGTGGACTCGGACGACTCCGCCCTGGAGATCGTGGCCGCCGACGGGTACGCCGGGGGCCGGATCGAGGTCACCCGCTGGTTCGACGGCTCGGTCGTGGCGGGCGGCGAGCCGGAGACGACCTGGGACATGGAGGACGGCGACCGGCTGGTGCTCCGGGAGAACTGCTCGGGCTTCATCGCCGACTGCTCCACCAAGCACCGCATCGAGGTGCCGCACGGGGTCACCGTGAAGGTGGAGGACGGCGACGGCAGCGTCCGCGCCAGCGGCTTCCGGGACGCGCTGACGGTTCGTACGGGCGACGGGTCGGTCCACGTCACCGACACCACCGGCCCGCTCGACCTGCGCACCGGCGACGGATCGGTCCGTGTCGAGGACGCCACCGGCCCGCTGCGGATGCACACGAACGACGGCTCCATCCGCGCGGACGTCGACTCCCGCCAGGTCCGCGCCCGCACCGGCGACGGCTCGGTGCGGCTCGAACTGGGCACCGTCCCGGACCTGGTGGAGTCCCGCAGCGGCGACGGGTCGGTCACCATAGCCCTGCCCCGCGCCACCTACCGGGTGGCCACCGATACCGGCGACGGCGCGGTGGACGTGTCCGTCCCGCACGACGACGCCAGCGGCCATGTGGTGTCCGCCCGCACCGGCGACGGCAAAGTCACGGTCCGTACGGCGAACTAACGGGCCCGTGTGTTCGTCCTTAACCGGTGGGAGAATGACACCGGGCAGGGCGGATGACAGCACGGGAGAGGGATGTGACGGCGACACCGCAGCAGCCGTACTCGCCGTCGATGCCGCGCGGGCGCCGCCGCCCCCGTGCCGCCCCCCGCAGAGGCCCGCGTTCCACCGCGGCCCGCGACACCCTCACCCTGGTCGCCCTTCCGCTGATCGCCGCGCTCGCGCTGCCCGCCGCCTTCGCCGGCGGCGGCACCCGGCGGTGGTTCGGCGGGCGGGCGGAGAGCCAGCGGGCCGAGGCGCAGGCCGCGAAGGACGCCGCCGCCGCCGCGTTCTACGAACTGGACACCGCCCAGCGGGATCTGCGGATCTCCATCGAGACCATCGCCGCCGTCGACGACTCCCCCGCCGCCCGCCGGGCCGCCGCCGACTTCCAGGCGCTCGGCCTGCGCATCGACGAGGCCAGCCGCCGGTACATCCAGGCGGTCGACGCCCACGACCTGGACCGCGACGACCTGGAGGCCTCGGCCGCCGCCCGGGCCCGCACCGAGCTGACCACCGCCAAGGACGAGCTGGACCGGGTCAAGAAGGACCTCGACCGGTTCACCGAGGGCCTCGGCCCGCTGCTCGGCAAGGCCGAGACCCAGCTGGCCCGGCTCGCCCCCGCCGTCGAACGCGCCCGGCAGTCCCTGCTCGCCGCGACCACCGCCCTCGACACCGTCCGCGACGCGGGCCTGCGGGCCGACGACCTCGCCGCCCGGCTCGCCGCCCTCGCCCCCGAGCTGACCAGGCTCAACCAGGGCGCCGGACAGCACGGTGTCCCGCAGACCCTGGAGCGCGCCGAGCGGGTCGCCCGGGAGGCCGGCACGATCCGCGCGGAGGCCGAGCGGCTGCCGGAGCGGGCCGCCGAGATCGACCACCGGCTGGTGTCCCTGCGCACCCGCGCCGAGGCCCTGACCACCCGGTCCGAGCAGGTCGAGCCGATCCTCAGCGAGCTGCGGCGGCGATTCACGCTGGCCTGCTGGCAGGACCTCCAGCACGTGCCGGAGCAGGCCGACGAGACCGTCCGGCAGGCCGAGGCCAAGCTCCGCGAGGCCCGGGCCGCACGGGACGCCCAGCGCTGGGCGGACGCCACCGCGCTGCTGTCCACGGCCCGGGCGCTGCTGAACTCCACCGACGAGGCCGTCTCCGCCGCCGGTGACCGGCTGCGGAGGCTGAACGCCGTGCAGAAGGACCCGCAGGCGGAGATCGACCGCACCCGGTTCGCCATCCGGGACGCCCAGCGGCTCGCCATGGCCGGCCGCAACACCCCCGACCCCCGTCACGCCCGCCCGCTGGACGACTCCGTGGCCCGTCTGGACAGCGCCGTCGCCGGCCTGGAGGGCCGCCACCCCGACTACTGGCACTTCCTGACGGAGACGGAGGCGGTGCGGCGGACGGTGGCGCGGGTGGTCACGCTGATCCGCGAGGAGCGCGGGGCCGGCGCCGGTCACTGAGCCCGGTGTGGTGGCGCGCGATGCGGGGCAGGCGGATATTAGGGGACGAAAGGGACGAACGAGCCACCCGCACGCCTGAGGGAGGCGGATATGGCCACACACGCGGTGCACAGGGATTCGCGGCGCAGGATCAGCTTCGACGACCACCTGCCCGTCGACCACCGGCTGAACAGGGTCTACCGGATCGGCGCGGGTCTGATGGGTCTGGTGCTGATCGCGTTCGGCATTCTCGGCCTGATCGACAAGGTGGGCTTCTTCGACACGCGCGGGGACCAGGTCGCCGGTCTGAGCACCAACGGCGCGCTGAGCGTGCTGTCGATCTGTGTGGGGCTGCTGCTCTTCGTCGGGATGGTGATCGGCGGCAACTTCGCGTCGACGCTCAACATGATCGTCGGCGTGGCCTTCATCCTCAGCGGCTTCCTCAACCTGGGGCTGCTGAACACCGAACAGAACTTCCTCGCGTTCCGCATCCAGAACGTGCTGTTCAGCTTCGTCTACGGGGTGATCCTGATGACGTTCGGGATGTACGGGCGGGTCGGCTCGGCGCTGCCCCAGGACAACCCGTACTTCCGCGCCCGCCATCCCGAGCTGGCCACGGACACCGACGAGGACCGGGTCCAGCGCGCCGAACTGCGCCCGAAGGCGCTGCGCCCGCCGGAGGCCGACCGTTAACCTGGGCGCATGCCACGCTACGAATACCGGTGCCGGACCTGCGGCGACACGTTCGAACTGAGCCGTCCGATGGCGGAGTCCGCCGATCCCGCGGCGTGCCCCGCGGGGCATGACGACACGGTGAAGCTGCTGTCGACGGTGGCGGTGGGGGGTTCCGCCTCCGCCCCCGCGGCGCCCCGCGCGGG
>NZ_MUND01000425.1 GCF_002154375.1 Streptomyces glaucescens | reverse complement strand
GCCGGCGCGGTCACGACGATGGAGCACCACGTGCTGCACGTCCACGGCACCGACAAGCACACCGCCACCACCGAGATCGCCGCACGCGACGGCCGCGTGATCATGTTCCTCGACACCAAGCACGCCGTCGACCGCCTCACCGAGCACCTCCTGAACAGTGGAGTACGGGCCGCGGCCCTGCACGGCGGGAAGTCACAGCCACAGCGCACCCGCACCCTGGCACAGTTCAAGACCGGGCACGTCAACGTGCTGGTCGCCACCAACGTCGCAGCGCGCGGCATCCACGTCGACAACCTCGACCTGGTCGTCAACGTCGACCCGCCGACCGACCACAAGGACTACCTCCACCGCGGCGGCCGCACCGCCCGCGCCGGCGAGTCCGGCAGCGTCGTCACCCTCGTCACCCCGAACCAGCGGCGCGGCATGACCCGCCTCATGGCAGCGGCCGGCATCGTCCCGCAGACCACCCAGGTCCGCACCGGAGAAGAAGCCCTGCACCGCATCACCGGCGCCCAGACCCCGACCGGCATCCCGGTCGTCATCACCACACCGGCGGCCGAACGCCCCAAGAAGCGCAGCACCACCTCACGCGGCCGACGCCGCCCCGCCTCGGCGACCCGCCACGCCCCCGCACACCAGTCCACTGCCGGGGCGACCGCATAGAAATCAGGAACCCGGCCCATCTGCGCAGGAGGCACCCTTTGACACTGGTCCAGTTGCAGACCCGCTCCGTGAGCGCTCATCCCCTGCAAGGCACGGTGGTCGATATCGTCTGCGACGAAGACGCCCGGTGCGTGGGCCTGGTCACCCACGCCCAGCTCACCACCGTCCGGGACAGCTGCGGATACACCGACCGGATCCGCCTGAGTGACATCACCGACGGCAGCGGGCCGTTCGTCTCACCTTCGGCCACGAGGGCCGAAGCCGAGGACGCGATGCCCCACGGGCGGCCCGGGCCCGTGCCCGTGGTCGACGAACACGGCAGCGCCCTGGGCGTCCTCACTCTCTCCCGCTGAACCGCCGCACGGCGGTCGGCCCCGTTTCCTCTTCTGCCTGTGAGGCATCATGCGCTGTGTCATCGCCCGCTTCCCGTTCGACCTGACCAAGAGCGGCGTGCTGGAATCGATGAAGGGCATCAAGCCCGAGCCGGTCACCGGTGAGTCCGTGATCATCGGACGGCGCCACTACCCCGCCAAGCAGGTCGGCCAGGTCATCACCCGCCAGGACCGCCGCGACTTCAGCGCCGGCGAGGTCCTGAGGGCCATGGCCCGGCTCGGCTTCACCTGCCGCACCCTCCCCGAGGCCGCACCCGCCCCCATCGAAAGCCCGTTGCAGCGGGCTTCCGCGATGCTCGGCACTCCTCTGTCCGTCTGACCGACGCGACAGACGCCCGCTGCCCCAGAACAGCGGTGAGGGCCCGACCGGCGCACGCCGGTCGGGCCCTCAGTGCATGCCGCATTCCCCGATCGGTGCGCGAATGGGGCGACAGAACCGTGACGCCGGAGTAATCCGGCTGCTGCGGTCAGTAGACGGCGAGGGAGATGGCGATGTAGTGCATGGTGAAGGCTGCCACGGTCAGAGCGTGGAACACCTCGTGGAAGCCGAACCAGAGGGGCGAGGGGTTGGGGCGTTGGACGGCGTACACCACCGCTCCCGCGCTGTAGAGGAGACCGCCGGTCACTATCAGGGTGACTACGGCCGCTCCGCCGCTGTGCAGGAAGTCGGGCAGGTAACGCACCGGTGCCCACCCCAGGGCCAGGTAGCAGGGGGTGTACAGCCAGCGGGGAGCACTGACCCACAGGACACGAAAGGCAATGCCGGCCAGCGCACCCGTCCACACAATCCACAGCAGCAGAGCTTGCCGGTCGGGGGAAAGGAGCACGGCCAGAGGGGTGCAGGTTCCAGCGATGATCAGAAAGATGTTGGCGTGGTCGAGGCGACGCAGAACGGCCTCACCCACTGGCCCCCATGTGCCCAGGTGGTAGACGGCGCTCGTCCCGAACAGCAGCCAGGCGGTCACGGAGTACACGACGCAAGCCCAGGTCGCCGGCGTCCGGGCCAGGCAGACCAGGACGATGCCGGCGCTCAAGGAGGCGGGGACCATCGCGGCGTGAAGCCAGCCACGCAGCTTCGGCTTGACCGGCTCGACCAGGTCCGCCGCCCACCCAACCAGGTCGGCAACAGGATGAGGATTCTCCCCCGCATCGCCATGGCGTGATCCGTCGGGGAGACCGGCTGCAGCGTCGCCAGACCCGACTCCCCGTACCGTCTCGGACTTCTGGGCATCATCAGGAAGCATCTGATCATGCTAGGAGCCTGCCCGTAACAGTTCTCGCCGAAGGTCGGTCTCCTCCCCCGCCAGACCGGTAGCCGGACTGCCCTGGTCATCGGGCCGACGGCGTCCATCAGCTGGTAGGCGAGCTGCCGGATGTCGTCGTCGTGGGCAGACGCGCGGCCGAGCGGCGGGCCTTCTCCCACGAGGTGCCGCCCGCGAACTTCAAGGTGAGAGTCAGGGCGCGGGGGATGACGGGGCGGGGGTCGATGCTTTGGGCGTGGTCGGTGGCGAGGCGGCCGGCGCGGCCTCCGAGGAGGTCCGACGGAGATCTCCAGGTCGGCGACGAGATATCAGTCATAGCCTCGGCCGTCGAGCGGCCACATCGGAGGATGTTCCTCTCCGGTTCGGAGGTGGCTCCGCGCGCGGGTGTCCCGCCGATCAGGTGACCTCTCTATGCATCGGTGGCGGCGTGGCGCGGCGGTATTCGTCCACCGGCCGACTGTGGAGATCATGACGTAGGAGGTGCATCCATGGGCGAGTACGTCGAAGCCAACGGAACCACGATCTGGACCGAGATTCGAGGCCAAGGTCCCGATGTCCTGCTGATCGCGGGGCTGAGCGACCCCGCCGAGGCGTGGCAGGCGCAGCTCGACGGGCTGTCGGACCGGTACCGGGTCATCGCCTTCGACAACCGAGGGTCGGGGCGGACGCCGTTGCCCGAGGGGCCCATGACCGTGGCCATGATGGCCGACGACGCCGCAGACCTGCTCCGTGTGCTCCAGGTCGACAGGGCGCATGTCGCCGGTTTCTCGGGCGGCAGCGCGATCGCTCAGGAGCTGGCGCTCCGTCACCCGGAGAGGGTCCGCAGCCTCGTCCTCATGAGTACCTGGGCACGGGCGGACGCCTACTTCACCGCCATGACCCGCTTCTGGCACTGGCTGGTGACGGAGGCGCCCGACGAGCGCGCCATGCAGGAGGCGTTCCTCCTGTGGATCTACACGCCCCGCGCCCACGCCGACGGCACGGTGCAGCGGATCATCGACGAAATGCTCGCCTTCCCGTACCCGCAGCCCGCCGAGGCATTCCAGCGTCAACTGGAGCCGTTCATGCGGCATGACACGCTCGACAGGCTGCCTGGCATCACCGCTCCGAGCCTCGTCCTGGCCGGCGAACAGGACATCGCCACGCCGGCGCGGCTCGGACGGGTCGTGGCCGATGCCATCCCGGGCGCCCGCTTCGAGAGCATGGCGGGGGAGGCACATCAGCCGTTCCAGGAGTCCCCGGACATGTTCAACGCACGGGTCGACGCCTTCTGGCGTGAGGTCGACGGCGGAACCTTGCCGTCCTGATCCTCAAGCCGCGTCCAGTGGCAGGTCTTTCGCCGCCATCCCACTACGGGCGACATGTGCAAGCGGCGAAGAGGCCAAGCCCGAACACCCCAGACGGGCCTGGTAGCACCAGCGTGCCAACGGCCTTCACAGGCCTGCCGAGCTGACGCGATCGCCGATCGCCAGCGCGATAGGCCACCGGGCCGTCCCGGCCACATGGTCCTGCTGCCCCTCTCCTTCACCGCACCGGAGCGCTTCCTGGATGGGGACACCCTCGACTCTCTGTCGATCGCCGAGGATGACGGGCGCACCTAGCTCTACGCGGACGACGACCCGGACGTCTGCCCCGCTTTCCGGCTGCGGCTCCAGGGCGGCTGAGCCCGTCGCGACGCGCGGCAGCCGGTGAGGGTGCACCGTCCCCGCGGGGCCAGGCACTCGCGTCGTCGCCCCAGGCGACGTCAACGACTCCACGGTGTTCGACACGGTGCTGGACGCGGTGTCAGTGCCCCGTGTATCCGCAGGCCGTCCCCGTCCCCGTCCCCGTCCCCGTCGCAGGCCTGAGGCGGTCATCGCCGACAGGACGTGATTGTCACAAGCCGACCGGACCGGCTCACGGCGCCGCGGCATCCGAGCGGTCATCCCTGAACGGTCCGACCAGATCGCTAGCCGAAAGCGCCGAGGATCGGTCGGCGGGCGGCCTCCAGCCTTCGATCCAGAGCAGTACAAGGCCCGCAAGTGGTTGAACGCCGCTGCAGCGTGGACCAGATGGTCGAGCACGTCGGCGGCACCCCAGCGAGAAGGTGCTGGTCGACCAGGGCTTCGAGAAGCAGGTCGTCGCGCATGGTGCCGGCCTGGGCTCGACGTGCGGTCATCAGGCGGACGTCGACGTGATGACCTCGAACCCGGTCCCGGAAGGTTCCGCTTCAGCAGCGGGCTCTTCATTCGTTGCGCCACGCCGCCCCGCCAGGCGGCACCCCAGGCAGCCGGGGTGCCCCGCCCGCGCACTGACGTCCCGGACGCGCCAGCCCCACTGCTCAACCGGGCGCGGCCCGCTCGGCTTGCCCCAACCTGCCAGGTGAAGCATCCATGTAACGAGAAGCGCCAGGACGAGAACGCCGACGCCGACGCCGACAATCGTCCCAGAGGGCACGATCACGCCGAGACCGCACAGCCCGGAACCCAGGGTCGCCACGGTCACTCCGGTCCAGCCGGCGAGTGTATGACCCAGGTCGTACGGATCGTCTCCGTGGATGAACATGAGCCTGCTCCTTGAGGGCTGTAAGGATGAGGGAGAGGAGGTGGTCCGCACGACGACCACCATCCAATGGCTTATCTCGCGAGATAAGTATCTTAGATGCTAAGGGGAATTTGTGGTGCACCGCAAGGCGCGTCCGGCCGCGACGAGCGAGCAGGCGCTCTACGCCATGGACCGGATGATCGCGACAGCGCAGTTCGGCCAGCAGGACATCGCACGCCGACTCGGTCTCAACGTCACCGACCTCACCTGCCTTGGCTTCGTCATCGAGGCATCCATGGCCGGCGAATCCCTGGTCGCCGGTGACCTGGCGGATCAGGCGAGACTGACCACGGGGGCGGTGACGGGTGTGCTGAACCGGCTGGAAAAGGCCGGCTACATCCGGCGCAGCCCGGATCCGAGAGACCGCCGACGCGTGGTCGTTGTGATGGAGGAGACGGCTCAGCAGCGCATCCTGGCGGTGTACGGCCCCCTGTACCAGCGCCTGGACGCCCTCTTCGCCGACTACGACACCGAGGAGATAGCGGTGCTGACGGACTGGTTCACCCGGGCTCGGGAACTCTTCGGGGAGGCGGTGAAGGAGATCCGAGAAGACTCTCGGCAGCCGCAATGACGGGACGACTCGTTGGTCGTTCCAGAGGCCCGGTCTGCCGGCAGACCCGGATGCGCACGAAGGGCGACTGCCGGTGGAGTGGGAGGGGTTCGACCTGACGGTCTGCACCATTGAGGAGCCTTCACGGCGGCGATCGGCCCGAACGCGGACGAGATCAACTGGGACAGCCTGTGCTGACCGGACGCGCCCGAGGCGGGCTTTCTCGGCGAGTCCAAGCACGCACAGGTCACGTTCCTCCTCAACACCCACACCCGCGAGCTCAACGCGCCAGCGGAGCTTGACCGGGCGCGCCAGGGCGGCCTGGGACATCCCGGAGGGCAAGCTGGACAGTCAGAACTCCACCGGCTCGGTCCCACCGGCCGACCACGGCTGGCTGGGACTTCCGGGCACCGCCGACGACCTGCTCGCCTCCCGGCCGGAGAACTCCACCCCGATCACCGCCCCCTC
>NZ_MUND01000424.1 GCF_002154375.1 Streptomyces glaucescens | reverse complement strand
GTGCACGGGGGTGTGCGCCACTCGCGGGGTCGTCCCCACGAGGGGTTCCGGACTCTAACCGTCCGCCACGGCCCGCAGATGCCCCGTCCCGGAAACTTCCCTCGCCCGAGGGAACCAGCTGTTCCTGTTACCGCCTCCCGTCACCCACACCTCTCACCAGTCGCCCCGCGAGGCCGATCCGGCGGTGAACTTCCGGACGACGTAGATGAGCCCGCCCACCAGTGCGACGAAGATCAGCAGCTTGAACAGCAGTCCGATCACGAAGCCGACCACGTTGGCTATCAGCCCGCCGAACACCACCAGGGCGATGATCGGCACCGCGACCCACTTCACCCACCACGGCAGCCCCGCGAAGATCTCTCGCATCGCCCTCGCCTTTCTCTCGTCCTCGATGTCCTGCCCTCGATGCTAGGTGCGGCAGCAGCCCGGACGGGGGCCTCGCACCCCTTGTCCTCCCCTGACCGGTCCCCTAGGGAATCCCGGGGCCGCGGGTCAGCTCTCGGGCGGAGAGAACACCACCAGGACCCGCAGATCCTCGCTGATGTGGTGGAACCGGTGCGGCACGCCGGCCGGGACGTACACCACGCTGCCGCGCGCCACCTGCGTGGTCTCCGTGCCGACGGTGATCGAGGCACGCCCGCTGACGACGAAGTACACCTCGTCCTGGCTGTGCGGTTTCTGCGGGTCCTGCTCCCCCGCGCTCAGTGCGTACAGGCCGACCGACATGTTCCGCTCACGCAGGAACTGCAGGTACGCCCCCTCGTGGGCGGCGCGTTCCGCCTCCAGTTCGTCCAGCCGGAATGCCTTCATCGTTGCGTCGCCCTCGCGCCCTGCTCGTAGCCGATGCGGTCTGCCACGATCAGACACATGATGAATTTCCTAGTCAAGACGATCGCCAACGCGGGCGCCCTCGCGGTCGCCGTGTGGCTGCTCGACAAGATAACCCTCACCGGTGACAGCACCGGCAAGAAGGCCGGCACCCTGCTGCTGGTGGCGCTGCTCTTCGGTCTGGTGAACTTCCTGGTCAAGCCCATCGTGAAGCTGCTCAGCCTGCCGCTGCTCATCCTCACGCTCGGCCTGTTCACCCTGGTGGTGAACGCGCTGATGCTGCTGCTGACCTCCTGGCTGGCCGACAAGCTGGATCTGAGCTTCCACGTCGAGGGCTTCTGGACCGCCGTCATCGGCGGCCTGATCATCTCGATCGTGTCCTGGGCGCTCAACGTCGTCCTGCCCGACAAGGACTGAGCGCCATGACGTACCGCGTCTGCTTCGTCTGCACCGGCAACATCTGCCGCTCCCCGATGGCCGAATCCGTCTTCCGCGCGCGCGTCGAGGAGGCCGGGCTGGACGGTCTGGTCGAGGTCGACAGCGCCGGCACCGGCGGCTGGCACGAGGGCGACCCGGCCGACCCGCGCACCGTCGCCGTCCTGGAGGAGCACGGGTACGCCGGTGAGCACACCGCCCGCCAGTTCCACCCCTCCTGGTTCGAACGGCTCGACCTCGTCATAGCGCTCGACACCGGACACGCCAAGGCGTTGCGCCGCCTCGCGCCCACCGAGCGGGACGCCGGGAAGGTGCGGCTGCTGCGCTCCTACGACCCCGCGGCGGGCGACGACCTGGATGTCCCGGACCCTTACTACGGGGCCAGGGACGGCTTCGAGGAGTGCCTTGAGATGGTGGAGGCGGCGAGCGCCGGACTGCTCGCCGCGGTACGTGAGCACGTGGAAGGGCAGGCGGCATGAACGTTTCGGGGCATTTCACGGGCGGTGACGGCACCCGCGCGGTGCGGGCGGGGCTGCCCGAGCCGGTCAAGTACGAGCCGACCCTGCCGGGACCGGTGTTCGCCGCGCACTTCCATCTGCCGGGCGAGCCCACCGGGCCGTACACCTACGGCCGGGACGAGAACCCGACCTGGACGCACCTCGAGGCGGCGATCGGCGAGCTGGAGGCGCCCGGGCAGGACGGAGTGGAGACGCTGGTCTTCGCCTCCGGCATGGCCGCGATCTCGTCGGTCCTCTTCTCCCAGCTGCGCGCGGGCGACGTGGTCGTGCTGCCCAGCGACGGCTACCAGGTGCTGCCCCTGGTGCGGGCGCAGCTAGAGGCCTACGGCGTCGAGGTGCGCACCGCGCCGACCGGCGGCGACGCCCAGCTCGACGTCCTGGACGGCGCGAAGCTGCTGTGGATCGAGAGCCCGTCCAACCCCGGCCTGGACGTCTGCGACATCCGCCGGCTCGTCGAGGCGGCCCACGCGCGCGGAGCCCTCGTCGCCGTGGACAACACGCTCGCCACACCGCTCGGACAGCGTCCGCTGGAGCTGGGCGCGGACTTCTCGGTGGCCAGCGGCACCAAGCAGCTCACCGGGCACGGGGACGTCCTGCTGGGCTATGTCACCGGCCGCGCGGGGGAGCCCATGACCGCCGTACGCCGCTGGCGCAAGATCGTCGGGGCGATTCCGGGGCCGATGGAGGCCTGGCTGGCGCACCGCTCGATCGCCACGCTCCAGTTGCGCGTGGAACGCCAGAACGCCACGGCCCTGCTGGTCGCCGAGGCGCTGCGGCAGCGGCCGGAGGTGACCGGGCTGCGCTATCCGGGGCTGCCCGGCGACCCGTCGCACAAGGTCGCCGCGCAGCAGATGCGGCGATTCGGATGCGTGGTGTCCTTCACGCTCCCCACGCGCGCGCGTGCGGACCGTTTCCTGGAGGCGCTGCGGCTCGTGGACGACGCGACGAGCTTCGGCGGGGTGCGGTCCACGGCCGAGCGGCGCGGACGCTGGGGCGGGGACGCGGTGCCGGAGGGCTTCGTCCGGCTGTCGGTGGGCGCCGAGGATCCCGAGGACCTCCTGGCGGATCTGCTGCGGGCGCTGGACGAGTCGGCGGACTGATCGGCCGCCGGGAGGACCGCATCGCATCCCGGCTACGTCGTTCGGACGGTCCGAGCCTCCCCCCTCGTGGCTCGGACCGTCCCCGGTTCCCGCGTGCAAGAACCGCGCGACCAAGGCTAGTTGACTGTGTGTCAGTGTCCAATCACAGTAACGACAGCGACCTATCGACTTATTTATAGTTGGGCCCCCTGCCGGGGGTCGGGAGGACGGCAGAGAGGGGGCATCGCCATGGACCTGGCCTTGCTGCGCACCTTCGTGACCGTGCACCGGGCCGGATCCTTCACCCGCGCGGCCGCCCTGCTGGGCCTGTCCCAGCCGGCCGTCACCTCACAGATCCGCACCCTGGAACGCCAGCTCGGCCGCCCGCTCTTCCTGCGGCAGGCCCGGGGCGTGACCCCCACGACCATCGGCGACGAGCTCGCCCACAAGGCCGCGCCGCATCTGGACGCCCTGGTGGAGATCGCCGAGACAGGACTCGACGACGAGTCCTCCTTACGCACCCTGCATCTCGCCGGCCCCCCGGAGTTCACCGCCGAGCGGGCCCTGCCCGCCCTGATCGCGCTGACCGACGACGCCCGACCGGGCTTCACCCTGCGGGCCTCCTTCGGGCACGCCGCGGAGGTCCTGGACGGACTGGCCGCCGGGCACCACGATCTCGTCATCAGTACGGCCCGGCCGCGCGGCGCCCTGCTCACCGCGACTCCGCTCTGCGACGAGGAGCACGTCCTGGTCGCCCCGCCGCGCTGGGCCGAGCACATCGGCCCCGGAGAGCCGCGTCGCTCGGGAGTGCCCGCCCTGGAGAAGGTGCCCGTGGTCGAGGTCCACGAGTCACTGCCTTTCGTCTCTCGCTACTGGGCGTCCGTCTTCGACTCTCGCCCGGTCACCTCCGGCACCGTCATCGTCCCGGATCTGCGTGCGGTCCTCGCCTGCGCGATCGCCGGGGCGGGGATCGCCGTTCTGCCCCGCTATCTGTGCACGGCCGCACTGGAACGCGAGGAGATCGTCGCCGTTCACGAACCGGCGGTACCGCCGCTGCGTACCTATTTCCTGGTGGTCCGTACCGGGACCCTGGCGATGCCGCATATCGCACGGGCTCACGAGTGGCTCCAGGCGGCCGCCGCCGACTGGTGCTGAGCTCTTGCGCGGCGCGCAATCCGGCCGTCACTCCATGAGCCCCATCGGTCACGTTTCGCGATGTTTCACGTGGAACCAGCCGGGCCACATTTCACCCATGACCGTCCGACCCGTGGTCAAGCGCACCGCCCGCGCCGTTCTTCTGGACGGTGACGACCTGATCCTCATCAAGCGCACCAAGCCCGGTGTGGATCCCTACTGGGTGACTCCCGGCGGCGGGGTCGAGCCCGGGGACCCGACCGTCGTCCACGCCCTGCACCGCGAGGTCTACGAGGAACTGGGCGCCAAGATCACCGATGTCGTGCCCTGCTTCGTGGACACCGTGGAGCACATCGGCGAGGACGCCGGCTCGACCGGTGTGAAGGTGCAGCACTTCTTCGTCTGCCGGCTGGAGTCGATGGATCCGGCTCTGCGGCACGGTCCCGAGATGGAGCATCCCGCGGGCGAGTACGAGATCGTGCGGGTGCCGTTCACCCGGGTCGGGATCGCCTCCGTCCACCTGGTGCCGCTGTCGCTGCGGCACTACCTGGACGGGAACATCGAGGGCGTACGGGCCATGCACGCGCCGGATCTGGGCTGAGGGGCTGAGGCACCCGCGCCGTGCCCCGGATGCCGCACCCGCGGCCCCGGCTGTCCTCGGCCGCTCTCAGCCGCTCGCGGAGACCAGTTCCTCCACCGCGTCGTGCCGTATGCGGTGCGACGGGATGCCGACGTTCCGGAGGGCGTCCACACCGCTGCGGATCATCCCCGGCGGGCCGGAGAGATAGGCGTCGTACTCGTTCCACGGGCCGTACTCGCGGATCGCGTCGGGGAGCTGGAGGTGCGCCTGCTGGTCGATGATCGCGCGCACCGACAGCCAGGGATGGCTCTGCTGGAGCCTGAGCATCGTGTCGATGTCGTACAGGTCCTGGTCGGTGCGGGCGCCGTAGAAGACCTCGACCGGGCGTCGTTCGCCGTGCTCGGCGACATCCTCGACCAGCGCCTTGATCGGTGCGATGCCGGTGCCGCCGCCCAGACAGAGCAGTCCGCTGTCGGTGGCGTGGTCGACGGTCATGGACCCGGCCGGGGGGCCGAGGCGGATGACGTCGCCGGGCCGGGCCCGGTGCACCAGGGCGTTGGAGACCCAGCCCGCGGGAACCGCCTTCACGTGGAACGTCAGCAGGCCGTCGGAGCGAGGGGCGGAGGCGAAGGAATAGTGGCGCCAGACGCGCGGCCACCACGGTGTCTCCACGCTCGTGTACTGCCCGGCGAGGAAGGGGTAGGGCTGGTCCGGGCGGACGGTGAGGACCGCGATGTCGGGGGTCCGCAGATCGTGCGCGACGACCTCGGCGTACCACCAGGCGGGGGCGCGCAGCTCGTCCGCGGCCGCGGCGTCGATCATGACCTGCGAGATCGTCGTGTACGTCCTTACCCAGGCCGCTTCGGTGTCCTCGTCCCACACCGCTTCGGCGTACCGGCTCAGGGCACCGATGAGGCATTCGCCGACGGCCGGATAGTGCTCGGGCCGGGTGCCGTACTTGCGGTGCCCGCGGCCCAGGTTCTGCAGGTAGTCGACGAGGATTGGGGTGTTGTCGATGTGCTCGGCGGCGGTGAGCAAAGCCTTCAGGAGGCGGTCCCGCTGGGTGTCCATCGCGGGCGGGAAGAGGGACCGCAGGTCGGGGTGGCGGACGAAGAGCAGCGCGTAGAAGTACGAGGTGACCTTGTCGGCCACGGAGGCGATCTCGGCCATCGTCCGGCGGACGAGCACCGCGTCCGGTGACGCCTCCTGAGCGTCAGGGTCTGGCATCCCGGATACGACGGACGCGGCAGCGGGCAGGGAAGGCCGGGAGGGATCGAGGACGGATATCGGGGGCGCCGAGGATGTCTCGGCGGACTGGGGAGCGGCTGCCATGTCCCGCTCACCCTCCGGTTCCGTCGCCGGCTTCCTGCGTGGCGTGAACCAGCCGTCCACGCCGCCGGACGTGCCGTTGTCGGCCGACGTGGTGGTCGGAGCGTCCATGCTGTGCCTCGCCTCGAACATCTCTCGGTCGGTCTGCGCACTTCCGCGATCGGAAGGTGCCTGCTTCCCCTGCAGACGGCTTGCTCTCCCCCATGCGCTGCCGCGTCCGACACGGCGTCGGTCAACCCGCCTCTGAGTGTGCCTCAGCCGTATACCCCGGAACGCGAGTCCTCGATCTCGCCGCCCGGTCAGGCTGCCCTGCCCTGCTCTCGCCCCGTCCCGGAGAGACCTGTCACGTCTTCCCGGGCGGGAACCGGACTCGACCATACCGGCCACCGCGCCGCGCACAAGTCCCCCCTTCATCGGCCATGGACCGGACCGTGGGGCGAACCATGTGTTCTCTCAATTACCGGGCTTCACAGACCAATTCATAGGCATCCCACAGATCCTTCCTCCCACAGGTGTGGGTGCTCAGGCCGGTCGGATGCCCGTCGGCGTTGACCGCGACGGAGACGGGTACGACTGCGAACAAGTCCTTGTCCGACGACGAGTCGCCGTTATGCAACACAGTCGGCCCGCGTCCCCCCGAACCGCCGGAACAGCCGATCGGCGATCAGCACCTTCGCCGCGGCACTGAGCACACCCGCTGGGTGCACCGGCTCGGTGAACGGCGCAGCGGGGAAGCGCGACCCGTCTGCGCCCACCGGATGCGCACCGCCGCGCCTACTCCGGCGGACTTGTCTCCCCGGCCGAGACCACCCGGTCGATCGCCACCCCGCGTCAGGCGGACGCCCGCCGTTCGTCGACGTTTCACGTGAAACATCTCGCCCCGGTCGTCCCGCTGTGCCCATGGTCACGGCATGGCCAAAAGGACGTACGTCTCACTCGAAACAGGTGGACGCCGAGGGCACCCGTCGGACAGCCTGACCTGCGTGCCCACTCCTTCCCTCGCCGCTCTGCCCATCCGCCGTCTGACGCTTCGCGATCTCGCCGCCTGCGCCGACCTGTCCGAGAACCGGGGGTGGCCACGCGAGGAGCACAAGTGGGGCTTCCTCCTCACCGCCGGGAAGGGATACGGCATCGACGACCCCGACGGCGGCCTGGTCAGCGCCTGCGCCGTCACGGAGTACGGCCCTCATGACCGCCCCGAACTGGCTGCCGTCGGCATGGTGCTGGTTGCCGATCGGTACGCCCGCCAAGGCATCGGGCGCCGTCTGATGCGCCATGTCGTCTCCCTCATGGGCACCACCCCGCTGACGCTGCATGCGACGCCCTACGGTCGCCCGCTCTACGAAGAACTCGGCTTCAAGGTCACCGGCCGGGCCGAGATGCTGCGGGGGCGCTTCACACCGGGCGGGCCGGGAACGAAGGTCGCCACCCGGCCGGCCACGGCGGAGGACCTCCAGGCGATTCTGCGGCTCGACGAGGAGGTGTTCGGCGCCGACCGGACGCACATCATCACCCGGCTGCCCGCCTTCGCCGACCAGCTGCGGGTCGCCGAGGAGCGCGGCCGGATCATCGGCTACACGGCCGCATGGCCCAACATGGACACCCATGTGGTGGGTCCGCTGATCGCCCGTGACACGGAGACCGCGCAGGCGCTGATCGCCTCCCTGGCCGCCCACACCGACCGTCCGCTGCGGACCGACATCGACGTGCGGCACGAAGACCTGCTGGCGTGGGCGAAGGAGCGCGGGCTGGCCTCCGTCGCCTTCAACACGGTGATGACCTATGGCATCGGGGAGCTGCCCGGTGACTGGAGCCGGCGCTTCGCTCCACTGACGGTGGCCGCGGGCTGAGCCGCCCACGCGGCGTCTACACCGCCCGCACGCCGAAGACGCCGGTCCCCGTTTCGGGAACCGGCGTCTTCGTCGCGCGGGGGAACCGATCGGTCAGACGAGGGCTTCCACGGCGGCGGTCGCGAAGGCGTGGTCCTGCTCCGGCGCGCCGCCGCCGACACCGATGGCGCCGACCAGCCGGCCGTCGCGGTGCACCGGCACGCCGCCCGCGATGAAGAGCAGCGGCTGGCTGAGCGCTGTCGGGAGGCTGTGGAACGGCCCGTCGGGCTTCACCGCGTCGACCAGATCAGCGGTCGGAGCATTGAGCTGGAGGGCGGTGTACGCCTTGCGGGTGCTGGTCTCCCCGGAAATCAGGACGGCCCGGTCGTCCCGGCGGAAGGCCAGCAGATGCCCGCCGGCGTCCAGGACGGTGACGCTGACCGTGACACCCTCGGCCTCGGCGGCGCGGGAGGCGGCGGCGACCAGGGTCTCGGCGTCCTGCGTGGACAGCGGGGGGACGGCGGCGGTGGTGCTCATGAGGGGGTTTCTCCTTGGGCGGGGTGTTGTCGCTGTGTGAAGGGCTGTCGTGGCGTCCGCGGGGACGGCCCTGGCCCCGCGGCCCTTCCGATCAGCTCGATGGGGATCGGCTCGACGGGGGTCGGCTCGGTGGGGGGATCGGTGTGGTGGCCGACCAGGTCAGTGGTGGACGATGGTCCGCTGCTCGGTGACGGGGACGGACGCCGGTGCGGCAGTGGCCTCGCGGCGCTCCAGGGCTGCCGAGAGGATCGCCAGGAGCAGGGCGGCGGCGGCCAGCAGCGCACCCACCCAGTTGGGAGCGGTGTAGCCGAGCCCGGCCGCGATCACGAGGCCGCCGAGCCAGGCGGAGAGCGCGTTGCCGAGGTTGAAGGCGCCGATGTTCACGGCGGAGGCCAGCGTGGGGGCGCCGTGCGCCTGGTCGAGGACCCGCTTCTGCAGCGGCGGCACGGTGGCGAAGCCCAGGGCGCCGATCAGCGTGATCGTGACGGCAGCGAGGATCTTGTTGTGCGCGGTGAGCGTGAAGAGGGCGAGCACCAGGGCGAGCGCGCCCAGCGAGACGTAGAGCATGGGCATCAGCGCGCGGTCGGCGAACCTGCCGCCGACGAGGTTGCCGCCGACCATGCCAAGACCGAAGAGGACGAGCAGCCAGGTGACGGAGCCTTCGGCGAAACCGGCGGCGTGGGTCATCATCGGCGCGATGTAGGTGATGGCCGCGAAGACGCCGCCGAAGCCGAGGACGGTCATCGCCATGGCGAGCAGAACCTGCACGTTCTTGAACGCGGCCAGTTCGTGGCGCAGGTGCACGCCTTCCGCCTTGGGCATGTCGGGCACCAGCTTGGCGATGCCGGCCAGGCCGACGACACCGAGCGCGGCGACGATGGCGAAGGTGACGCGCCAGCCGATGGACTGGCCGACGAGGGTGCCCAGCGGGACGCCGACGACGTTGGCCACGGTCAGTCCGGTGAACATCATCGCGATGGCTCCGGCCTTCTTGTCCGGGGCGACCAGGTCGGCCGCGACGACCGAGCCGATGCCGAAGAAGGCGCCGTGGGCGAGTGACGCGACCACCCGGCCGATCAGCATGACCCCGAAGACGGGGGCGACGGCGGACAGCAGGTTGCCGACGATGAACAGACCCATCAGCAGCATCAGCATCCGCTTGCGGGAGATCTTGGTGCCGAGCACGGTCATCAGCGGGGCGCCGAACATCACGCCGAGGGCGTAGCCGGTCACCAGGTAGCCGGCGGTGGGAATGGAGACCCCGTAGTCGGCGGCGACCTCGGGCAGCAAGCCCATGATCACGAACTCGGTCGTTCCGATCCCGAAGGCCCCGATCGCGAGGGCCAGTAGCGCGAGAGGCATGAGGGGAGTACACCTTCCGAGAAGATTGCAGGAGCGCTTTGCGTGCGTCCACAATAGTTGCAGACGCGGGATAATTGCAAGCGCGGGATATTGCGCCTTTGCTCTATCCTGGAATCCACCCGCCCGGGACGGAGGAGAACACCCATGACAGCGACGGACCCCGCGCTCACCGCTCTCGCCCAGGGCTGGTGCGCCCTCTCCCTGCTCCACGGCCGCATCGAGGCGCACATCGAGCGTGCCCTCCAGGCCCGGCACGGGCTGAGCGTGCGCGAGTACTCCCTGCTCGACGTGCTCAGCCGGCAGCACGACGGTGAAGGCGGGCACCTGCAGATGAAGCAGGTCGCCGACGCGGTCGTGCTCAGCCAGAGCGCCACCACGCGCCTCGTGACCCGACTGGAGGACCGCGGCCTGCTGGAGCGCTACCTGTGCCCCACGGACCGTCGCGGCATCTACACCAATGTCACCGAGGCGGGCCTGAAGCTGCTGGCGGAAGCGCGCCCGACCAATGACGTGGCCTTGCGCGAGGCGCTGGACGAGGCCGCGAAGGTCCCGGAGCTGGCTCCCCTGGTCCGGGTCGTGGAGTCGGGGCGCGTGCCCGCATAGGGTGCGGGCATGGGAGATCTTGAGATACGTGCGGCGGTCGCCGACGACGTCCCCGCGATCGTGGCGATGCTCGCGGACGACCCGCTGGGCGCCCAGCGGGAGTCACCCGATGATCTGAGTCCGTATCTGACCGCGCTTCAGCGGCTCACCGACGACCCAAATCAGCACCTGGTCGTGGCGGTCCGCGACGGCCGCGTGGTGGGAACGCTTCAGCTCACGATCATCCCCGGCCTCTCCAGGCGTGGGACCGTTCGGTCGATCATCGAGGCCGTCCGCATCCACGCCGAGGAGCGGGGCAGCGGCCTGGGCACCCAGCTCATCGAGTGGGCGATCGAGACATCCCGGAGCGAGGGCTGCCAGCTGGTGCAGCTGACGTCCGACACGTCCCGGGTGGACGCCCACCGCTTCTACGAGCGACTGGGTTTCACCGCGTCCCACGTCGGCTTCAAGCTTCAGCTCTGATCGGCGAAGGGGTCTGTTCCACGTGAAACAGACCCTTCATCGACCGTCGGCCGGCTCGCTACTTGATCCCCCGCCACCCCTCGGGGTCCACGCCTCCCGGAACATCGGCCGTCTCGTCGTACGGCCGACGCGTGAAGACGAACGAGCCGAGGTCCAGATGGCTGACGGACCCGTCCGGCCGCCGTACGGCCCGGAGCACTTCCCCGGCGTAGTAGCCCTCCAGACCGGTCCAGGTGCCGTCGCCGTTCGCACGGAAACGGGAACGGCGGCCGGCGGTCAACGGCCCGAGGGAGACACCGCCGTCGGCCGTGAGCCGTAGGGCGAACACCTGCGTCCCCCAGTACCACTGCCCCGCCAGCTCCAGTACCGACGGGTCGACATCGGGCAGCGGACGCCAGGGCTCGGGGATACGGGGCTCCGCCTCGGCGACGATCCGTACGAGGTCGGCGCCCAGGGCGGCCGGCAGCGGACCGGACGTGCAGTTGGTCAGCACGACCGCCGCGACATCGTCGTCCACACTGATGGTGAGGTTCGCCAGGAAGCCCGGCAGCGAGCCCGAGTGGCCCACCAGCAACCGGCCGTTCCAGTGGAAGACCTGAAGCCCGAGGCCGTAGGTGACACCTGCGGCGAGATCCGCGAGTTCTGCCGGGGCGGCAGGGGCCCGCATCTCCCGTACGGTCTCCGCGCTCAGCACCCGCTCGTCGCCGTACGTCAGGAAGACGGCGAACTTGGCCAAGTCGCCGGTCGTCGACCACAGTTGTCCGGCCGGAGCCATTCGGCCCAGGTCCTCCACCGGTTCCGGCAGCAACACATCGGCCCAGGGATGAACCGCCCAGCCACCGGCATGCGGGGCGGACGGCTGGCCACTCGTTCGAGTCAGGCCCAGCGGTTCGAGCACTTCCCGTCGGAGGACGTCCTCCCAAGGGGCACCGCGCAGCTTCTCGACCAGTGCGCCGAGCAGGGTGTAGCCGGGGTTCGAGTAGTGGTGGCGACGGCCCACCGGATGCCGGAAGGGCTGCTCACCGAGGACGTCCGCGAGCTCCGGGCGCAGAGAGCCGGGGGTGCGTTCCCACCAGGGCCCGGGGGACTCGGCGGCCAGGCCGCTGGTGTGCGCCAGCAGTTCGGCGATGGTCGCCTCCCCCGCTCCCGTGCCGGGCAGATGCTTCTCGAGCGGGTCGCCGAGGGACAGGACGCCCTCGTCCCGCAGCCTGAGGACGAGGACCGCGGTGAACGTCTTGGTGATCGAGCCGATCCGGTACTGCACGTTCTCGTCCGGAGCATGCCCATCCACCGAGGTCCTCGCCCCGTGCCATACGACCCGACCGCCCCTGACCACGGCCGCCACCAGCGACGGTGTGCGTCCTTCGGACTGGGCTACGGCGATCCGGTGGAGCAGTGCCCGCCGGGTGCCGGGAAGCAGCTCTTGGTGAGATGTCGTCATGCGCCCAGTCCATCCCGCCAAGGGGCAGGGCGTCGAGTCCATTTACCCCGAGGCGACGCCGCAACGAAGCTCAGGCGTCGTGCGGTGCCCCGGGGTCAGCCTCGGTGGTGCTCGGAACTCGTGATCCGGTACCGGGTCACGTTCCCCTCGGCCGACCACCGGTGGAAGCCGGCCTTCTCCAGCACACGAACCGAGGGCGGGTTGGAGGGTTCCACGTCGGCGATCACGGTGTGGACGTCCGGTGCGGCGAGAGCGAACCTCGCCAATGCCTCGGTGGCCTCCGGCGCGTAGCCCCGGCCGCGGCGGGACGGCACGATGCCGTACCCGATCTCGACGACACCCTCGCTCGGCGGCCAGAAGAGACCGATCGAGCCCACCACCAGACCACCCACCCGCTCGATGATCAGACGGTGGCCGTAGGCGTCGAGCCAGGCGGGGTGCTGGTCGAAGAGGCCGGCGATCACGCGGTCCCCTTCGGCGGGGAAGTCGTCCGCCCAGTGCGCGAACCTGGACTCGCCGAGAACCGCGGCGGCTTCACCCGTGGTCCAAGACCGCAGAACGAGACGCTCGGTGGTCAGGTCGGCATGGGCGGATGAGGAGGAGAGAGACACGTTGACTCCTGGTCATGAGAACGACCGGGCCGCGCGCCGCTGACGCGCGGGCCGGACAAGGGCAGGCTGAAGACGGCCGACGGCGGCCATATTCATCAACCTCCCGGTCCGAAGGACACGCGTCTCTCGCGCCGAGGGGACGGTAACAACCACTTCTCCGCCCGGGCAAAGCACTTTCGCGCCTCGCACCGGGCCGGCTCGCGGGTGGTGCCCCGGACGGTGACCTCAGGTCTGTGCCATGTCGACGAACCGCGAGTAGTGGCCCTGGAAGGCGACCGTGATCGTCGCCGTCGGGCCGTTTCGGTGCTTGGCCACGATCAGGTCGGCCTCACCCGCACGGGGAGACTCCTTCTCGTAGGCGTCCTCGCGGTGCAGCAGGATGACCATGTCGGCGTCCTGCTCGATGGAGCCGGACTCTCGCAGGTCCGAGACCATCGGCTTCTTGTCGGTCCGCTGCTCGGGACCACGGTTCAGCTGGGACAGCGCGATGACCGGAATCTCCAGCTCCTTGGCCAGGAGCTTGAGGTTACGGGACATGTCCGAGACCTCCTGCTGCCGGCTCTCGGCGCGCTTGGAACCGCCGGACTGCATCAGCTGGAGGTAGTCGATGACGACCAGGCGGAGGTCGTTGCGCTGCTTCAGGCGGCGGCACTTCGCGCGGATCTCCATCATCGACAGGTTCGGGGAGTCGTCGATGTAGAGCGGGGCCGCCGAGACGTCCGGCATCCGCCGGGCCAGCCGGGTCCAGTCCTCGTCGGTCATCGTTCCGGAACGCATGTGGTGCAGGGCGACCCGGGCCTCGGCGGACAGCAGACGCATCGCGATCTCGTTGCGGCCCATTTCGAGGGAGAAGATGACGCTCGGCAGGTTGTGCTTGATCGACGCGGCCCGGGCGAAGTCCAGCGCGAGCGTCGACTTACCCATGGCGGGACGCGCAGCGATGACGATCATCTGGCCTGGGTGCAGACCGTTGGTCAGCGAGTCGAAGTCGGTGAAGCCCGTGGGCACACCGGTCATCTCTCCGCTGCGCGAGCCGATCGCCTCGATCTCGTCGAGGGCGCCCTCCATGATGTCGCCCAGCGGCAGATAGTCCTCGCTGGTGCGCTGCTCGGTGACCGCGTAGATCTCGGCCTGGGCCCGGTTGACGATCTCGTCGACGTCGTCGTCGGCCGCGTATCCCATCTGGGTGATGCGGGTTCCGGCCTCGACCAGGCGGCGCAGGACCGCGCGCTCGTGGACGATCTCCGCGTAGTACTCGGCGTTCGCCGCCGTGGGCACCGTCTGCACGAGGGTGTGCAGATACGCGGCGCCGCCGACCTTGTTGATCTCGCCGCGCTTGGTCAGCTCGGCGGCGATGGTGATGGGGTCGGCCGGCTCGCCCTTGGCGTAGACGTCGAGGATGGCCTGGTAGATCGTCTCGTGGGCAGGCTTGTAGAAGTCGTGGCCCTTGAGGATCTCGACGACGTCGGCGATCGCGTCCTTGGAGAGCAGCATGCCGCCGAGGACGGACTGTTCGGCGTTGAGGTCCTGGGGCGGGACCCGCTCGAAGGCGGAACCTCCGCCGTCCCACGCGCCGTTCTCACTGCCCCGGTCGTGCTGCTCGTCGCGGCCTCGGCCGCCGTCGGGACGCCGGCGGGAGGGCAGGCGATCGCTGGGACCGCTGTCGGCCCACGGATCGTCCAAGGGCTCGGAAATGCTCACCGAGCCACCTCCTCCCGTCCGCGGAAACGGACCTCGCCGTGCCCTCTTTTCTAAGGCACGGCACTGACAAAACGAGAAGCCCAACTCCGCTTCATGGACGCCGGTTTTATGGTGGTTTCCCGGTCGGCGGACGGAGCGGGCGCCGGACCACGGTAGGCCCCCCGGCACCGTCAGCCAATCTGGTTATCCACAGGCCATGTGGACGACGGGCCCGATGCTGTGGAGAACTGCCCGAAACCTGTGCACGACCCGGTGGACAGGCCTGTGAACAAGAACTCGCGTGACCTCACGCAACACGCCTGACCTGCTGCTTTCCCGTCCACCGGCTGTGCAGAAGAAAAACTTCCCCAGTCGGGCCAAGATCACATGACGTCGCACACAGCAGTGCACGCCCCCGGACAAAGAGTAAGGACCTCAAAGGCTTTGCGTCACTTACCTGTGGACGATTAGATTGGTGCTCATGACACAGGCTCCCGCGACCCCCGCAGCCGTCCGGCGACAGCACGATCGAGAGATCGTCGCGCTGGCCGTCCCGGCCTTCGGCGCACTGGTCGCCGAGCCCTTGTTCATCCTGGCCGACAGTGCGATCGTCGGGCACCTCGGCACCGCCCAGCTCGCCGGTCTCGGCGTCGCCTCCGCTCTTCTCACCACGGCGGTGAGCGTGTTCGTCTTCCTCGCCTACGCCACTACCGCCGCCGTCGCCCGCCGTGTGGGAGCCGGTGAACTCCAGGCCGCCATCCGTCAGGGCATGGACGGTATCTGGCTCGCCCTGCTGCTGGGCGCCGGAGTCATCGCCGTCGTCCTGCCCACCGCCCCCGCGCTGGTGGGCCTGTTCGGCGCCTCCGAGACAGCGGCCCCCTACGCGACCACCTATCTGCGCATCTCGGCACTCGGCATACCCGCCATGCTCGTCGTCCTCGCCGCGACCGGCATCCTGCGCGGACTCCAGGACACCAAGACCCCGCTCTACGTCGCCATCGCCGGCTTCGTCGCCAACGGCGCCCTCAACGCGGGCCTCGTCTACGGTGCCGACCTCGGTATCGCGGGCTCAGCCTGGGGCACCGTGATCGCCCAACTGGGTATGGCCGCCGCCTATCTCGTGGTGGTCGTCCGCGGTGCCCGCCGCCACGGAGCTTCGCTGCGCCCCGACGCCGCCGGGATCAGGGCCTCCGCCCAGGCGGGCGTCCCGCTGCTGGTGCGCACGCTTTCCCTGCGGGCGATCCTGATGATCGCCACCGCGGTGGCGGCCCGGCTCGGTGACGCCGACATCGCCGCCCACCAGATCATCCTGTCGCTCTGGAGCCTGCTCGCCTTCGCTCTCGACGCCATCGCCATCGCAGGACAGGCCATCATCGGGCGGTACCTCGGCGCCGGCGACGCCCAGCGTGCCCGGGACGTCTGCCGCCGCATGGTCCAGTGGGGCATAGCCGTCGGCATCCTGCTGGGCTTGCTGGTGATCGTGTCCCGACCACTCTTCCTGCCCCTGTTCACCAGTGACTCCACGGTGAAGGAGGCCGCGCTGCCCGCCCTGCTCGTCGTCGCCCTCTCTCAGCCGATCAGCGGCGTGGTCTTCGTCCTGGACGGTGTCCTGATGGGCGCCGGAGACGGGCCGTATCTGGCCTGGGCGATGGTGGTCACCCTGGCGGTCTTCACTCCGGTGGCCCTGCTCGTGCCCACGGTCGGGGGCGGGCTCACCCTCCTGTGGATCGCGATGACGCTGATGATGACCGTGCGCATGGCCACGCTGTGGCTGCGCACCCGCTCCGGCCGCTGGCTCGTCACCGGGGCGACCCGCTGACACTGCCTCCCGCACGTTTCACGTGAAACCGCCGTTTCACGTGAAACGCCGCGCGAAAAACGCCAAGGCTTTCTTCGTCCGGAACGAAGAGGGCGCCCGAACGAAGAGGGGCCGCACCCTGAACGGGTGCGGCCCCTCTCTCAGCTGTTCCAGCCGAGCGCGGCGATCAGGCCGCGATGACCTCGATGTTGACCTTGGCGGCAACCTCGGGGTGCAGACGCACGGACGTCTCGTGGGCGCCCAGGGTCTTGATCGGCGCGCCGAGCTCGATACGGCGCTTGTCGACCTCGGGACCACCGGCGGCCTTGATCGCCGAGGCGACGTCGGCCGGGGTGACAGAACCGAAGAGACGACCGGCGTCGCCGGAGCGAACGGCCAGGCGGACCTTGACACCCTCGAGCTGGGCCTTCACAGCGTTGGCCTGCTCGATGGTCTGGATCTCGTGGATCTTGCGAGCACGACGGATCTGCTCGACGTCCTTCTCGCCACCCTTGGTCCAGCGGATCGCGAACTTCCGCGGGATCAGGTAGTTGCGAGCGTAGCCGTCCTTGACGTCGACGACGTCGCCCGCGGCACCGAGGCCGGAGACCTCGTGGGTGAGGATGATCTTCATGTTTCGGTCACCCTTCCCTTAGCGCGCGGTGGACGTGTAGGGCAGCAGCGCCATCTCACGGCTGTTCTTGACGGCCGTGGCGACGTCACGCTGGTGCTGCGTGCAGTTGCCGGTCACGCGGCGGGCACGGATCTTGCCGCGGTCGGAAATGAACTTCCGCAGCATGTTCGTGTCCTTGTAGTCCACGTACGTGACCTTGTCCTTGCAGAAAGCGCAGACCTTCTTCTTCGGCTTGCGCACAGGCGGCTTCGCCATGGTGTATCTCCTGTGTGATCAAGAAGTTGGGGTGCGAGCCCGCCCTTAGAAGGGAGGCTCGTCCGAGTAGCCGCCACCGCCGCCGGAGCCGCCGCCCCAGCCGCCGCCACCCTGGTTGCCACCGGCAGGAGCGCCGGTCGCCCAGGGGTCGTCGGCGGGAGCGCCGCCACCCTGCTGGCCGCCGCCGGGGCCGCCGCCCCAGCCGCCGCCCTGCTGGCCGCCGCCACTGCCGCCGCCGTAACCGCCCTGGCCACCCCGGCCGCTGGTCTTGGTGACCTTGGCCGTGGCGTTGCGCAGGCTGGGGCCGACTTCCTCGACGTCCAGCTCGAAGACCGTGCGCTTGACACCCTCACGGTCCTCGTACGACCGCTGCTTCAGCCGGCCCTGCACGATGACGCGCATGCCTCGCTGAAGGGACTCGGCGACGTTCTCCGCCGCCTGGCGCCAGACCGAGCAGGTCAGGAAGAGGCTCTCGCCGTCCTTCCACTCGTTGGTCTGACGGTCGAAGGTGCGGGGGGTGGACGCGACACGGAACTTCGCGACCGCCGCACCGGAGGGGGTGAAGCGCAGCTCGGGGTCGTCGACAAGATTGCCGATGACCGTGATGACGGTCTCGCCTGCCATGGGGGAACCTCTCGGCGGGTTTGCTGCTGCTGGCTGCTGGTGGTGCTACTCGAATCCCGAGATCAGCTGAGCGACAGGGCTCAGTGCATCTCGGGGCGGAGGACCTTGGTCCGGAGGACCGACTCGTTCAGGTTCATCTGGCGGTCGAGCTCCTTGACGACCGCAGGCTCGGCCTGCAGGTCGATGACCGAGTAGATGCCCTCGGGCTTCTTCTTGATCTCGTACGCGAGACGACGACGGCCCCAGGTGTCGACCTTCTCGACCTTTCCGCCGCCGTCACGGACGACAGAAAGGAAGTTCTCGATCAGCGGGGAGACAGCGCGCTCCTCGATATCGGGGTCGAGGATGACCATCACCTCGTAGTGACGCATGTGGAACCCACCTCCTTTGGACTCAGCGGCCACGGTCGTTCCGTGGCAGGAGGGTTGTGATGCGTACGCAACGGTATCCGCCACCACTGACAATCGAGGGTCGGTGAGCGGCTTCCCCAGGTGGGCCTGGTGTTATCTCCTGGCGTTCCTGGGCAGACACCGGTGCAGACGGTACAGACTACCCGCACACCCGCTTCCGGTTGAAATCCGGCCGCGAGGGCACGCAGTCTGTACACATCGGGTGTGTATGGCGCTACAGTGCGCCGCCTTCCGCGCAAGGAGGTGCCACATGGCACAGGCATTGCGACCCAATACCGCCGGTTCTCTCTTCGCCACCGATGGCAGGTCCCACCCCGTCCAGGGCGCCCTGCTGGCGGTGACCCTGGTACTGGGCGTGGTCTCGTTCATCACGGCGCAGTTCCACAGCCTGCATCTGCTGAGCTCCTGGACCGGACTGTTGGGGATCATCACCGGCGCGTACGGCCAGTGGATCTCGGAAACGACCCGCGAACGCTTCGGGCTGATCCTGGGCCTCGGTGCCTCCGGACTCGGCTTCTTCCTCGGCATGGCACACGGCGGTCTCTTCGGCTGAGACCCCGGCCGTACGCGGCACCTCGTTCCCGCCCCGGCCGCCGAGGCCGGGGCGAAGGTGCCGTGCGCCCAGTCAGGCCGCTTCCCGGGCGCAGTAGGCTTCGGCGCTAGAGCCGGAGCCCCTGTACCCATGGGGACACACCAGCCCGAGGAGCGCCCCGAATGAGCCTGACCCTGAGGACCATCAGTCGCGAGCAGCATCTGGCCTACATCCAGAGCCTGCCGGCGGCGAGCCACATGCAGGTCCCGGCCTGGGCTGACGTCAAGGCGGAGTGGCGCTCGGAGAACCTCGGCTGGTTCGACGAGCGGACGGGCGAGCTGGTCGGCGTGGGTCTGGTCCTCTACCGCCAGCTTCCGAAGATCAAGCGCTACCTGGCCTATCTGCCCGAGGGCCCGGTCATCAACTGGTTCACGCCGAATCTGGAGGACTGGATCCGGCCGATGCTGGCGCACCTGAAGCAGCAGGGCGCCTTCTCGGTGAAGATGGGCCCGCCGGTGATCATCCGGCGCTGGGAGGCCGCCTCCATCAAGGCGGGCATCCAGAACCCGGACGTGAAGCGGCTGCGGGACATCGAGGCCGACTTCATCGAGCCGCGCGCCTTCGAGGTGGCCGACAAGCTGCGCCGGATGGGCTGGCAGCAGGGCGAGGACGGCGGCGCCGGCTTCGGTGACGTGCAGCCCCGCTACGTCTACCAGGTGCCGCTCGCCAACCGGTCCCTGGAAGAGGTGCACAAGAACTTCAACCAGCTGTGGCGCCGCAACATCAAGAAGGCCGAGAAGGCCGGGGTCGAGGTCGTCCAGGGTGGCTACCACGACCTGGAGGAGTGGCAGCGGCTGTACGAGATCACGGCGGTCCGCGACCACTTCCGGCCCCGCCCGCTGTCGTACTTCCAGCGCATGTGGACGGCCCTCAACAGCGAGGACCCCAACCGCATGCGGCTGTACTTCGCCCGGCACAACGGCGTGAACCTGTCCGCGGCGACGATGCTGATCGTCGGCGGCCACGTCTGGTACTCCTACGGCGCCTCCGACAACATCGGCCGTGAGGTCCGGCCCTCGAACGCGATGCAGTGGCGGATGCTGCGCGACGCCTACGCGCTCGGCGCCACCGTCTACGACCTGCGGGGCATCTCCGACTCGCTGGACGAGTCCGACCACCTCTTCGGTCTGATCCAGTTCAAGGTGGGCACGGGCGGCCAGGCCGCCGAATACCTCGGCGAGTGGGACTTCCCGCTGAACAAGCTGCTGCACAAGGCGCTCGACATCTACATGTCGCGCCGCTGAGCGTTCGGCGTTTGCTTCGATAGCTTCCACACCTCTGATACACCGCAGCCACGAGAAAGGTTCCAGGTCCGGCCATGGCGCTCACGCTCTACGTCGACACCGCGCGCTGGCGGGCGCACCACAAGCATGTGCAGGAGCAGTTCCCGGGACTGGTCCCGGTCTGCAAGGGCAACGGCTACGGCTTCGGGCACGAGCGGCTTGCGGAGGAGGCCACGCGTCTGGGCACCGACATGCTGGCCGTCGGCACCACGTACGAGGCTGCGCGGATCAAGGACTGGTTCGGCGGTGACCTGCTGGTGCTGACGCCGTACCGGCGCGGCGAGGAGCCCGTGCCGCTGCCCGACCGGGTGGTGCGGTCGGTGTCGTCCGTCGACGGCGTGTACGGCCTCGTGGGCGCCCGGGTGGTCATCGAGGTGATGTCCTCGATGAAGCGGCACGGCATCAGCGAGCAGGATCTGCCGCAGCTGCACACCGCGATCGAGAACGTGCGACTGGAGGGTTTCGCGATCCATCTGCCGCTGGACCGCACCGACGGATCGGACGCCGTCGAGGAGGTCATCGGCTGGATGGACCGGCTGCGCGCGGCCCGGCTGCCGCTGCACACGATGTTCGTCAGCCACCTCAAGGCCGAGGAACTGGCCCGGCTCCAGCAGCAGTTCCCGCAGACGCGTTTCCGTGCCCGCATCGGCACGCGGCTGTGGCTGGGCGACCACGAGGCCACCGAGTACCGCGGCGCCGTCCTGGACGTGACCCGGGTCTCCAAGGGCGACCGCTTCGGCTACCGCCAGCAGAAGGCGGCCTCCGACGGCTTCCTCGTGGTCGTGGCGGGCGGAACGTCGCACGGAGTGGGTCTGGAGGCCCCGAAGGCGCTGCACGGCGTGATGCCGCGCGCCAAGGGCGTCGCCCGGGCCGGCCTCGCCACGGTCAACCGGAACCTCTCTCCGTTCGTCTGGGGCGGCAAGCAGCGCTGGTTCGCCGAGCCGCCGCACATGCAGGTGTCCATCCTGTTCGTGCCCGCCGACGCCCCGGAGCCGAAGGTCGGCGACGAGCTGGTGGCCCATCTACGGCACACCACCACCCAGTTCGACCGGCTCGTGGACCGCTGAGCGCACGGGGCACGCCCCACCGGGCACGGCAGAAGGCCGTACGCGAGACCCGCGTACGGCCTTCTGCATGATGCCTCCCCGCAGATGTTCGCTCAGAGCGAACCGGGCGGGCCGGGAGGGCTGTCGGCCGCCTTCGACGTGCCCCATTCGACCTGGGGCCCCTGCGGTACCCCGAAGTGCGCGGCGTGGCGCGGTGGCCGGGCCGCTGCGCCCACCACGAAGACGTCCTCGGCTCCGTCGAGCACCCCTCCGGAGGGGT
>NZ_MUND01000423.1 GCF_002154375.1 Streptomyces glaucescens | reverse complement strand
TCCGGGCTCCGCGGAGCCTGCCACCCGGGGTCCCTCCTGGTCTGCTTCGGGCGCCCGCCTCCCGGACGCGTCTGCTGCCACCGTAACCGGCCGTGCGGGCCCTCACTGACCGCCGCGGCCCTCCTGCCGGAGCCGGTCCTGGGCCTGGGTGGCGATGACGGCGGCATGGATGCGCCGTTCGACACCCAGCTTGGCGAGCAGACGGGAGATGTGGTTCTTGACCGTCTTCTCGGCGAGGTACAGCCGCTGCCCGATCTGGCGGTTGGTGAGTCCTTCACCGATCAGGGCGAGGATCTCCCGCTCGCGCGCGGTGAGGTCGGGCAGGGCGTCCGGCTCCTCCGGCGGCTGTTCGGCGCCGCGCAGCCGGGCCATGACGCGGGTGGTGGCGCTGGGGTCGAGCAGGGACTGGCCGCGGGCCACCGTGCGGACGGCGGTGACCAGATCGGAGCCCTGGATCTGTTTGAGGACGTAGCCGGAGGCGCCCGCCATGATCGAGTCGAGCAGGGCCTCCTCGTCGTCGAAGGAGGTCAGCATCAGGCAGGCCAGCTCGGGCATGCGCGAGCGCAGTTCCCGGCAGACGGTGACGCCGTCGCCGTCGGGGAGGCGGACGTCGAGGATCGCGACCCGCGGGCGCAGCGCCGGGACCCGGACCAGCGCCTGCTCGACGGTGGCGGCCTCGCCGACGACGTCGATGTCGGGTTCGTCGTCCAGCAGGTCGCGCACCCCGCGCCGGACCACCTCGTGGTCGTCCAGCAGGAAGACCCGGATCGGCCCGTCCGGGCCGGTCCGCTCACCGTCCGCCATCGCTTGCTCCTCGTTCCGGTCCTGCGGGGTGCCTGCCGGGGCTCCCCGTGCAGAATCCTGCTCCCCCCGAGGGCCGGACGGCCAGGGCCGTTCGGCCCTGATCACGGCCGGTTCAGCCGTCCCGGACCCAGTCGGTCACCGCGGGCGCAACGCGTCGGCTCGCTGCTCGTGCGGGCCTCTACTGCTCCGCGTTGTGGAGCTGTATGTCGCGGTTGGCGAAGAGGTGGACGTATCCGCAGTGCCAGCAGATCAGCCCGGTCGCCGTCTCGTCCGCCCACGCCATCTTCATGAACTCCATGCCGACGCTGTTCAGCATCACGCCCCGTTCGCGGAACAACTCGCCCCGGCAGATCTGGCAGGTGATCCAGACGTCTCCGACAGCGGCCCGAACCGGCTTGCGCGCCATGGCGCTTCCCCCTTGTGAGCTGTGATCCGGCTGGTCAGAGCCGGAGATCACAAAGCGTAACCGGAACGGGGAGCAGGCTGTCGGCGGGGGAAAGGAGATACGGCCGCCAGGCATGATCGGTGCCCGGCGGCCGTACGGGTACGGAAGAGCGGACCTCACATGTCGGCGGCGTCCACCACGTCACCGAGGTCGACGAACTTGAAGCCGGTCGCGGTGCGGGTGCCGCCCTCTCCGTCCGGGACCTCCGGGGTCTCGTGGCCGTCCTGGACGACCAGCAGACCGTTGGGGTAGCGGCTGCCCAGGGGGGCGTTGAGCACGGCGGCGCCGTCGCACTCCTGCGAGCCGTCGAGGGTCGCCGAGGCGGCGACGACGCGGAAGCCGCCCTCGTACTCGTTGGCCTCACTCACCTCGCGGTCGTACAGGGCGAAGGTGTCGTCGCCCTGGCTGGAGGCGAGGAGGTAGCCGTCGCCGTCGGACTCCTGGAACAGGGTGAGGCCCTCGACGTCGGCGGAGAGGTGCTCGCCGCCGTAGCCGGGGTCGGCGCCGGCCGTGCACTCCTCGGTCGCCTCGTCGTAGACGCCGGGGACGCCGAACTCGCGGACCTTGTCCACCAGGACCGGCTTGGTGGTGAGGTCGGCGCGCACGCGCCAGATGCCGATGTCCTCCTGGCCGGTGTAGAGCGTGCCGGTGGCCGGGTCCACCACCATGCCCTCGACCTGCCCTCCTCCTTCCGCCTGCCGAACGGCACCACCTGGTCCCCCTGCGCGGAGCCCGGTGAACTCCCGCAGGTCGAGGGCATGGTGGT
>NZ_MUND01000422.1 GCF_002154375.1 Streptomyces glaucescens | reverse complement strand
CGCCCCGGCCGCCCCCGGCCGGCACCCGGTCTACGTCATCGGCGGCGGTCCCGGCGGCCTCGCCGCCGCGTACGCGCTGCGCGCCCAGGGCGTACGGGCCGTGGTGCTGGAGAAGTCCGACCGGGTCGGCGCCTCCTGGCGACGCCACTACGACCGGCTCCATCTGCACACCACCCGCCGGCTGTCCGGCCTTCCGGGACTGCCGATGCCGCGCCGCTTCGGCCGCTGGGTCTCCCGCGACAACGTGGTGCGCTACCTGGAGAAGTACGCCGAGCACCACGAGCTGGACGTGGTGACCGGCGTCGAGGTCACCCGCGTCGACCGCTCCCCCGACGGCACCGGCTGGCTGCTGCACGCCACCGGCGGCCGGGAGCTGACCGGCGCCGCCGTCGTCGTCGCCACCGGCTACAACCACACCCCCCGCGTCCCCGGCTGGCCCGGCCTCGCCGACTGGACCGGCGACTTCCGGCACTCCTGCGACTACCGCAACCCCGCGCCCTACGCCGGCCGCGACGTCCTCGTCGTCGGCACCGGCAACACCGGCGCCGAGATCGCCGTCGACCTGGTGGAGGGCGGAGCCGCGCGGGTACGGCTGGCCGTGCGCACCGTCCCGCACATCGTCCGCCGCTCCACGGCCGGGTGGGCCGCGCAGTACAGCGGCGTCCTGGTCCGTCGCCTGCCCGTGCGCCTGGTCGACGTGCTGGCCCGGCCGCTGGCCCGGATCAGCGTGCCCGACCTGTCGGCGCACGGCCTGCCCCGCCCGGACACCGGCCTCTACAGCCGCCAGCGCGAGGGTGCCGTCCCGGTCCAGGACGTGGGCCTGATCGACGCGGTCCGCCGGGGCAGGGTCGAGATCGTCGCCGCCGTGGACTCCTTCGAGGACGGCAAGGTCGTCCTCGCCGACGGCGCCCGCATCGCCCCGGACGCGGTGATCGCCGCCACCGGATACGTCCGCGCGCTGGAGGGCCTCGTCGGCCATCTCGACGTGCTCGACGCCCACGGCCGCCCGGTGGCGCACGGCGCCCGCACCCCGCGCCACGCCCCAGGGCTGTACTTCACCGGGTACACCAACCCCATCAGCGGCATGCTGCGGGAGCTGGCGAGGGACGCGGAGAAGATCGCGAAGGCGGTCGCCCGCAGGCTCGGGGACCGGGTGTCGCGGCTGCCCGGGTGACGTCCCGCCCGGCGCCTGGGCGGTGGGGCGCGAAAGGGCCTCCGACGGCGAATGCCTTCGACGGGGAGGCTTTCGACGGGGAGGCCTTCGACGGGGAGTCCCCCTCAGGCCGCCGCGAGTCGCGGGGCGGCCGGCCGGCGGCGGATCACCAGGGCCATCAGTGCCGCGGCCGCGCACAGTGCGCCGGACGCGTACCAGACCATGTCGTACTCGCCGAAGACATCGCGGGCCACGCCGCCGAGGAAGGCGACCAGGGCGGCGCCGACCTGGTGGGAGGCCAGCACCCAGCCGAAGACGATCGCGCTGTCCTCGCCGTAGTGCTCCCGGCACAGGGCCACGGTGGGCGGAACGGTGGCGACCCAGTCGAGGCCGTAGAAGACGATGAAGAAGATCATCGGCGGGTGCACGGACGGGCCGAGCAGCATCGGCAGGAAGAGCAGCGAGACACCGCGCAGGGCGTAGTAGACCGCGAGCAGCCGACGGGCGTCGAAGCGGTCGGTGAACCAGCCGGAGGCGATCGTGCCGACCACGTCGAAGACCCCGATGACCGCGAGCAGCGAGGCCGCGGCGGTGACGGGCATGCCGTGGTCGTGGGCGGCGGGCACGAAGTGGGTCTGGATCAGGCCGTTGGTGGAGGCGCCGCAGATCGCGAAGGTGCCGGCCAGCAGCCAGAACGGGCCCGTGCGGGCGGCCTGGAGGAGGACGGTGAGCGCGCGGCGCGCGGCCCCCGGCACCGGCGGTGGCTTGGGCACGAACTCCGTCGCGCCGTACGGCTTCAGCCCCACGTCGGCCGGGTGGTCGCGCAGCAGCAGCCAGACGAAGGGGACGACCGCGAGGGCGGCGAGGGCGACGGTGACGGCGGCCGGGCGCCAGTCGTGGGTCTCGACGATCCAGGACAGCAGCGGCAGGAAGACCAGCTGCCCGGAGGCGGACGCGGCGGTGAGGATGCCGGTGACCAGGCCGCGCCGCTCGGTGAACCAGCGGTTGGTGACCGTCGCGGCGAAGGCGAGCGCCATGGAACCGCTGCCGAGGCCGACGAGCAGGCCCCAGCAGAGCATGAGCTGCCAGGCGGCCGTCATCCACACCGTGAGCCCGGAGCCGAGCGCGATCACGATCAGCGCGACCGCGACGACCCGGCGGATGCCGAAGCGGTCCATCAGGGCCGCCGCGAACGGCGCGGTGAGGCCGTAGAGGGCGAGGTTGACGGAGACGGCGGCGCCGATGGTGCCGCGTGACCAGCCGAAGTCCTGGTGCAGCGGGTCGATGAGCAGGCCCGGCAGGGAGCGGAAGGCGGCGGCGCCGATGATCGTCACGAAGGTGACGGCGGCGACGAACCAGGCGCGGTGGATCCGGCGGGTGCGGGCGGGGCGGGGTTCCCTGCCGGTGTTCTCTACGGTGTTCTCGACCGCGGTCCGAGGGGTGTTCTCGACGGCTGTCGCATCGGTCGTCGCATCGGTTGTCTCGCTCACGTCATAGAGCTTCGGGTCCGCGGCGATCGCGAGCGAGTGGCCCGAGGGACAGCCTTCGCTAGGATCGGGCCATGACCCGTGAGCCGAACGGTGGCCCGGAGTTCCGTCCGCACCGCGTCGTCGTCCTCGCCCTCGACGGGCTGCTCCCCTTCGAACTGGGCATCCCGCACCGCATCTTCGGCCGCCCCAGGGACGCGCGGGGCCGCCATGTCTACGAGGTCGTCACCTGCTCCGTGCGCCCGCCGGGCCCGGTCGAGACGGACGCCGACTTCGCCATCCACGTCCCGCACGGCCCGGAGGCCCTGGCCACCGCCGACACGGTGATCGTCCCGGCATCGTACGAACTCGGCCCGGTCTACGAGGAGGGCGTGCTGACGGAGGAACTGGCCGCCGCCCTGGACCGCATCCGGCCCGGCACCCGGCTCGCCTCCATCTGCACCGGCGTGTACGTCCTGGCCGCCGCCGGCCGGCTCGACGGCCGCCCGGCGACCACCCACTGGGCCGACGCGGAACGCCTCCAGCGGCTGTTCCCGAAGGTCAGGGTCGACGCGGACGTGCTGTTCATCGACGACGGCGACGTGCTGACCTCCGCCGGGGTCGCGGCCGGCATCGACCTGTGCCTGCACATCGTGCGCCGCGACCACGGCACGGCCGTCGCCAACGAGGTGGCCCGGCGTACGGTCGTCCCGCCGCACCGCGACGGCGGGCAGGCGCAGTACATCCAGCGCCCGGTGCCCGACCCGCAGCAGGCCACCACGACCGCGGCCCGTGCCTGGGCGCTCGGCCGGCTGCACCAGCCGATCCAGCTGCGGGACATGGCGGAGCAGGAGGCCATGTCGGTACGCACCTTCACCCGGCGCTTCCGCGAGGAGACCGGCGTCAGCCCTGGCCAGTGGCTCACCCAGCAGCGCGTCGAACGCGCCCGGTACCTGCTGGAGTCCACCGGCCTCTCGGTCGACCAGGTCGCCCGGGACGCGGGC
>NZ_MUND01000421.1 GCF_002154375.1 Streptomyces glaucescens | reverse complement strand
CAGCCACGCCTCGTGACCGTCCGGCAGGCGCAGCCGGGCCGCGTCGGTCCAGGACAGCTCCCACCGGGCCCGGCTCTGGCGGGCGAGTTCCGCGGTGACCAGGCGGGCGAGGCGGGCGCGCAGCTGGGGCCGGGCGAACTCGCGGGCGGCGCGGCCCGTCGCGGCCTGCGCCTCGGGGGACTTGGGCAGCCGGTCGGCCAGCTGCCACAGCCGGCCCGCGTCGGCGGCGTCGAGGAACGCGGTCAGGGAGCCGTCGCCGCCGTGCGTCTCGGCGACGGCCCGGCGCAGTGGCTCCGCGTCCTGCTCGGCCTGCCAGAGCATCGACCGGTGGACCAGGTCCGGCCAGTCCGCGGCCCGGCCCAGGCGCTGCGCCTCAGGGGTCAGGACGGCCCCCTCCAGTTCGGCGAAGGCGCGGGCGGGGTCGGTGAGCAGGGCGAGCGCGGGGCGGGCGCCGGCCGGGGCGCGGCCGTCGTCGGGGAGTTCCTCGATCCGGGCCACGCGTTCGGCGATCGGCGGGTGGGAGTCGTACGGCGACTGCTCCTGCACCGGCAGGCCGGCGCGCAACTCGTCGAGTTCGGCGGCGCGTGCGGCGAGCAGCCGGCGCAGACCGCCGAACACCTCGCCGGGCGGCGGCAGCAGTCCGGCGCCGGTGCCGAGGGTGGCGTACGACTGCATGTAGAAGTCGTGGGCGGCGTCCAGGGCGGGGATCTCGCGCAGCGCGGAGGCGGTGGCGTCACGGCCGGCGACGCGGGCGGCGGCCAGGTCGGCGGCGAGTTCCTGCTGCCGGGCCACGCCCTGGGAGGCGCGCAGGTAGAAGGTGCCGTACCAGAGGAACGGCTTGGCGGCGAGGCGGTAGCTCAGGCCCGCCGAGCCGGGGTCGACCACTGCGGCCTCCTTGCCGCGGGCGATCCGCTTGGCGTTCTTCTTCTCCAGCCGGGCCTGCTCCTTGGCGGCCTTCGCCTGCGACCGCTCGTGCAGGTTGGCGACGGTGCGCATGACCTGGCGACGGCCGCGCAGGGTGATCGCGGTGAGCCGGGTGTCGTGGTGGGTGTAGTGGCCGAACTCGTGGGCGAGGACGGAGCGGAGCTGGGGCTCGCTCAGGCCCGCCATCAGTGGCAGGCCGACGTACATCCGGCGGCGGCCGGGCAGCAGGCCGAGCAGCCGGGTGTCCTCGGCGACCGCCGCGTTGACGTCGCCGGTGAGCACGATCTCGTCGGGCGCCCGGGTGCCGGTCCGTTCGGCCAGCTCGCGCACGGCGGCCCACAGTGCGGGTTCGCGTTCGGGAGTGACGGTCACGCCGGGCGGCGGCTCGTCCTTGGGGGTGCGCAGCGCGAACATGCCCTGGACGATGGGGAGGGCCACCAGTGCGCTGATGAACCAGATCTTGGCGGTGAGGGCGCCGACGCCGGCCTCGGCGAAGGCCCAGTCGACGGCGGCCAGGGCGCCGAGCATGACGAAGCCGAGCAGATAGAAGCCGGCGAGCAGGACGAGGGCGCGCAGCGCGCGCAGAGTTGCGCCCATGATGGGCCGTTCCCCCCACAGCATTGCTGAAAATGGACATGGCAAAGCGATGTGGGGGGAACGATGCCTCATCCCAGGTCAGGGGAGCAACGTCATTTGACGCGGTCGCCCGCTGAGGCGTGGCGCCGGCTCGGGCGCGGGTCCTCGTCCACGCGCGGGGTCCTCGTCCAGGCGCGGTCCCTCGTCCGGGCGTGGCCGTGTGCTCTGGCGTGGCCGCCCGCTCAGTGCGGCAGTGTCGCCGGGCTGCCGCCGTTCGCCTCGTAGCCCGCCACCGCCAGCGCGCGGTAGACCGCGAACTCCGCCGCCGGGTCCGGCGACAGCGTCCACGGCAGGGCGCCGACATGGCCGTCCACGTGGATCAGCTGGTCCATGGCCTCAGCCCAGCGCTCGCCCCGCACCAGGAAGAACACCAGCAGATGGCGCACGTGCGCCAGCATCGGGTCGTCGGCGCGGGCCGAGTGGACCGCGTGCAGCGCGCCGTGGACCGCCTTGGTCACGACCTCGCTCTGGTAGAACCCGCTGACCAGATTGACCTCGGGCAGGTGCTCGAAGACCGAGAACAGCGGCATCGCCGCCAGCAGGGAGCCCTGCGGCGCGCGGGCCGCGGCGGCCTCCGCGAAGGAGGTCGCCAGCTCGCGCGAGCCGTGCCACTTGTCGCACCAGTAGTGCAGGGCGGCCAGGTGCGCGCCCATGTGGTTCGGCGCCCGGTCCAGGATCTTCAGCCACAGCTGTTCGAACTCCTGGCGCGGATAGGCGAGGCCGCGGGCCACGGACAGCTCGATGATGTACGGGATCGGGTCGCCCGGGGCGAGCAGCGCCGCGTCGGCGCAGGCCGCCCTCGCCTCCTCCATGATGATCCGGAACTCGTCGGTGCCCGGCGTCGCCGTCCGCCAGGCCTGCTGGACCAGGAACTCGGCGTGCACCGCCGCGCCGCCCGCGTCCTTGGGCTGCTCGGCCCGCCAGACCCGCAGCCACTGGCCGCCGGGCGCCTCCCCGACGTTGCCCGGGCGCTGCTGGAGCTCCAGGGAGGCGGCGCCCGCGAAGGCCTGCACGCGCTGCCAGCGCAGCTCGCCGGCCGCCTCGGTGCCGGCCAGCAGCTGGGCCGCCGCGCGGTGGTCCTGGGTGCGCTGCACCAGGTCCAGGACGTCCAGCAGGTCCTGGTCGGGGCCGGGCATGCGGACGTCCAGCTCCTCCTGGCGCACGAAGCCGTAGTTCGCCGGGTCCGCGGCGTCCGGGTGGCCGGGCGGGACCTGCTCGATCGTGCCGCGCCGGCGCCTGAAGTAGGGGAGCAGCACGAAGCTCAGCATGAGCAGTGCCATCAGGACCCAGAGAATCTCCATGCCTCCAGCGTTCCAGACGCCCGTGACACTTGGCCAACCCGGTCCGCGGCCCGTGGAGAACGGGCTGTGGAAAACTCCCGGCCGGGCAGAGCTGCGCCGGTGCCGCGCAGGCGAGGTTTTCGCCCGTCTGTCGGGGGACGTCATCCGCTCCGTTCGCGCATTACGCTCGGTGCACATGAGCGACAGGCACATCAGTCAGCACTTCGAGACGCTCGCGATCCACGCGGGCAACACCGCCGACCCCCTGACCGGCGCGGTCGTCCCGCCCATCTACCAGGTGTCGACCTACAAGCAGGACGGCGTGGGCGGGCTGCGCGGCGGCTACGAGTACAGCCGCAGCGCCAACCCCACCAGGACCGCCCTGGAGGAGAACCTCGCCGCCCTGGAGGGCGGCCGCCGCGGCCTCGCGTTCGCGTCCGGACTGGCGGCCGAGGACTGCCTGTTGCGTACGCTGCTCAGCCCCGGCGACCACGTGGTCATCCCGAACGACGCGTACGGCGGCACCTTCCGGCTGTTCGCCAAGGTCGTCTCCCGCTGGGGCGTGGAGTGGTCGGTCGCCGACACCGCCGACCCGGCCGCCGTACGGGCCGCGATCACCCCGAAGACCAAGGCCGTGTGGGTCGAGACGCCGTCCAACCCGCTGCTCGGCATCACCGACATCGCCGCCGTCGCCCAGGTCGCCCGGGACGCGGGCGCCCGGCTCGTCGTCGACAACACCTTCGCCACGCCCTACCTCCAGCAGCCGCTGGCGCTCGGCGCGGACGTCGTCGTGCACTCGCTGACCAAGTACATGGGCGGCCACTCGGACGTCGTCGGCGGCGCCCTGATCACCGCCGACGAGACCCTGGGCGAGGAGCTGGCGTACCACCAGAACGCCATGGGCGCGGTCGCCGGGCCGTTCGACTCGTGGCTGGTGCTGCGCGGCACCAAGACGCTGTCGGTGCGCATGGACCGGCACAGCGAGAACGCGACGAGGATCGCCGACATGCTGACCCGGCACGCGCGCGTGACCCGCGTGCTGTACCCCGGCCTCCCGGACCACCCCGGTCACGAGGTCGCCGCCAAGCAGATGCGGGCGTTCGGCGGCATGGTCTCGTTCCGGGTCGAGGGCGGCGAGGAGGCGGCGGTCGAGGTCTGCAACCGCGCGAAGATCTTCACGCTCGGCGAGTCCCTGGGCGGTGTCGAGTCGCTGATCGAGCACCCCGGGCGGATGACGCACGCCTCCGCGGCCGGCTCGGCGCTGGAGGTCCCGGGCGATCTGGTGCGCCTCTCGGTGGGCATCGAGAACGTCGACGACCTGCTGGAGGACCTCCAGCAGGCGCTCGGCTGACCGGCGTCGCTCACCAGCCCGTGAGCGGTGGGGTCGTCCGGGACGGCGGCTCCACCCACGGGCGCGCGGTCAGCGCCCACACCGTGAACGCCACGACCGCCGCGAGCAGCAGCAGCCCGGCCACCCGGCGGGCGAGCACGCGGCGGCGCAGCTTCCGGCCGCCGCGGCGCAGCACCTGCGCGTACAGGTCCGGCGGCACCGTCGCCGGGCCGGCCCGCTCCATGATCCGCCGTGCCGCGGCCTCCCGCTCCTGCCGGTTCACCGGGACACCGCCTCAGGCGCCGCCGGTGCCGTGGTGGGGTGCAGCAGGGTCGCCGTCGCGCGGTCGCAGACCGTGTGGACGCGTTCCCGGGGCAGGCCCAGCAGCGCGGCGGTCTGCTCCTCGGCGACTCCTTCGAACAGCCGCAGGACCAGGATCAGCCGCTCCTGCGGGGTGAGCCGGGCGAGCGCGGTCGCGGGGCCCGGGCGGAACCGGTCCAGGGCGCCGCCGTGCTGGTGCCAGGCCGCCCGGGCGAACCGGGTGGCCAGGTACTGGCGGGCCCGGTCGTAGGGGTCCTCGCCGCGCAGCCGGTCCCAGCACGCGTACGTGTCCGCCAGGGCCAGGGTGAGCAGGCGCCGCGCGCGCGGGTTGCCGTGCGGGGCCTCCGCCGTGAGCAGGGTGGCGGTGTGCAGCAGCCGCCCCGCGGCGCCGGCCGTGAAGGCCTCGAACTCCCGGTTCCGGTGCCTGCCGTCGGACACCTGCCGCTGTCGCACCGCGCCTCCCCCGTGACCTCGGGACGCGGACCCCGGCACCACCAGGGGGCCCGGTCTCATATGAGGGCAGGGGTGGTCTTTCGGTCAAGAGCCGTGCACGGCTCTCGCGCCCGCGGGCGCCCGCGGGCTCAGGACTGCGCCACCGGCTCCGTCACCACCGCCGCGGACATCCGGTCGGAGAGCGCGACATTGAAGCGGGTGAGGAGCGTGCAGAACGCCTCGCGCTCCTCCGGCGCCCAGTCCTGCGTCAACTCGGCCATCAGCTGACGCCTGGACGAGCGCACCTCCTCCAGCCGCGACAGGCCGCGCGGGGACAGCTGGAGCACCACGGCCCGGCCGTCCTCGGGGTGCGAGGTGCGCTTGACGAGACCGGAGTCGACGAGCGGGGCGACCTGCCGGGTGACCGTCGAGGAGTCGATGCCCATGCTGCAGGCGAGCGCCTTGACGCCCATCGGGCCCTCCTTGTCGAGCCGGTTGAGCAGCAGATACGCGGCGCGGTCCATGGAGTTGCGCACCTGCCCGACGCCGCCGAGCCGGGTCTGTTCGGCACGGCGGGCGAACACCGCCACCTCGTGCTGGAGGGTGTCGAGAAGACCGGTGTCACCGACGGTCGTCATGTCCATCGACATTTCAGGTGTTGTGGGCATGGCCGGGGGCTCACTTCATGAAGGGGTGCTGGGTTGGGGGACAGGGTACGCGGCCCGGACGCGGGTCGTACCGGCGCTGCGCAAACCAGTCTCGGAGGTTGGTCACAACCGGGCTTCCCACCCGTGAACTGCGATGCTTGAGTCATGAGCTACCGCACCGCTGACTCCTTTCGGACCGTCACCCTCGACGACGTACGCGGCGCCCAGAAGATGCTCATGGGAATCGCCCGGGTGACGGCCATGGAGGGCAGCCGGCACCTCTCCCAGCTGGTCGGCGCGCCGGTTCACCTCAAGTGCGAGAACCTCCAGCGGACGGGCTCGTTCAAGCTGCGCGGCGCCTATGTGCGGATCGCCGGGCTGCTGCCCGAGGAGCGGGCCGCCGGGGTGGTCGCCGCGAGCGCGGGCAACCACGCGCAGGGGGTGGCGCTGGCGTCGGCGCTGCTCGGGGTGCGGGCCACGGTGTTCATGCCGAAGGGCGCCCCGCTGCCGAAGATCAGCGCGACGCGGGAGTACGGCGCCGAGGTGCGCCTGCACGGCCATGTGGTCGACGAGACGCTGGCGGCCGCGCAGGAGTACGCGGCGGAGACCGGCGCGGTGTTCATCCACCCCTTCGACCACCCGGACGTCATCGCGGGCCAGGGCACGGTCGGCCTGGAGATCCTGGAGCAGTGCCCGGAGGTGCGCACCGTCGTCGTCGGCATCGGCGGCGGCGGGCTCGCGGCGGGCATCGCGGTCGCGGTGAAGGCGCTGCGGCCGGACGTGCGGATCATCGGGGTGCAGGCGGCGGGCGCGGCGGCCTATCCGCCCTCGCTGGCGGCCGGGCGACCGGTGTCGGTCGAGAACCCGGCGACGATGGCGGACGGCATCAAGGTGGGACGGCCCGGCGATGTGCCGTTCGGGATCGTCGGCGCGCTGGTCGACGAGGTCCGCACGGTCACCGAGGACGAGCTGTCCACCGCGCTGCTGCTCTGCCTGGAGCGGGCCAAGCTGGTCGTGGAGCCGGCCGGGGCGAGCCCGGTCGCGGCGCTGCTGAGCGATCCCGGCTCGTTCGAGGGTCCGGTGGTGGCGGTGCTGTCGGGAGGCAACGTCGACCCGGTGCTGATGCAGCGGGTGCTGCGGCACGGCATGGCCGCGCAGGGCCGCTACCTCGCCGTGCGGCTGCGCCTGACGGACCGCCCGGGGGCGCTGGCGACGCTGCTCGGGGTGCTGTCGCTGGCCGACGCCAACGTCCTCGACGTCAGCCATGTCCGCACCGATCCCCGGCTGGGCCTCACGGAGGCGGAGGTGGAGCTGCACCTGGAGACGAAGGGCCCGGCCCACTGCGTCGAGGTGGGCGAGGCGCTGCGTGCGGCGGGCTACCCGGTCATCGGCTGACCGCGCCGCACGGATCCCGCCGGGGCCCCGGCGGGACGTCGCCGGTACGACAGCGCCCCCGGTGTCCACGTGGACACCGGGGGCGCGGCGAAGTGTGACGGCGGCGGGTCAGCCGACGTACGGCTCGGCCTTCAGGATCTTCACCGAGGCCTTCTTGCCGTTGGGCAGCTCGTACTCCGCGTCCTCGCCGACCTTCTTGCCGTTGACGCCGGTGCCCAGCGGGGACTGCGGCGAGTAGGTCTCGATCTCCTCGCTCGCGTACTCCCGCGAGGCGAGCAGGAAGGTCAGCGTGTCGTCCTCGTCGCCGTCGAAGGCGATCGTCACGACCATGCCGGGCGCGACCACGCCCTCGGCCGCCGGAGCCTCACCCACCTTGGCGTTCTCCAGGAGCTGGGTCAGCTGGCGCACGCGGAGCTCCTGCTTGCCCTGCTCCTCCTTGGCCGCGTGGTACCCGCCGTTCTCCCGCAGGTCGCCCTCCTCACGCGCCGCGGCGATCTTGGCCGCGATCTCGGTGCGCGCGGGACCAGACAGGTACTCAAGCTCTTCCTTGAGCTTGTCGTACGCCTCCTGGGTCAGCCAGGTGACGTTCTCGCTGGTCTGGGTCACAGGTGCTCCTCGTCGGTACTGGGAATACAAAGCATCGCCCTACCCAGAAGCATGTTCCTTCAGGAGTGGGCGAAACCACGAGCCTAACAATTCAAGGACGGAAGGGGGAGGACATAACTCACTAAAACCGCGTCAACGCAGGTCAGCGGGTCGATATTCCGGGCGGTGCCCCGGCCGGAGCGCGGTGCCGCGCTCAGTCCGCGTGGCAGCCCAGCAGCTCGGCCGTGGTACCGGGCGCGGTGGTGCGCAGCGTGACGACCTCGGTGATCCGGGTGGCGTCCCCGCCGAAGCGGAAGTCCGCGCGGCCCACCTCGGCGCCGTCCTCCGCCTGGGAGCGCACCGTGCAGTAGCCGGAGGCGCCGGCGTCCTTCTCGACCCGCAGCTCCACCGCCACCGCGTCATCGCGGAGATCGAAACTGATCACTTCGGCGCTGATCTTGTTCTGGCCGACGTAGTGGTACGCAAAGAACGCGATCAGGCCGATCAGTACGGCGCCGAGGACCCCGCCGACGACCTTGAGGGTGCGGTCCGTGCGGGCGTCCGAGGAACGGCCGTAGCGGCCCTCGGGCAGTCGCGTACTCGCCGTACTCATGATCGTCCTCTCGACCGGGCGGGACGAACGTCCCGAAACGGGCCCCGGTGCCGTAATCCCGGAATGATTGGCCCTCCGATTCGGTCACTATAGAAGCCGCCCACGCGTCACTCGACCGGCACCCCTCACGACGTCCCCGCGGGACGAGACCCACGAACCGCACCCGGTCCGCCGGGCGCCGACACAACGACCGAGGATTGAGTCTTGACTGAGCAGCTGCGACTGATGGCCGTGCACGCGCACCCCGACGACGAGTCGAGCAAGGGTGCGGCCACCATGGCGAAGTACGTGTCCGAGGGGGTGGACGTGCTCGTGGTGACCTGCACGGGCGGGGAGCGCGGCTCCATCCTCAATCCGAAGCTCCAGGGCGACAAGTACATCGAGGAGAACATCCACGAGGTCCGCCGCAAGGAGATGGACGAGGCCCGGGAGATCCTCGGCGTCAGCCAGGAATGGCTCGGGTTCGTCGACTCCGGCCTGCCCGAGGGCGACCCGCTGCCCCCGCTGCCCGAGGGCTGCTTCGCCCTGGAGGACGTCGACCACGCGGCCGGCGAGCTGGTGCGGAAGATCCGCTCCTTCCGTCCCCAGGTGATCACCACCTACGACGAGAACGGCGGCTACCCGCACCCCGACCACATCATGACCCACAAGATCACGATGGTGGCCTTCGAGGGCGCGGCCGACACCGAGAAGTACCCCGAGGCCGAGTACGGCCCCGCCTACCAGCCGCTGAAGGTCTACTACAACCAGGGCTTCAACCGCCCCCGCACCGAGGCCCTGCACCAGGCGATGCTCGACCGCGGCCTGGACTCCCCCTACGGGGAGTGGCTCAAGCGCTGGGACGACTCCGGCTTCAAGGACCGCACCCTCACCACCTACGTGCCCTGCGCGGACTTCTTCGAGATCCGCGACAAGGCACTGATCGCGCACCGCACCCAGATCGACCCGGACGGCGGCTGGTTCCGCGTACCGCTGGAGCTCCAGAAGAAGGTCTGGCCCACCGAGGAGTACGAGCTGGCGAAGTCCCTCGTCGATACCTCCCTCCCCGAGGACGACCTCTTCGCGGGCATCCGGGACAATGCCTGACATGACCCCAAGCACAAGCCTGGCCATGACGCACTTCGTGACCATCGCCAAGGAGTTCGACAAGGACAAGGTCACCCCCGGTGTCCTCGGCTTCATCGTCTTCGCGGTGATGGGCCTGGCCGTCTGGGCCCTGATGAAGTCGATGAACCGCCACATGGGCAAGGTCGACTTCGAGGAGACCCCGGCGGAGGGCGCCGAGACCACGGCGGCCGGAGCCAGCACCGACAAGGGCTGACCCGCGCGGGCGGGGCGTGCGGCGTCCGCCGCGCCCTCACCGTGCCGCCGGCACCGCCACGCCCATCACCTCCCGGGCGTGGCGGCTCGGCACCA
>NZ_MUND01000420.1 GCF_002154375.1 Streptomyces glaucescens | reverse complement strand
GAACGGGGCCGGCAAGTCCACCCTCGTCCGCCAGCTCACGGGGCTGATGCGGCCCGACCGCGGCAGCGTCGAGATCCTCGGCCACGACATCGTGCGCCACCCCGAGCGCGCCTCGCGCATCCTCGCCTACCTCGGCCAGGAGTCCACCGCCCTCGACGAGCTGACCGTCTCGCTCGCCGCCGAGACCACCGGGCGGCTGCGCGGCCTGGACGTGCGGCGGGCGCGGGCCGAGCGGGACGCCGTGCTCGACGAACTCGGGCTCGCCCCGATCGCCGGGCGGCCGCTGAAGAAGCTCTCCGGCGGGCAGCGGCGGCTGGCCTGCTTCGCCGCCGCGCTGGTGGGCGAACGGCCGCTGCTGGTGCTCGACGAGCCGACCGCGGCGATGGACCCGGTGGCGCGGCGGGCCGTGTGGTCCGCCGTCGACCGGCGGCGCGCCGAGCGGGGCACCACGGTCGTGCTGGTCACCCACAACGTCATCGAGGCGGAGACCGTCCTCGACCGGGTCGCCGTGCTCGACCAGGGCCGGGTGATCGCCTGCGACACGCCCGCCGGGCTCAAGGAGCAGGTGGCCGGCGAGGTGCGGGTCGACCTGGTGTGGCGGGAGCGGGCGCCGCTGGACGTCCCGGAGGTGGCCGCGCTGCGGGACCGGGCCGAGGAGTCCGGGCGCCGCTGGACGCTGCGGCTCGCGCCCGAGGAGGCCCGCGCGGTCGTCTCCACCGTCACCGGCGGGGCCGCCTTCGCCGCGCTGGACGACTTCACCCTGACCACGCCGAGCCTGGAGGACGTGTACATGGCGCTCGGCGGGGCGGCGCGGCAGGGGCTGGTGAAGGGATGAGCGGCCCGGGCGCCGCATCCGTACGGAGCAGGGCCACCGCCGGAGACAACGCCGCAGTGAAGAGGAGCAGCACGACGTGAGTGTCGTACCCGCAGAGGTTCTGCCGGGCAGTGCCCTGGCCGCGGACCAGGCCGAGCGTCCCGCCGCCGAGCTGGCACCGGCCGCCCGGCTGTGGCCGTCGCTGTGCGCCGTGTACCGGGCGCAGCTGTCGCGGGCGCGGGTGGCGCGGATCCCGCTGCTGTTCGTGGCGACCTTCCAGTCCGTCGGCATCATGATCATGATGCGGGGTGTCGTCGACGGCGGCGGCGAGGCGCAGTCGGTCGTGGCCGGGGCCTCGGTCGTCGTCGTGGCGTTCGTCGCCCTGAACCTGCTCGCCCAGTACTTCGGGCAGCTGCGGGCCACCGGCGGGCTCGACCACTACGCCACGCTGCCCGTGCCGCCCGCTGCGGTCGTGCTCGGAGCGGCCGGGGCCTACGCCTCCTTCACCGTGCCCGGGACCTTCGTCACCGCCGTCGCCGGCTGCCTGCTGTTCGGGCTGCCCCTCACCCACCTGTGGATCCTCCTCGCGGTCATCCCGCTCGCGGGCGCGGCGCTCGCCGGGCTCGGGGCCGTCTGCGGGCTGCTCGCGCCACGGCCCGAGCTGGCCACGCTGCTCGGGCAGCTCGGCATGTCGGCGGCACTGCTGCTCGGCGTGCTGCCGCCGGAGCGGATGCCGGAGATCATCCGGCTCGCGCGGGACCTGCTGCCGTCGACCTACGGCGTGGAGGCCTACGCCCGGACCTTCTCCGCCGATCCGGACTGGGCCGTCGTCGCCGCCGACCTCGCGGTGTGCGCCGGGGTCGGCGTGATCTCGCTGGCCGCGGCCACCTGGGCGTACCGGCGGGCCGCCGTCCGGTGACGCGTCCGGGGGGCGGGCCTGGCACGATGTCAGGGTGACAGCACCGTTGACTCCGCCTCCGCCGCCGCACGAACAGCCCGCGCACGGTCAGTGGCCGCCCTCGGCCGCCGCCGGGGCGTACGGGGGTGCGGCGCACGGAGCCCACGGAGGGCAGGGACAGGACGGCCCCGGGATGAAGACCGAAGTGCGGGAGGCCGCCGTGATCACGGTGGCGGTGGCGCTCGGCGGGGTGCTGCTCGGGCTGCTGTGGCACTGGCTGGCCCCCCGGGTGCCGCTGGTCGGTGACGTCGTGGACGGCCGCTGGGTGGTGTACGTCAAGGACACCGAGGGGGAGCAGGCGGCCGGCGTCGACGGGACGTTCGCCCTGCTCGCGCTGGCGTTCGGGGTGCTGAGCGGCGTCGTCGTGTTCCTGCTGCGGCGGCGCGGGGGTGTGCCGGTCGTGGTGGCGCTGGGGGCCGGCGGGCTGCTCGGGTCGCTGCTCGCGTGGCGGTTCGGGGTGTGGCTCGGGCCGGCCCCCAGCGCC
>NZ_MUND01000042.1 GCF_002154375.1 Streptomyces glaucescens | reverse complement strand
TGTCGTCGGCCGCGGCGGCCGCCGTGCTGATCGTGGGCGCCGGACGGGTCGACGCGGGCACCCTGACCACGGGCGCCCTGGTGGCGTACCTGCTGTACATCGACCTGTTCTTCGCGCCGGTGCAGCAGCTCTCGCAGGTCTTCGACGGCTACCAGCAGGCGACCGTCTCTTTGGGCCGCATCCAGGAACTCCTGCGGGAGCCCACCTCCACGAAGTCCGCCGGGGAACCCCGCGAGGTGGGAGCGCTGCGCGGCGAGATCGCCTTCGAGGGCGTGCACTTCGCCTACGGCGACGACGAACAGGCCCTCACCGGCATCGACCTGCGCATCCCCGCCGGGCAGACCGTGGCGTTCGTCGGCGAGACCGGCGCGGGCAAGTCGACGCTGGTGAAGCTGGTGGCCCGGTTCTACGACCCGACCTCGGGCCGGGTCACCGTCGACGGCCACGACCTGCGCACCCTCGACCTCACCGCCTACCGGCACCGGCTCGGCGTCGTCCCCCAGGAGGCCTACCTCTTCCCCGGCACCGTCCGCGACGCCATCGCCTACGGCCGCCCCGACGCCACCGACGCCGAGGTGGAGGCCGCCGCCCGCGCGGTCGGCGCGCACGAGATGATCGCCCGCCTGGAGGGCGGCTACCTCCACGAGGTCGCCGAGCGCGGCCGCAACCTCTCCGCCGGCCAGCGCCAGCTGATCGCGCTGGCCCGCGCCGAACTCGTCGACCCGGACGTCCTGCTCCTCGACGAGGCCACCGCCGCCCTCGACCTGGCGACGGAGGCCCAGGTCAACCAGGCGACGGACCGGCTCGCGGGCCGCCGTACCACCCTCGTGGTGGCCCACCGCCTGACCACGGCGGCGCGCGCCGACCGGGTCGTGGTGATGGACCACGGCCGGGTCGCCGAGGACGGCACCCACGAGGAGCTGCTGGCCCGCGGCGGGCGGTACGCCGAGCTGTGGCGCACCTTCGTCGGCGAGGACACCCCTGTGGGGGCCTGACCGCCGCCCCGCGCAACCATCCGGCGTACGCTGCGCGTCCGTACATCCGTACGTCAATCTGCCGAGGGGTGCGGCACGGGAGGGGACGACTGTGGACTCGGGTGCGATACGACGGCGGCTGGCCCTCGGACTGTCCGTGCTGACCGCGGCCGGACTCCTCGCGCTCGCCGCGCCGGCCGAGGCCCATGCCGCCGCCGCGCCGTGTCCCGGCCGCAAGGTCAGGACGCTGCCCTTCTCCACCGGTTCCGTGCACGTCTACAAGAGCGGCGGCTACGTCTGCGCCGCCACCTACGCCAAGAACCCCGGCCCGCTGCGGAACATGACCGTCAGCGTGCAGGCGCGCGGCCACCGCCCCGTCCCCCACAAGGGAAAGCACCGCCGCCACACCCCGGGCGTGAAGGTCTACGCCGGGCAGCGCTGCGTCTGGGTCAAGGGCTCGGTGGGGCGGGGCTCGGTCAGCTCCGGCTGGATCCTCTGCTGAGCGAGACCCCCGGCCGCGTATCACCCGTTACCGAACATCCCCTGGTGTGAAGCAGGTTGGCTCCGATAGCTTCCGGCGCACATCTGTTCTCACAGGGGAGGGTGCATGCGCAAGGCGCTCAGATGGCTGCTCGCGCTCACGGTGTTCATAGGCACCTTGAGCACGGCGGGGACGGCCACCGCCGTCCAGCCGGAGGCCACCGACATCAAGGACCGGCTCCTGGCCGTACCGGGCATGAGCCTGATCGAGGAGAAGCCGTACCCCGGCTACCGCTTCTTCGTCCTGAACTACACCCAGCCGGTCGACCACCGCCATCCGGCCAAGGGCACGTTCCAGCAGCGGATCACCGTCCTCCACAAGGACGTCTCCCGCCCGACGGTCTTCTACACCAGCGGCTACAACGTCTCCACGGCCCCCAGCCGCCGCGAGCCGACCCAGATCGTGGACGGCAACCAGGTCTCCATGGAGTACCGCTACTTCACCCCCTCCCGGCCCAGCCCGGCCGACTGGAGCAAGCTGGACATCTGGCAGGCGGCCAGCGACCAGCACCGCATCTTCAAGGCGCTCAAGCCGGTCTACGACAAGAAGTGGCTCTCCACCGGCGGCTCCAAGGGCGGCATGACCGCGACCTACTACGAGCGCTTCTACCCCCGCGACATGGACGGTGTCGTCGCCTACGTCGCCCCCAACGACGTCGTGAACAAGGAGGACTCGGCCTACGACCGGTTCTTCGCCACCGTCGGCACCGAGGAGTGCCGCGACCGGCTGAACGGCGTGCAGCGCGAGGCGCTGGTGCGGCGGGACGTCATGGAGGAGCGGTACGCGAAGTACGCGGCCGACAACGGCTACACCTTCCGCACCGTCGGCAGCCTCGACAAGGCGTACGAGGCAACCGTCCTCGACTACGTCTGGGGCTTCTGGCAGTACAGCCTGCTGTCGGACTGCGGCACCATCCCCGCGGACGCGAAGACCGCCACCGACGACGAGATCTGGAACACCCTCGACGCCATCGCCGGGTTCTCCTTCTACACCGACCAGGGCCTGGAGCCGTACACGCCGTACTACTACCAGGCGGGCACCCAGCTCGGCGCGCCGACCATCCACTTCCCGCACATCGAGAAGAAGTACATCCGCTACGGCTACCTCCCGCCGCGCTACTACGTGCCGCGTGACATCGAGATGCGGTTCCAGCCGGGCGCCATGCGGGACGTGGACACCTGGGTCCGCCACAACGCCCGCCAGATGCTGTTCGTCTACGGCGAGAACGACCCGTGGGGCGCCGAGCCCTTCCGCCTCGGCAAGGGCGCCCGCGACTCGTACGTCCTGACCGCCCCCGGCGCCAACCACGGCGCCCGCGTCGCGGGCCTGATCGACGACGAGAAGGCCCTCGCCACGGCGAAGATCCTCCAATGGGCGGGCGTGGCCCCGGCCTCGGTCCAGGCCGACCCCGCGAAGGCCAGGCCCCTCGCCGAGTTCGACGCCAAGCTCGACAAGCGGGGCGCGGAGCGGACGCTGCGTCCGTGACCGGTCTCGTCTGAGCCACACCGACGGCGGGTCCCGCAAGGGACTCGCCGTCCCTGTCAGGGACAGACGGAGGCGTCCGAGCCGTCGGGGAGGTAGGCGGCGCGCTCCTCCTCGGTGAGGTCGCGGCCGAAGGTGCGGCAGATCTGCTGAATCGTCTTGTCGGGGTCGGGCGGCGTGGTGACGTCAAGCAGGCGACCTGCTCCGTCGCCGCCCACGACCGCGAGGGTGCGGCCGTCGGGACTGTACGCCAGTGAGAACACCCCGCTGAATCCGGTGGCGAGTGGGGCACGGGCCTTTCCGGTGGCCGTGTCCCACAGACGGACGCTCCCGTCCATGCTGCCGGTGGCGAGAGTGTCCCCGTCGGGGTGGAAGGCCACCGCTTGCACGGCCGCTGTGTGCTCGGTCAGCGAGGCGAGGACGGCGGTGGCGAGGATTCGGCCGTCCGGACCGAAGGCCACCGACGTCACTTGCCAGGTGTGCTCCTTGAGAGTGCGGGACGTTCCGGTTGTCGCGTCCCACAGGCGGACGGTGTTGTCGGCGCTTCCGGTGGCGAGCGGCCGTCGCTGTTGAACGCCACCGCGTTCACTGCGTCCTTGTGTCCCGGCAGACAGGCCCGGGCCTTCATCGTGGCCGTGTCCCACAGGCGGACGGACCAGTCCATACCGCCAGTTGCCATGGTGCCGCCATCGGGGCTGTATGCCACGGCGCGCACTTCACCGGTGTGTCCGGACAGGCGGCGATGTGCCGGCAGGGACGAGACGCTGCGCAGACTGTCGACAGCAGCGTGAGCCGCCGCTGCTGGGCGAGGTTCGCGAGAACCTGCCGTATGGCCTCCGACCGGCCCTGGAACTAACGGGCGTGCTCGGCGGTGAACGGTTCCAGGCCCTGGTAGGGGCACACGTCGCGCTCGGCCAGGTCCGGCAGGATCTCCCATGAGAGGTGTCACCACGCCCTCCTGTGCCTCTCCTTCCACGGTCCTCGCACTCGGCCGGGCTCGCACCCGGGGGAGGGTCACACGGACGGGGCGCGGCCCACGGGATTCCCCGCCCAGTTGTACGTGCCGGGCCGTTGAGGCCCGGCATCCGGCCCGGGTGCGGACCGCCTCCGTGACCCGGTGCTCCGGCTTCCGTTCGCCCTCGCCGTCGCAGCGGGTCTCGCGGACCTCGCGCCGGTGCCGTGGACGCGGTCGCCGACGATGGTGCGCGGGCCGCCTCCGCCGCCCGGGTCGCCGGGGTGCGGGTGGCCGGACGGAGCCTGTCACTTCCCCCCACCCCCGCCCGGCGTGACCCGCCGCGGCAGGGGCACGCCGGACGCGCGGAGCGCTTCGCGCCCGTTGGGGTGGGGCGCCGGGTGGGTGGCGTGGGTCTAGGTCGTGTCCGCAAAGTCCCGTCGTCCGCCCGAAGGGCGGGCCCCGCGGCGTCTGGTGCGTGCTCTCGGCGCGCCGGGCGGAGTCCCTCGTACTGGATGTACTTGGGGCTTCGCCCGGCGCGGCGAGAGTGCGTGCCAGGCGTCGCGGGGCAGACGGGACTTTGCG
>NZ_MUND01000419.1 GCF_002154375.1 Streptomyces glaucescens | reverse complement strand
CGTCGAGGCCGCCGCCCGGCTCGTCGCCGAGCTGCTGGAACGCTGCCCGCGGCTGACCGTGCTGGCCACCAGCCGGGAGCCGCTCGGCGTCCCCGGTGAGGTGCTGCGGCCCGTGGAACCGCTGCCCGAGCCGTACGCGCTGCGGCTGCTCGCCGACCGCGGGGCCGCCGCCCGGCCGGGCTTCCGCGTCGAGGACGACCCCGAGGCCTGCGCGGAGATCTGCCGCCGCCTCGACGGCCTGCCCCTCGCCATCGAACTCGCCGCCGCCCGGCTGCGGATGCTCACCCCCCGCCAGATCGCCGACCGCCTCGACGACCGCTTCCGGCTGCTCACCTCCGGCAGCCGCACCGTGCTGCCCCGCCAGCAGACCCTGCGGGCCGTCGTCGACTGGTCCTGGGACCTGCTCGACGAGGACGAACGGGACGTCCTGCGCCGCCTGTCCGTGTTCGCCGGCGGCTGCGACCTGGCCGCCGCGGAGGCCGTCTGCGGACCGGCCGCCCTCGACGCGCTCGGCTCCCTCGTCGACAAGTCCCTGGTGGTGGCCGCGCCCTCCGGCGACGGCGCGATGCGCTACCGGCTGCTGGAGACCGTCGCCGAGTACGCCCGCGAACGCCTCGACGCCTCCGGCCGGCGCGCCGGGACCGAGCGCGCCCACCTGACGTACTACCGCGAACTCGCCCGCACCACCGACCCGCTGCTGCGCGGCTCCGGCCAGCTCGCCGCCGTCGAACGGCTGGAGCGCGAGTACGAGAACCTGCGCACCGCCCTGCGCACCGCCGTCGCCGCGCGCGACGAGCAGGAGGCGCTGTGCCTGGTGCTGTCGCTGGCCTGGTACTGGCAGATGCGCGACCTGCGCATCGAGGGCCGCACCTGGTGCCGCGCCGTGATGGACCTCGGCCCCGACCCGTTCACCGAACCGGTCCGCAAGGCGCTCCCCGTGTGGCAGCGCTGCACCGCCGAGCCGCCCCCGATGACCGGGGAGGTCCTCCTGGAGGCCCGGCGCGGCGTTCACCTGGGCCACCTCGCCTGCATGGACACAGAGATCGACGCCTGGCAGAGCCCCGAGGCCCAGCGCAAACTCGAGATCATCGCCGAGGTCTACGACCCCGGCCTCCCGCAGACCTGCCGCAGCCCCGGCATGCTGTCGTTCTACGCCGTGATGCTGACCGGCGACATGGACCGGCTCGGCACCATCCTCGACGCGGCCGTCGAGACCTGCCGCGGCACCCCCGGCTTCGCATGGGAACTGGCCGCCAGCCTCCAGCTGCGCGCCAACGTCCTCGCCAACCGCCCCGACCGGGCGGGCGACGCCGGCCGGGACGCCGACGAGTCGCTGAGGATCTACCAGCGCCTGGGCGACGACTGGGGCAGCGCCGAGGCGCTCTCCGCGCGCGCCGAGAGCCACGAGCGCAAGGGCCGCCACCGTCAGGCCGCCGCCGACTACGAGGCCGCCATGGAGCACGCCCGGCGGCTCGGCGCCCGCGCCCAGTACGCGATCCTCTCCGCCCGGCTGGGCAGCGCCCTGCTGGAGGCGGGGGAGACCGAGCGCGGCGAGCGGCTGCTGCGGGAGGTGATCGACACCGTGGAGGGCGCGCACACCGAGGCCATGCCGTTCGGCCGGGTCATCCTCGCCGGATGGCTCAGCCTGACCGACCGCACCGCAGAGGCGCGCGAGCAGCTGCGGCTGCTGCGCGAGGAGTTCGCCATCGCCCACTTCGTCGTCTTCGACGCGTTCATCCTCGGCCAGGAGGCCTGGGTGGACGCCGTCGACGGCCACTACGAGCAGGCCAGGGAGCGGATCCGGCGCGGCCTGCAGCGGGCCGACGACCCGCTGGCGAAGGCCATGGCCCCGCAGCTGTTCTCGGCGTATCTCGTCATCGCCGCCCTGGCCATGGCCGGATGCGACGGCGGGCGCGACGCCCGGGACGCCGCCCGCTGCCTCGGCGCGGCCGACGCGCTGCTGCCCGCCGGCCATCTGTCGTCCACCCTGGAGCGCGCGGCACGCGACCGTGCCTCGGCCGCCGTACGGGCCGCGCTGTCCGCCGAGGCGTACGCGGCGGCGTACGCCGAAGGCGGCGGCCTCACCCCGCAGGAGGCCGCCGCCCTGGTGTGACCACCGGGCGCCCCGGTCAGCTCTTGGTCTTGAACTTGCGGATCGCGATCGGTGCCATCACCGCGGTGATCAGTACCGTCCAGCCGAGCGTGACCCACAGGTCGCGCGCCACCGGCCCGCCCACCATCAGTCCGCGCGCCGCGTCGGCGAGCGTGGACAGCGGGTTGTAGTCGGTGAAGGCCTGGAGCCAGCCCGGCATCGACTGCGGCGGGGCGAACACCGAGGAGCCGAACTGCAGTGGCATCAGCACCAGGAAGCCCATGCCCTGCACGGACTGCGCGTTCTTCAGGATCACACCGAGGGTCAGGAACACCCACATCAGGGAGGAGCCGAACGCCGCCGCGAGCGCCACGGCCGCGAGCAGACCGCCCCAGTTGGTGATGTCGAAGCCCACCAGCACGCCCACGACCAGCAGGATCGCCACGGCGACCAGCATCCGCAGCAGTTCCACCGCGATCTTCGCGAAGAGTACCGAGCCGCGCCCGATGGGCAGCGACCGGAAGCGGTCCATGACGCCGGAGTTGAAGTCCTGGTTGAACCCGGTGCCCACGCCCATGGCCATGTTCATCCCCATCATGGCCAGCAGTCCGGGCACCACGTACTGGACGTACTCGTCCTGTCCGCCGCCCAGCGCCTGCCCGATCGACCCGCCGAAGACGTAGACGAACAGCAGGGTGAACACGATCGGCATCAGCACCGCGTCGAACATCGACTCCGGGTCCTGCCGGATCCACAGCAGATTGCGGCGGATCAGCGCGCCGGTGTGCCGCAGGTGCCCGCGCAGCGGGATCGGGGTGTCGGCGGCCGGGGTGGTCACGGTGGCCGAAGGGGCGGCGCCGAGCGCCTCGTCCCGGGTGGTGGTGGGGGACGGGTGGGCGCTCATACGGCGACCTCCTGACGGGCGTCGGTGGGCGTGGCGTCCTGCGGGGCACTGGCGCGGTGGCCGGTGAGGGACAGGAACACCTCGTCCAGGCTGGGCAGTTCGGTGCTGACGGAGGACAGGGTGATGCCGAGGCCGACGGCCGCGGAGACCACCGCGGTCAGCTGTTCGTCGCTGAGGATCGGCACGAGCACGGTGCCGCGCTCGGTGTCCACGGTGGTGGTGGCGAGGCCGGTGATGCCGAGGTCGTCCAGCGCGCGGGCCAGCGGGCGCAGCTGGAGCGGATCGGCCGGCTTCACCCGCAGGGTGCGCCCGCCCACCTTGGCCTTCAGCTCCTCGATGCCGCCGGTCGCGATGACCTTGCCGCGGTCGACGACGGTCAGCTCGGAGGCGAGCTGCTCGGCCTCCTCCATGTACTGCGTGGTCAGCAGCACGGTCACGCCGTCCCCGACCATGCGCTTGACCTCGTCCCACACCTCGTTGCGGGTGCGCGGGTCCAGGCCGGTGGTCGGCTCGTCCAGGTAGAGCACGGCCGGCCGGCCGATCATCGAGGCGGCCAGGTCGAGCCGGCGGCGCATGCCGCCGGAGTACGTCGCGGCGGGCCGCTTGGCCGCGTCGGTCAGCGAGAAGCGCTCCAGCAGCTCGTCGGCGCGGGCGCGGGCGTCCTTGCGGGGCAGGTCCAGCAGCCGCCCGATCAGATACAGGTTCTCCCAGCCGGGCAGCTTCTCGTCCACCGAGGCGTACTGCCCGGTCAGACCGATCACCCGGCGCAGTTGGCGGGGCTGCCGTACCACGTCGTAACCGGCGACGGTGGCCTGACCGGCGTCGGGGGCGAGCAGGGTGGACAGGATCCGCACCAGGGTGGTCTTTCCGGCGCCGTTCGGCCCGAGCACCCCCATCACGGTGCCCTCCCGCACCTCCAGGTCGACGCCGTCCAGCGCCTTCGTCTCCCCGTAGTGCTTCACCAGCCCTCGTACGGTGACGGCCGTGGTGCCGTTCTGCTTGTCGATGCGTGTCATGCCGACGACGGTGCCAGGCCCCGCCGACAAACGGCCTACAGCTCACCGACAGGCCCGCCGACAGCGCTGTCCGGCGGGCCCGGGGAACGGGACAGCCCCGCCGACGGGGGATGATCGGCGGGGCTGTCGGGTTACCGCGATGGCTCAGTGGACGGAGTGCTCCTCCTGCGGGAACGTTCCGCCGACCACGTCCTCGGCGAACGCCCGCACCGCGTCGCCCATCACCTCACGCAGGTTCGCGTACTGCTTGACGAACTTCGGCACCCGGCCGCCGGTCAGCCCGAGCATGTCGGTCCACACCAGCACCTGAGCGTCCGTCTCCGCCCCCGCGCCGATGCCGACCGTCGGGATGTGCAGGGTCCGGGTCACCTCGGCCGCCAGCTCGGCCGGCACCAGCTCCAGCACCACCGCGAACGCGCCCGCGTCCTGCACGGCCTTGGCGTCCCGCAGCAGCTGCTGGGCCGCCTCCTCGCCGCGCCCCTGCACGCGGTACCCCATGGCGTTCACCGACTGCGGGGTCAGCCCGATGTGGGCCATCACCGGGATGCCGGACTCCACCAGCAGCCGGATCTGCTCGTGCGAGCGCTCGCCGCCTTCCAGCTTCACGGCCTGGACGCCCGCCTCCTTCACCAGGCGGGTCGCCGAGCGCAGCGCCTGCACCGGGCCCTCCTGGTAGGAGCCGAACGGCAGGTCGCCGACGATCAGCGAGCGCCGGGTGCCGCGCACCACGGCGGCGGACAGCATGGTCATCTCGTCGAGGGTGACGGGGACGGTGGTCTCGTACCCGAGGTGGCAGTTGCCCGCCGAGTCGCCGACCAGGATCACCGGGATCCCGGCCTCGTCGAAGACGGACGCGGTCATCGCGTCGTAGGCGGTGAGCATCGGCCACTTCTCGCCCCGCTCCTTGGCGAGGGCGATGTCGCGGACGGTGATACGCCGGGTGCCCTTGCCCCCGTACAGCGCCTTGCTGCCGTCGGAGGTGCCGCTCTTCGCGGTCTGGGCAGCCGAAAGCTGAGTCATTGCAACGGCTCCTTACGTCATCTCGAGGCGCCCTGACGGCGTCCCCGGACCGGTTCCATGGTGGCACCTCGTGCCACGCCCGGCTAGGGGACCCCCCTGGGAACCGGCTCACGTGTCCGCACGCGTCGTCGGCCGGTCGCACGCTCGGTGGCGGCGTAAGAGACCGGTGAGAGGATCGATACGGAACGGTTCCGTATCGTAAATGGTCTAGGCTCGGCACATGACTCGTCCCGCCGTCCCCGCCACCCGCGTCCCCGAAGCGGTGCACCGGCGCCGCTGGGCCATCCTCGGTGTGCTCATGCTGAGCCTGCTGATCGTGGTGCTCGACAACTCGATCCTGAACGTCGCGATCAAGACGATCTCCACCCCCGCCCCGACCGGCATCGGCGCCGGCCAGAGCGAACTGGAGTGGGCCATCAACGCCTACACCCTCGTCTTCGCGGGCCTGCTGTTCAGCGCCGGGCTCCTCGGCGACCGGCTCGGCCGCAAGAAGGTGCTGCTCGGCGGGCTGGCGGTGTTCGGGATCGGCTCCGCGCTCGCCGCGTTCTCCGGCTCCCCCGGCGAACTGATCGCCTACCGCGCGGTGATGGGCCTCGGCGCGGCCTTCGTGATGCCCGCCACCCTCGCCGTCCTGATGAACGTCTTCGAACGCGACGAGCAGCCCCGGGCCATCGGCATCTGGGCCGGCGGCGTCGGCCTCGCCATCGCCATCGGCCCGATCACCGGAGGGGTGCTCCTCGACCACTTCTGGTGGGGCTCGGTCTTCCTCGTCAACGTGCCGATCGTGCTGCTCGCGGTGGTGCTGATGCTGTGGCTCGTGCCCGACTCCCGCGACCCCAGCCCCGGCCGCGTCGACCCCGTCGGCGTGGTGCTGTCCGTCGTCGGACTGGTCCTGCTCGTCTTCGGCATCATCGAGGGCGGCGAACGCGCCGACTTCACCGACCCGGCCGTGCTCACCGCCATCGGCGCGGGACTCGCGGTGCTCGCCGCCTTCGTCGTCTTCGAGAAGCGCAGCGACCACCCGTCCATCGACGTCACCCACTTCCGGAACAAGGCGTTCTCCGCCGCGATCGCCGCCGTCGCGCTGGTCTTCTTCGCGCTGATGGGTGTCACCTTCTTCTCCGTCTTCTACACCCAGAGCGTGCGCGGCTACTCGCCGCTGGAGACCGGCCTGCTGCTGCTGCCGCTGGCCGCCGCCCAGCTGATCTTCGCGCCGCGCGCCCGGCTCCTCGTCGACCGCTTCGGCAACAAGGCCACCACCACCGGCGGCATGCTGGTCGTCGCCGGCACCCTCGCCGCCTTCGCGAGCTTCGACGCGCACACCCCGGTCTGGCTGCTGGAGACCGTCTTCTTCCTCATGGGCGCCGGCATGGCGCACATCATGACCCCCACCAGTGTGGTCGTCATGCAGGCCCTGCCCCGCGAGAAGGCGGGCTCCGCCTCCGCGCTCAGCAACACCTTCCGCCAGGTCGGCGGCGCCCTCGGCATCGCCGTCCTCGGCTCCGTGCTGTCCGCCGCCTACCGCGACGGCATCGAGGACGACCTGACCGCCCTGCCGGCCGCCCTCCACCACACCGCGGGCGAGTCCATCGAGGGCACCCTCGCCGTCGCCGCCCGCCTGGGTCCCCGCGGCGACGCCCTGATCGCCCCCGCCCACGACGCCTTCCTGCACGCCATGCACGTCACCGCCCTGTGCGGGGCGGCCGTCGCGTTGGTCGGCGCCCTGGTGGTGGCGCTCTTCCTCCCGGGCCGCCCGCCCGGGCCGGCCCCGGACGGCGGCGCCGCCGAACCGGCCCCCGTCCCCCTGCGGGGACGCTCCGGCTAGCACCGGTCACGTCGGCGGGGCAGGCCGGCCGGCACGGGTCGCGCGCCGCCCGCCTCCGCGTCGTACGGGAGAATCACGGCACCGCACGAAAGGACCTGCCCAGTGAACCGCCTCGCCGCATCAAGCCCCGGACACGGCGCCCCCGCGCGGGGGCGGCCCCGCAGCGAGGCGGTGGAACGGGCCATCATCGACGGCGTGACGAAACTGCTGGAGGACGGCGTGCCGCTGGCGGAGCTGTCCATCGAGCGGATCGCCCGCACCGCGGGCGTGGGCAAGGCGGCCATCTACCGCCGCTGGCCCGGCAAGGAGGAACTGTTCGTCGACGTGGTCCGCGCCGCCGAGCCGCCGGACCCCGAACTCCCCGGCACCTCCATGCGCGACGACCTGGTGGCCCTGCTGGAACAGCTGCGCCGGCGCGGCCTGATGGCCCAGTCGTCGGCCATCCTGCTCAACGTCTACGCCCAGATGAAGAGCAGCCCGAAGATCTGGGCCGCCTACCGCGCGAGTGTCATAGAGCCGCGCCGCCGTGCCCAGCTCGAGGTGCTGCGCCGGGGCCGGCGGGACGGCGAACTGCGCGAGGACGTGGACATCGAACTGCTGAACGACCTGTTCATCGGGCCGATGCTGCTGCGCACGATCATGCGCCCGGGCGCCGATCTGCCCGAAGGCCTGGCGGAGGAGATCGTCGACCGGCTGCTGGAGGGACTGCGCCCGGCGGGCGGCGACGCGCCACGCCGGTGAGCCGGAATGTGCGCGTTTCGTCACAGTGGCCGTCACGAACGCCACAATCGGAACTCCCCGCGCGTGCTTCGTCGTCCTCGTGCCCGTACGGCCGTCATGGGACGGCAGGAAGAAGCCGATCATCCCCTAGGGTCTTAGGCGCGGGGGAGACGGTGTGCACGGCAGGTAGCGAGGCGACGGTATGGCGCAGCAGGCGTACGTGACGGAGACGGACGGCGGCGGCTCGGGACCCGGGCGCCGGGAACCCCGCTTCCGGCGCCTGGTGGACCGTCTCGTCGCCGTCCGGCGCGGCGATCCGCGGATCTGGCGCCGCGGGCTGGTCGTGGCCGCACTGGCGGTGCTGCTGGCCCTGGTGATGGCGGCGCACGCGCACATCCCCAACCGGTTCGGCAACCTGGGCAGCCTCACCGAGACGTTCCTGCCGTGGCTGGGCCTCGGTGTCCCCGTGCTGCTCATGCTCGCCGTGGTGCGCAGGTCCGCGAGCGCGCTGATCGCGGTGCTGCTCCCGGCGACGGTCTGGCTCAACCTCTTCGGCGGACTCCTCAGCGACAAGGCGGCGGGCGGCGGCGACCTCATGGTGGCCACGCACAACGTCAACGCCGACAACGCCGACCCGGCCGGCACCGCCCGCTCGGTGGCCGCGTCCGGCGCGGACGTGGTGGCCCTGGAGGAGCTGCGGGCCTCGGCGGTGCCGACGTACGAGGAGGCGCTGGCGTCGACGTACCGGTACCACTCGGTGCAGGGCACGGTCGGCGTGTGGAGCAAGTACCCGCTCAGCGACATCGCGCCGGTGGACATCAAGCTGGGCTGGACGCGGGCCATGCGGGCCACCCTGACGACCCCGGCCGGGCCGGTCGCGGTGTACGTCGCCCATCTGCCCTCGGTGCGGGTGAAGCTGGAGGCCGGGTTCACCGCCCGGCAGCGCGACACCAGCGCCGACGCGCTGGGCGAGGCCATCGCCGGTGAGCCGCTGGAGCGGGTGGTCCTGCTCGGCGACCTCAACGGCACCATGAACGACCGGGCGCTGAACGCCGTGACCTCGCAGATGCGTTCCACGCAGGGCGCGGCGGGCAGCGGCTTCGGGTTCAGCTGGCCGGCGTCGTTCCCGATGGCGCGGATCGACCAGATCATGGTGAAGGGGGTCGAGCCGATGAAGTCCTGGACGCTGCCGGAGACGGGGAGCGACCACCTGCCGGTGGCGGCACGGGTCCGGCTGGCCACGGAGTCCTGAGGGAATAACGGATGTGCGAGACTTTGTTCCGTAGCTGAACATAAGTCGCCCGTCCCCGCTCCCCTGAAAGGCAAGGCCTCCATGCCCCTGGCCCTGCTCGCCCTGGCCGTAGGTGCCTTCGGTATCGGCACGACCGAGTTCGTGATGATGGGCCTGCTGCCCGACGTCGCGGCCGACCTCGGCATATCCATCCCCAGCGCCGGCCACCTGGTCTCCGCGTACGCCCTCGGCGTCGTCATCGGCGCCCCGCTGCTCGCGGCCCTCACCGCGCGCATGTCCCGCCGCGCGGTCCTCATCGGCCTGATGGTCCTCTTCGTCGCGGGCAACGCCCTCTCGGCGTTCGCCCCCGACGAGCACTACCTGCTGGCGGCGCGATTCCTCAGCGGCCTGCCGCACGGCGCCTTCTTCGGCGTCGGCGCCGTGGTGGCCACCACGCTGGCCGCCCCCGAACGCAAGGCCCGCTCGGTCTCCCTGATGTTCCTCGGCCTGACCGTCGCCAACATCGCCGGCGTCCCCGTCGCCACCCTCATGGGCCAGCACCTCGGCTGGCGCGCCACCTTCCTCGGCGTCAGCGCGATCGGCGTCGCGGCGATCGTCTCCCTGGCGCTGCTCATCCCGCACGACGGCACCCAGGCCCCCGCCACCGGCCTGCGCGGCGAACTGGCCGCCCTGCGCTCGCTCCCGGTCTGGCTGGCGCTCGGCACCACGGTCGCGGGCTTCGGCGCGCTGTTCGCGGCGTACAGCTACATCACCCCGATGCTCACGGACGCGGCGGGCTACGCCGAGACGAGCGTGACCCTGCTCCTGGCCCTGTTCGGCGTGGGTGCGACGATCGGCAACCTGCTCGGCGGCCGGCTCGCCGACCACGCCATGCGCGGCACCCTCTTCGGCGGCCTGCTCGCCCTGGCGGCGGTCCTGTTCGCCTTCCCCCTGCTGATGCGCACGCCCGCGACGGCGGCGCTGGCGGTGGCCCTGCTCGGCACGGCCGCCTTCGTCACCGGCTCCCCGCTCCAGCTGATGGTCATGGAGAAGGCCGCCGCGGCCCCCTCCCTCGCCTCCTCCGCCAACCAGGCCGCCTTCAACCTCGCCAACGCCGGCGGCGCCTGGATCGGCGGCCTCTCCCTCGCGGCGGGCTTCGGCACCACCTCCCCCGCCCTCGCGGGTGCCCTCCTCGCCGTCCTGGGGCTGGCGGTGGCGGGCGTGGCCTACGCGGTGGACCACCGGCAGGCCGCCCCCGCCGCCGGCCGCGAACGCCTGGTGGCGGGGCACGTCCCGGCGGAGGCGGAGTCCGTGCGCGGCTGAACGACGGGCGCGGCGCCCCTCACGCCTCCTCGGTGAGGGCCCGTGTCGCCTCCCGAGCATGTCCCGGGCCCTGACCAGGCTGGCGCGGCGCCTCGGCATCGGCAGGGCGCGCGAGGTCACCCTGCCGGGCCTGCCGTAGCGCGCCGGGCGGACGCCCCGCTCAGGACACGGTCTCCCGCCACCCACTGGTGATCGGCAGCCGCCGGTCCTTGCCGAACCCCTTCGGGGAGATCTTGGTGCCCGGCGGGTACTGGCGCCGCTTGTACTCGGCGGTGTCGACCAGCCGCAGCGTGCGCGCCACCAGCCCGGGATCGAAGCCGGCCGCGACGATCGTGTCGGCGCCCTCGTCGCGGTCGACGTAGCGCTCCAGGATCGCGTCGAGGACGGGGTAGTCCGGCAGCGAGTCGGTGTCGACCTGGCCGGGGCGCAGTTCGGCGCTCGGCGGTTTGGTGATCGAGTTCTCCGGGACGGGCGGGGTCTCGCCGCGCGCCTCGGCCGCCCGGTTGCGCCACTGGGCGAGGCGGAAGACCGACGTCTTGTAGACGTCCTTGATGGGGCCGTACGCGCCGACCGAGTCGCCGTACAGCGTGGAGTAGCCGACGGCCAGCTCGGACTTGTTGCCGGGGGCCAGCACGATGTGGCCCTCTTGGTTGGAGAGGGCCATCAGGAGCGTGCCGCGCAGGCGGGACTGGAGGTTCTCCTCAGCCAGGCCGGTCAGCCCCAGCGACCCCATGTACGCGTCGAACATCGGCGCGATCGAGACCGTACGGAAGTTCAGGCCGGTGCGGCGGGCCAGCTCCGCCGCGTCGCCCCTGGAGTGCTCGGACGAGTACTTGGAGGGCATCGACACGCCGTACACGTTCTCCGCGCCCACCGCGTCGCAGGCGATCGCCGCGACCAGCGCGGAGTCGATCCCGCCGGACAGGCCGACGAGGACGGACCGGAAGCCGTTCTTCACGACGTACGCGCGCAGGCCCGTCACGAGCGCCGAGTACACCTCCTCGTCGTCGTCCAGCCGCTCGGCGTACCCGCCGGTGCACTCCGGCTCGTACGGCGCGAGCGGCTCCTCGGAGAGGACCAGGCGGTCGATGCGCAGGCCGTCGTCGACCACGCCGCCCGGCGCGCCGGGCACCGCGGCCGGCAGGTCCAGGTCCAGGACCAGGCACTCCTCGGCGAACTGCGCCGCCCGCGCGATCACCTCGCCGCTCGCGTCGACCACGATCGAGTCACCGTCGAACACCAGCTCGTCCTGGCCGCCCGTCATGGCGAGGTAGGCGGTGGTGCAGCCGGCCTCCTGGGCCCGCTTGCGGACCAGCTCCAGACGGGTGTCGTCCTTGTCGCGCTCGTACGGCGAGGCGTTGACGGAGATCAGCAGGCCCGCCCCGGCCGAGCGGGCGGCCGGCACGCGCCCGCCGTCCTGCCACAGGTCCTCGCAGATGGCCAGCGCGATGTCGACGCCGTGCAGCCGCACCACGGGCATGCTGTCGCCGGGCACGAAGTAGCGGAACTCGTCGAAGACGCCGTAGTTCGGCAGGTGGTGCTTGGCGAAGGTGAGGGCCACCGCACCGCGGTGCAGCACCGCCGCCGCGTTCTGCGGGGCGCCGGCCGGCTGGCCGTACTTCGGCTGGGCGGTCGCGCAGCGGTCCAGATAGCCGACGAGCACCGGCAGCTCGCCGAAGCCCTCCTCGGCGAGCCGTGCGGCGAGCGAGCGCAGGGCCGCGCGGGACGCCTCGACGAAGGACGGGCGCAGGGCCAGGTCCTCCACGGGATACCCGGTCAGCGCCATCTCGGGGAACACCACGAGATGCGCTCCCCGCTCGGCGGAGTGCCGGGTCCAGCGGAGGATCGCCTCGGCGTTCCCGGCGAGGTCGCCGACGCGCGAGTCGATCTGGTTCAGGGCGAGGCGAAGTTGAGGCACGCGGCCAGTGTAATCGTCAAAACGACGCAATGGGGGGTGGCGGGCGGATGGACCGCCTCCCGCCCACCGCGGCCGGACCGCCCCGCCGGCCTCCAGCAGGCCCTCGGCCGACCGCTCAGCGGGCCTGCGCGCCGCGCTCCGCCAGCATGTCGGCCATCAGGTCGATCTCCGACTGCTGCGCCTCCACCATGCCCTGGGCCAGCTGCTTCTCCACCTTGACCGTGCACGCGGAGACACAGCCCTCGGCCATGTGGACGCCGCCCCTGTGGTGCTCCGTCATCAGCTTCAGGAAGTACACCTCGGCGTCCCGGCCGCTGAGCCCGCCGAGCCGGTCCAGCTCGTCGTCGGTCGCCATGCCCGGCATCAGCGAGCCGTCGCCCCGCGAGGGAGCGTTCCCCATCCCCATCCAGCTCATCGGGGGCTTCGCGGACACCTTCGGCAGCTCCCACAGGTCCAGCCAGCCCAGCAGCATGCCCCGCTGGTTGGCCTGGGTCTGCGCGATGTCGTACGCGAGGCGCCGCACCTCCTCGTCGCGGGTGCGGTCGCGCACGATGTACGACATCTCCACGGCCTGCTGGTGGTGGACCGCCATGTCACGGGCGAAGCCGGCGTCCGCGGAGTCCGCGGCGGGCACCCGCGGCGAGCCGCTGTCCGAGGCGACCGCGTAGGTGACGGCGCCCGCCGCGACGAGCACCGCCGCCGCGGCGCCCGCGATCCACCCGGCCTGCGCCTGCCTCACTGCGGCAGTCCGCCCGTGCAGGCGGCGCCCTTCTCGGGGGTCTGCTCGCCCTGGACGTACTTCTCGAAGAACGAGCCCACGTTCGGGTCGTCCGCGCCGCTCACCGTCCGCTGGTGGCCCCACGCCGTCAGCATGATCGGGGCGAACTGGTCCTCGTTCGGGCTCATCAGGGTGTACGGCGTGCTCTTGACCTTCGCGGCCAGCTTGTCCACGTCCGCCTTGTCCGCCTTGCTGGTGTACGTGACCCAGACCGCGCCGTGCTCCAGCGAGTGCACGGCGTTCACGTTGTTCAGTTCCTTGGTGTAGACGTCCCCGTTGCAGTTCATCCACGCCTGGTGGTGGTCACCGCCGACCGGGGGCTCCATGCTGTACTTCACGTCCGTCTTGACGTGGGTCCGCGACAGCGTCCCCTCCCACGTCCGCACGCCGTCGGAGCCGGTGACGAACTTGCCCGACGTCTTGTCGTCGCTCGCCGTGCTGTCGGAGTCGCCGGACTGCGACCGCACGAGCACGACACCGCCGACGACCAGACCGGCGACGACCACCGCGCTGACGCCGATGGTGAGGATCCGGTTGCGGCGCTCGCGGGCCTGGTCGGCGCGCCGCATCTCGGCTATGCGCGCCTGGCGTGCCGTACTGCTCTTGTTCTTGGCGGAACCCATGGGGCTGGCCCTTCTGGGGAGCGGGAGACGGTCGGGTGCGCTGATCGTAATGGGGTACCCCGATGCTCTTGTAGGGAGGCCACGGGAATCTCCGGGGAATGGCCCGATCCGCACCGGGGACCACCGGGTGCCGGGCGGCCGTTACGGATGTCGGCGCGAGCAGGCAAGATGGGCGTCAGGGCCGGACATCTGCCGTACCCGAGCCGTTCAGAGCGCGGTCGGCCGGCCGATCAAGGTCCGCAACGCGCGTGAAATGGTGTTGTGGTGGGATGCTCAGGTGCCCGACCGCCTCCCGGTGGTGCCCGGGGCCGGCGGCCTGACCAGCAAGGATGGGGAAGCGGAAGATGGACAAGCAGCAGGAGTTCGTGCTCCGGACCTTGGAGGAGCGCGACATCCGGTTCGTACGCCTGTGGTTCACGGACGTGCTGGGCTTCCTCAAGTCCGTCGCCGTCGCCCCGGCCGAGCTGGAGCAGGCCTTCGACGAGGGCATCGGCTTCGACGGCTCCGCGATCGAGGGCTTCGCCCGGGTCTACGAGTCCGACATGATCGCCAAACCCGACCCGTCCACCTTCCAGGTCCTGCCCTGGCGCGCGGAGGCCCCCGGCACCGCCCGGATGTTCTGCGACATCCTCATGCCGGACGGCTCCCCGTCCTTCGCGGACCCGCGCTACGTCCTCAAGCGCGCCCTGGCCCGCACCTCCGACCTGGGCTTCACCTTCTACACCCACCCGGAGATCGAGTTCTTCCTGCTGAAGGACCGCCCGCTGGACGGCTCCCGCCCCACCCCCGCCGACAACTCCGGCTACTTCGACCACACCCCGCAGAACATCGGGATGGACTTCCGCCGCCAGGCGATCACCATGCTGGAGTCCATGGGCATCTCGGTCGAGTTCTCCCACCACGAGGGCGCCCCCGGCCAGCAGGAGATCGACCTCCGCTACGCCGACGCGCTCTCCACCGCCGACAACATCATGACCTTCCGCCTGGTCATGAAGCAGGTCGCGCTGGAGCAGGGCGTCCAGGCCACCTTCATGCCGAAGCCGTTCTCCGAGCACCCCGGCAGCGGCATGCACACCCACCTCTCGCTCTTCGAGGGCGACCGGAACGCGTTCTACGAGTCCGGCGCCGAGTACCAGCTCTCCAAGGTGGGGCGCTCCTTCATCGCGGGCCTGCTCCGCCACGCCGCCGAGATCTCCGCCGTCACCAACCAGTGGGTCAACTCCTACAAGCGCATCTGGGGCGGCTCCGAGCGCACCGCCGGAGCTGGCGGCGAGGCCCCCTCCTACATCTGCTGGGGCCACAACAACCGCTCCGCCCTGGTCCGCGTGCCGATGTACAAGCCGGGCAAGACCGGCTCGGCCCGCGTCGAGGTCCGCTCCCTGGACTCCGGCGCCAACCCCTACCTCGCCTACGCCGTCCTCCTGGCCGCCGGCCTCAAGGGCATCGAGGAGGGCTACGAACTCCCGCCGGGCGCCGAGGACGACGTGTGGGCCCTCTCCAACGCCGAACGCCGCGCCATGGGCATCGAACCGCTCCCGCAGAACCTCGGCGAGGCCCTGACCCTCATGGAGGGCAGCGACCTGGTCGCCGAGACCCTGGGCGAACACGTCTTCGACTTCTTCCTGCGCAACAAGCGCCAGGAGTGGGAGGAGTACCGCTCCGAGGTGACGGCGTTCGAGCTGCGGAAGAACCTGCCGGTGCTGTAAGGGCAGGTCAGCGCAGGTTTCCCGCTGGTTCGGCGGACGGGGCCGACGGTCGTGGACCGTCGGCCCCGTGGCGTCTCACCGGTCCTGGGCCGTCTGTGGGCCGTCTAGCGCCGGATCGATGCCCTCGTACAGGCCGTCCAGGCCTTTCGGGCCCGTGCGTCGCTACTCGGCATGAGGTGCGTGTAGAACCGGAGCGTGAACCCCGGATCGCTGTGGCCGAGGTAGGCGCTCGGCGCGGGGATCGAGGTCTCTCGGCTTTGCCATAGGAGCTCCAGGCGGGGAGGGCGTGGGCTCCAAGTCCTCTGTTCAAGCGGCCTACAAGCCGCTGGAAGCCGAAGGGCTGGTGACGTCTTCCCGTGGCCATGCCACGGTCGTGCGCAACCGGCCGCCGCTCAAGCGGCTCGGAATCGAGCGGTACGACAAAGCTAAGTGGAGGGACGGCGACGAAGTCGCCTTCATCACGGACCGGGTGGCGTCCGGCCGCGCATACCGGCGCAACGAACAGACGCAGACGGTCAGCAAGGTCCCTGCACCACCGGTAGTCGCGGCAGCGCACGGCCTGCCCGAAGGAGCCGACGTCTACGCTCGCGCGCGACTGGTCAAGGAAGGTACGCAGCCCACGCTTACTCTGACCAGCTACTACCGCCCGGAACACGTCGAGGGCACGCGCATCGTCGACCCGACTCCGGGCCCGGCCGGCAGAGGCGGAGGATTCCGCGTGCTGTACGACGCGGGTACGAGATCGACCACATGCGAGAGACGCTGTTCGCCCGAGTGCCCACCGCTGACGAAGCGCAGCTCCTGCAGCTCGCCCCAGGCGAGTGAGTCGTGGAGCTGCACCGGACGACGTTCACGGCCGACGGCACGGTGGTTGAATTCGCGCTGGGTGTGCACGCGGCCACGCGTTTCTCATGGACGTACGACTTCAAGGTGCCCGACTCGGCAGCGGAAGGCGGAAACAAGAAGTGATCTCGCAGCAGTCATGGGCGGATGCGCGACGACTCTGGGACTTCCAGCAGATGGGCCACGCGGTACGCCCATGTTCGGTCGCTATCGGCCTGGGAAGCCATGACCTCGGGGTTGCCGACACCACGGCGGCCTTGTACCGGAGAGGCATGGCTTCCCTGATCGTCTTCACGAGAGCGACCCAGTCGGACCACCCGTGAACGGATGCCGCGCGGCGAGGCGGAGCACTACCGAGAGCGAGCCTTGGAACTCGGGGTGCCAGCGGACGTCATCCTTGTCGAACCGAACGCCCGCAACACCGGAGAGAACATCACGTTCTCGCGTGCGCTGCTTGCTGACCAGGGCATCGCCGTTTCGTCTGTTCTGCTCGTCTGCAAACCGTACGAGGAGCGGCGGGCGTACGCAACGGCGCGGAAGCTGTGGCCCGAGGTGGAGTGGGTCTGCGCTTCCGCGCCACTGAGCTTCGGGGAGTACATCGCCTCAATCGGCGACGAGCGCCTGGTCATTGACATGTTGGTCGGAGCACAGCAGCGGCTCATGATCTACCCGGGCGAAGGGTTCATGATCCGCCAGGGATTCCCTGCGGACAAAGAAAAAGGAGTTGGCTGGAAAAACTCTGTCGCTTACTCAGCGAGGTACCTGACATTGGGGAGCGCTCTTAGGGAACGTTTTTCGGTCAAGAGAACAGAGGAGAGGATGAAATCTCAAGCCGATCAGCCACGATGGGTTCTAGCCTTCGACGGGGCATGTAGCACCTGCTCGGCCATCTCCGCGTCTGTGTCAGAGGCAAGCGCGGGCAAGCTTGAGGTGATGCCACTGGAGCATGACGACGTCCAGCGGTGGCGACACAGCAGCATGGGCGCCAGCCCGAAATGGGCCCCCACATTGCTGCGCGTGAACGGGGACAAAGTAAGGGCCTGGACGGGCCCAGCCATGTCATTCACACTAGCCAGGCATCTGGGTCTGCAGGCGACAGTACGGGTTCTGCGAGCACTGGGAAGGCTACGCCAGGGAACCAGTGGGAGGTCTTCGGAGGCCTCTGGCTCCGGAATGGGACGTAAACGTTTTCTCCAGCTGAGTGGCGGCTTGGGCGTCGCCATTGGGCTGACCCTGACCGGCCGGACTCCCGCCTTCGCTCGATCCGAACGTACTGCCGCTGATGCCTGGGTTACAGCCAACATGGACCGTCTGCCGCGCACGTACGAGGAAATCATCCGCCACACAGTCCCTTACCGCAAGGCAATTGTAAAGGCACTGTCCCCCGAGGAACGCACAGCTATCTGGCTCGCAAACATCGATCGATACCGCCAAGATCACCCCCACGCCACAACCGCTCAACGCCAGGTCATGGATCGCGCTTCTGCTCTTGCCGCTCGCGTCTTCGTGTCACCCGGAGATCACATCGAGGAGATGCGCAGACTCAGTATGCGAGCCAAGGAGGAACTAGGTGTGCAGGAAGCTGAAGCCATGGCCATGCGCATCGGTCCCGCCGACCCGCCCGCTATCCAGGCCCGGTCCGCCGATTGTTCTTGTTCAACCCAGGACTGCACTTGCTGTGCCGGTGGCTACTATTGCCTGCGCGGGGGTTGCACCGTTATTCCGTCGGACTGTGGTTTGTTCTGGTTGTTCGACTGCAATGGTCGATGCGGCTGATAAGGACGGGGCGCTCTCCCCAGCCGCTGAAGCGACGAGGAATAGGCTCACCAAATGAGACCTCGTCTTAGGCAGCCACTTTGGCGTGAGCCTCGCAGATCAGGCCCCAACGTCGCGCTTTACCGGGCAGGTCCACAGACTGCCCGACTCGCCGGAAGCTTACGGGGCCATGGTCGCTCGCGCCAAAGCAGCTCCATCCCAAAGCCGCTCCGCCGACCTTATGGGGCACCGTTGCACTTTCCGTAAACCCTGCACAAACAGCCCGATTCAGAGCTACCCTACGCCTGGGGAAACGGAGGATCGAGGAGCTGACGCAATTCCTTGATTCCATCACGAAGTTCATAGAGGCAACTGAGCGGTCGGGCCTGTGTCCGATGATTTTTCGACCGGCAGGGCACTTTCGCGACTCGGCAGAGCGAGCCTCTTACTATTTCAAGGTGCCGCGAGCGCGAGTACATCGCACAGCGGCCCTCAGGAATCGGCAGATCTGGCATGCCGGGACTGGCGCGCGATCAGTTCATCATCCCAATAGCCCGCCTGAAAGAATCTGCCGAGGTGCTGAGGTTCTCGATTGGGACTCGGTTCACGTACGATGATGTTTGGGCTGACTGGCCCAAATGTCGAGCCTCTGTGGATGGCGCAAGTGAACTCATGCGTCCGGCAGGCGAAGCGGCACAAGTCAGTTAAGGCAGGTACGGGGGACTACCCACTGCCGAGCCGAGCGGCGCGAAGTCCGGCGCAGAGAATCCGCTAAGGGACTGACTAGTCCAAAGATGTTCCGTTGACTCCAATGAAGGCAGACAACAGTACAAGTGACCTACTAGGTAGCCAACTTGCCGGTCGATGACGGTGTTGGCGGTAGCAGTCAATCGAGTCCTGAGCACGCTGGTCATGCAGCAGTAACGGCAACGCTGACGGCAATGACGGCGGACGGCGGTGGTACCCAGCGGTTCGACACGGTGCCGAACGGGCCCGTCGTTGGGCGGAGACCTCTCCGGCCCCGCCGTGGCTAGATCGCTCTCTTGTGGGCCTTTCGTGTGCGTGTCACACAGTTAGGGCGGGGTGGTCCGGCGGAAGGGGTGGGGCATGGCC
>NZ_MUND01000418.1 GCF_002154375.1 Streptomyces glaucescens | reverse complement strand
GAACGGAGCCCCGGGCGGGCCCGGGGCGGCCGGCCGGCCGGGGGGCACGCTCGGGAGGTGGTTCAGGGACGCTGCCGCGCCCGCAGCGCCGAGCGGCCCGCCCGGGGCTCCGTTCCGGGCGGACGCGGGCGCGCCGTCGGGCTCCTCCGCCGCCGGGTGCTCCGGCGGGGCCCCCGGCGTCTGCGGGTTCTCCGTGTCCAGCAGCCGTACCGCGTGCCGTCCGAGCTGGGCCACCAGGGCGCCGGGCAGCCACGGGTCGAGGGCGCGGCCGTCGGAGACGGTGTCCTCCGCGCCGGTGCGCTCCAGGAGGTCGTCGAGGGTCGGGCGGGCGGCAGGGTCCTTGCGCAGACAGTCACGGACGAGCTCGGCGATGCCCTCGGGAACCCGCTCCAGGTCGGGCTCCTCCTGCGCGATGCGGAACATCAGGGCGTGCACTCCGCTGTCGGCGCCGCCGAAGGGCAGGGCGCCGGTGGCGGCGTAGGCGAGGACGGAGCCGAGGCAGAAGACGTCGCAGGCGGGGGTGATGCGGTCACCGCGCACCTGCTCGGGTGCCATGAAACCGGGCGAGCCGACGAGGGCGCCGGTGCGGGTGAGCCCGCCGTCGGTGACGGTCTCCAGGGCGCGGGCGATGCCGAAGTCGATGACGCGGGGGCCGTCGATGGTCAGCAGGACGTTGGACGGCTTCAGGTCGCGGTGGACGATCCCGGCCGCGTGGATGTCCTTGAGGGCGTGGGCGAGCCCGGCGGCGAGGATGCGCACCGAGCGTTCGGGCAGCGGCCCGTGGTCGTGGCCGACGATCTGCTGGAGGCTGGGTCCGGCGACGTACCCGGTGGCGACCCAGGGCACGGCGGCCTCGGTGTCGGCGTCGAGCACGGGTGCGGTCCAGTGGCCGCCGACCCGCCGCGCGGCCTGCACCTCCTGCCGGAACCGCCCCCGGAACTCCTCCTGCGCGGCCAGCTCCTCGCGGACCAGCTTCACGGCGACGGTCCGCCCCCGGTCCGACCGGGCCAGATAGACCTGCCCCATGCCGCCCGCGCCGAGCCGCCCCAGCAGCCGGTACACGCCGACGCGCTCGGGGTCCCCTGGCCCCAGTCTCTCCATCCCCGCCGCCTCCCCCTAGGTGAGCAACAGGCCGAGAATAGTGCGGCCCTCAGGGGAGTCGTACGGGGCGCCCTCTACGGTTCCGTAACAGGCGCGGCCACCGGTACGGCCGACGGCGGTCCCAGTTCGTCCAGCACCTCCGACAGCCGCTCCAGGGCCGCCACCGCCGCGGCGAGTTCCGCCTCGCCGAAGGCTTCGGCGAGCCGGTCGGCGTAGGCGGCGTGGCCCGGGTGGATCCGGTCGATCGCGGCCCGGCCCTCCTCGGTCGGCGCGAGGAGCTTGGCGCGGCGGTGGGCGGGGTTGGGCCGGTACTCGGCCAGGCCCCGTGCCACCAGCAGGTCGGCGATGCGCTGGACGCTCTGCCGGGTGATGCCCATGGCGCGGGCGATCCCGGCCACCGGCAGCGGCTCGCGCAGCACCGCGCCCAGCACCTGCCACCAGGCGGCGGTCAGCCCGGCGGGCCCGGCCAGGTCCTCGGCGACGGAGAGGAACTGGCCGTTCAGCCGGAACACGCCGATCGCGCTCCGGCTGAACAGGTCCTGCCGCTCGCGGCTCACAGCGCCCCCGCCTTCTCCAGGACGGCGTACGCCTCGACGTCGGAGTCGTGGAAGAGGCGGTACCAGGCGTCCAGCACCTCGCCCTCGTGGACCTCGAGCAGGCCGAGGATCTCCCGGGCGAAGGCGACCGGCTCGGTGGGGCCCGCGGTGATCAGTCCGCCGTCGGTGACCGCGTCGGCGTCCACGTACTTCTCCCCGCCCCGGTAGCCGGTGGCGGCCAGGTAGAAGGAGACGGCGCTGGTGTGGGCGCGGTCGTCGAGCAGGCCCTCGCGGGCGAGTCCGGCGGTGGCGCCGCAGATCGCGGCGACGGGGACACCGGCGTCGAGGAACTGCCGGGCCTTGCGGGCGAAGGGGGCGAGGTCGTCGCCGGTGTCCCACAGGTCCGCGCCCGGCAGGATCAGCAGCGAGCTGTCCTCGGGCCGTACGTCGTCCAGGGCGAGGTCGGGCTGGACGCGCAGCCCGCCGATGGTGCGGACGGGGGCGGTGGTGGGGCCGGCGGTGCGGATCTCGTAGCCGGCGCGGGCGAGGTGGGCGGTGGCGTGTCCGGGCTCCCAGTCGGCGAGGGTGTCGTAGACGGCGAGGTGGACGGGCTTGCGGCTCATGGTTCCTCCTCCAGCGGGATCCCGGCGGATTCCCTATGACAGAAGGCTGTCACTTCGACAGTATCCTGTCAACCCTCTCGCCGCCCGGACGGCTCCCCGCGTCGACAACCTGTCGCGGAAACCCCCCGACCGCAGACAGGACGCCGATACCGCGTCCGCATCCCGGACATCTACGCTCGGCCGCATGACCCCTCATCCCGACCCCCGGACCGGCGCCGCCGTGAAGGCCGCGGACCGCGCGCACGTCTTCCACTCCTGGTCCGCGCAAGCGCTCATCGACCCGCTCGCCGTCGCCGGCGCCGAGGGGTCGTACTTCTGGGACTACGACGGCAAGCGCTACCTCGACTTCACCAGCGGCCTCGTCTACACCAACATCGGCTACCAGCACCCCAAGGTCGTCGCCGCGATCCAGGAGCAGGCCGCGAAGATGACCACCTTCGCGCCCGCCTTCGCCATCGAGGCGCGCTCGGAGGCGGCCCGGCTGATCGCCGAGCGCACCCCCGGGGACCTGGACAAGATCTTCTTCACCAACGGCGGCGCCGACGCCGTCGAGCACGCGGTGCGCATGGCCCGGCTGCACACGGGCCGCCCGAAGGTGCTCTCCGCGTACCGCTCGTACCACGGCGGCACCCAGCAGGCGATCAACATCACCGGCGACCCCCGCCGCTGGGCCTCCGACAGCGCCGCGGCCGGAGTCGTGCGCTTCTGGGCGCCCTTCCTCTACCGCTCCCGCTTCTACGCCGAGACCGAGGAGCAGGAGTGCGCCCGGGCGCTGGAGCACCTGGAGACGACGATCGCCTTCGAGGGGCCGCAGACCGTCGCCGCGATCATCCTGGAGACCATCCCCGGCACGGCCGGGATCATGGTGCCGCCGCCCGGCTACCTCGCCGGCGTGCGGGAGATCTGCGACAAGTACGGGATCGTCTTCATCCTCGACGAGGTCATGGCCGGCTTCGGGCGGACCGGCGAGTGGTTCGCCGCCGACCTGTTCGACGTCACCCCCGACCTGATGACCTTCGCCAAGGGCGTGAACAGCGGATACGTCCCGCTGGGCGGCGTCGCCGTCTCCGGCGCCATCGCGGAGACCTTCGCCGAGCGGCCCTACCCGGGCGGACTCACCTACTCCGGGCACCCCCTGGCCTGCGCCGCCGCCGTCGCGACGATCGAGGTCATGGCCGAGGAGGGCATCGTCGAGCACGCCGCGCGGCTCGGCGCCGACGTCGTCGGGCCCGCGCTGCGCGAGCTGGCCGAGCGGCACCCGAGCGTCGGCGAGGTGCGCGGCGTCGGCATGTTCTGGGCCCTCGACCTGGTGAAGGACCGGGAGACCCGGGAGCCGCTGGTGCCGTACAACGCGGCCGGCGAGGCGAACGCCCCGATGGCCGCGTTCGGCGCCGCCGCCAAGGCGCACGGCATCTGGCCCTTCATCAACATGAACCGCACCCATGTCGTGCCGCCCTGCAACGTCACCGAGGCCGAACTGAAGGAGGGCCTGGCGGCGCTGGACGCGGCGCTCGCGGTGGCCGACGAGTACGTGGCGTAAGCCCGGCGCCCCCGGTGGGGGGACCGCGTAGGGTGGCGTGCTCGTAGACACGTCCGTGCACACTGGTGCACGCCATCCGAACGTACGAGGGAGTCCCCCCACCATGCCCGGCACCAGCGGCAGCGGCGCTGTGACCCGTAGCACCCTGCGGCAGCAGATCGCGGACGCGTTGCGGGACGAGGTGCTGGCCGGGCGGCTCCAGCCGGGGCAGGAGTTCACGGTCAAGGAGATCGCCGACCAGTACGGCGTCTCCGCGACCCCGGTGCGCGAGGCGCTGGTCGACCTGTCCGCGCAGGGCCTGCTGGAGGCCGACCAGCACCGCGGCTTCCACGTCCGCGAATACTCCATGGACGACTTCCGCGGCCTGGTCGAGGCCCGCAGTCTCGTCACCGACGGCATGTTCCAGGCGCTCGGCGACGGCCACCGCGGCTTCCGCGACCCCGACGACCCGCGGACGGCGGCCGCGCTCGCGGGCGTGCGCCGGCGCGGCGAGGAGGCGCAGCGCGCCGCCGCCGCCGGGGACCTCACCGTGCTCATCGGCTACGACCTGCGCTTCTGGCGCGAGCTGAGCGGCCTGTTCGGCAACCCGTACCTCTCCGACTTCCTGCACCGGCTGCGGGTGCAGTCCTGGGTGTGCGCCGTGCCCTACCTGCGCCGTATCGACGATCTGCGCGGGCAGTTGTGGGCCGGGCACACCGAACTGGTGGACGCCCTGGCCCGCCGCGACACCGACTCCGCGCGGGGGCTCATCGGCGCCTACAACGCGCACTCGCTCGCCCTGATGGAGCGCCTGACCGGGAGCTGACGGCGGTCCGCGGGCCATTGACGGCTCATGTGGGTATAGGGCCGGTACGGGAGGGGACCCGTGCGGCCCCCACCCATTACGCTTCCCTGACCACACCTCGCGCGCCCCTACCCGAGGAGCCCTCTTTTGGCCTGTGACCTGTGGCTGGTCCCGCTCGTCGACGTGTTGTGCCACGCGCCGGACAACCCGTTCGCCGAGGAACTCGCGCAATACGACAAGGCGCTCGCCGAGGCCGGGCTGCCGCCGGTGCCGGTGTACCAGTACATGCCGGGCCTGTCCGGCGAGGTCGCCCCGGTCGCCGGATTCGACTACGACGCGCTGCACTTCCTGCGCCGGGCCTATCTGCTCCAGGTGTGCGGACTGCCGGTGACCCCCGTCGACGAACTGGGCGGCGACTACGAGCAGTTGCTGGAGATGTTCGAGGCGACGGCCCAGCAGTCCCACCTGGTCTGGCACTACGACCACGCGGGCGCCTACGTCCCGGTCGACTTCCCGCACCCCCTGTCCAACGACGAACTCCTCTCGGGCGGCGGACCGTTGGGCTCCTCCCAGACCCTGCTGCGCGAACTGGAACACGTCGCGCCCACCCTCGGCATCGACCCGGCCAACCCCCCGGCGGCCCCGCAGCCTCCGCCCGGGCCGACCGAGTTGGAGGAACCGGCGGTGCCCGCCCCGTACGACCCCAGCCCGTTCGCGCGTGAACGGCACGTCTGGCTGGGGCTGCACGCGGCGGCGACGCGGAGCCTGGCACAGGGGTCGATGATCGTCTTCAGCTGACCGGGCCCCCCGTCAGCGGTTCAGCTGGGAAAGACCCTTCTGCACGTCCTCGAGGTTCATCACCGGCGTGTACGTGATCTCCGCGCCGAGCTGCATGAAGAACGGCTCGCTGATCACCGGCATCAGATAGCTGTCCTGCATGTCGAAGACCAGGAAGGCGGTGCGCTTGCCGTGGTCGGAGGTGAAGCAGGCCGCCTCGGGCTTGAGCTGCTCCACCGTCTCCTGGATCAGCCTGGGCATGGTGCCGCTCCGGATGGCCTCGATGGCCTTCTCCGTGTCCATGCAGACCTTGAGCAGTACGCGCATCGCGCCCACCTGCTTCTGCCGGTCCCGGCTCTGCGGTCGACGCAGACGTACACTCCTCGCCCTATGTCCGATACGCACTAGAAGTTCCGCAGATCCCGGGCCCCGGTGGGTCATCCGTTCGGCTGACCCCGGCGTCACCCGTCCCGGTCGCCCGACCCAGCCGCTCCGCCGACCGGGAGGACCGTCGGCACGGCCCAGCATGGAGACATGCAGCGGACCGAGCGGATCTCCCGGCGCACCCGGCGGACGCCGCCGGCGGCGTCCGCGCTGCGCGAGCTGATCCGCCTGACCAGGAGTTCCCCGATGGCCCCCGCCGACCGCGCCCTGCTGACCGCCGCCGAGGCGGGCGACGCCGACGGCGTCCGCGCCGCCCTCGCCGCGGGCGCCGGCCCCGAGACCCGCGACGCCCACCGGCGCACCCCGCTGCTGCCGGCCGCCCTCGGCGACCATGTGACCGCCGCCGAGGTGCTGGTCG
>NZ_MUND01000417.1 GCF_002154375.1 Streptomyces glaucescens | reverse complement strand
AGATCTTTTTCCGATCCGATTCCCTGTCGGCGGGAGCGTCTTGGGCTTTGGGCTTTCGCCCTGCGGCCTTTCGACATTCACTACGTTAGCCCATTCCCTTGCCAGCTCATAATCGAGCTTCCGCGGTTCTGAATTCGGACGTGCGGACACGTCAGAATTCATCCCGGCTGAGGGGATGTCGCAAGTAGTGGGTTGTCCGCTCCGGCTGCTGTCGATGGCAGTACCCGGTTCAACGGCTCGTGCCACGTTACGGACTCGCGCGAGCGGAGTCAAGTGCGTCGTCGGCGGGGGACGTGGGCCCGGTAGGGGCTCACCGTCGGGTCGTCGGCGACCCAGAAACGCCACGGGTGCACGGCCCCTTCTCCGGAGACCCCGGTGCGCGGACCGTTGCGTACCTGGTCGGAAGGGATAGGAGTACCGGTCAGCATGCGGAGCGGGGTGTCGGCGGTGGCGCAGGCGTCCACGCCGTCCTGAGCGCGGTCCACGTCGAGGGCGGTGGCCAGGCGGGCCGGGCCTTTGGCCAGTTCCTTGTCGTTCCGGGCCGAGAGTCGACGGGTCCGGGCCAGCTCGGCGCCCTCGATGATCTCGCCCGCGCGGAGCAGGACGGCGCCGGCTCGGCCCTCCGGTCCGCACACGAGGTTCATGCAGTGCCACATGCCGTAGGTGAAGTAGACGTACACATGGCCGGGCGGGCCGAACATCACGGCGTTGCGAGGGGTGCGGCCCCGGTAGGCGTGGGAACCCGGGTCGTTCTGGCCGTCGTAGGCCTCGACCTCGGTCAGGCGCAGGGCGATCGGACCGTCCGGGGTGGTGCGTACGAGGACGCGCCCCAGGAGGTCGGGGGCGACCTCGAGGACGGGGCGGTCGAAGAACTCTCGGGGCAGGGGCGTACGGTCGGGGGTCGCGATCATGCCGTCCGAGGGTAGTGCAGGGGGAGGGCGCGGAACCGGGGGCCGCCGGATCGCGTTTGTAGGGATCAAGGGTCCACTCGCTTAAGGGAGAGTCATGCCGTTCAAGAAGCTGCTCGCGAGCCTGGGTGCCGGCGGGGCGTCCGTCGAGACGGTGCTGACCGAGGTCAACGTGGTGCCGGGCGGGGTCGTCCAGGGCGAGGTGCGGATCCAGGGCGGGTCCGTCAACCAGCAGATCGAGGCGCTGTCGGTGGGTCTGCAGGCACGGGTCGAGGTCGAGGGCCAGGACACCGAGTACAAGCAGGACATCGAGTTCACCAAGGTGCGCCTCGGTGGTGCCTTCGAGCTCCAGGCGAACGCGGTGCACGCGGTGCCGTTCACGCTGGACATCCCGTGGGAGACGCCGATCACGATGATCGACGGCCAGGCGCTGCGCGGTATGGACATCGGGGTGACGACCGAGCTCGAGATCGCGCGGGCCGTGGACTCCGGTGACCTGGACCCGATCAACGTGCACCCGCTGCCGGCGCAGAAGGCGATCCTCGACGCGTTCGTCCAGCTCGGCTTCCGCTTCAAGAACGCGGACATGGAGCGCGGCCACATCCGGGGCACCCGGCAGAAGCTGCCGTTCTACCAGGAGATCGAGTTCCTGCCGCCGCAGCAGTACCGCGGGCTGAACCAGGTCGAGCTGAGCTTCGTGGCCGATCAGAACGCGATGGACGTCGTCCTGGAGATGGACAAGAAGCCGGGCATGTTCAGCGAGGGCAGCGACACGTTCCGGTCGTTCCAGGTCGGGCTCAACGACTATCAGGGGACCGACTGGGCGGCGTACCTCAACCAGTGGCTGTCCGAGGTCGGCTCCCGGCGCAACTGGTTCTAGTCTCGGTACCCACGGACCGAAACGATCAGGAGGTACCGAGGTGACCGAGCTCAAGCGGCGGCCTCTCCCCCACGACTTCCATCCGCCCGTGCCGTCCTTCACGGTGACCAGCGCGGACGTCGAGGAGGGCGCCACGCTGAAGGACGCTCAGGTCCACGCGAAGGGCAACACCTCACCGCAGCTGCGGTGGGAGGGCTTCCCGGACGGGACCAAGAGCTTCGCCGTGACCTGCTACGACCCGGACGCCCCGACCGGCAGCGGGTTCTGGCACTGGGTCGTGTTCGACATCCCGGCCTCCGTGACCGAACTGCCGGCGGGTGCCGGCAGCGGCAAGTTCGAGGGTCTGCCCGAGGGAGCCGTGCACGCGCGGAACGACTACGGCACGAAGGACTTCGGCGGTGCCGCGCCGCCGCCCGGGGACGGGCCGCACCGCTATGTGTTCACGGTGTACGCGGTGGACCAGGAGAAGCTCGGTCCGGACGCGGACGCCAGTCCTGCCGTGGTGGGCTTCAACCTGCGCTTCCACACGCTGGCGCGGGCCCAGCTGATCGGTGAGTACGAGGTGCCCGCCGAAGCCTGAGGTTCACCTGGCGTTTACCCGCTCCTGGTCATGGAAGTGATCAGGGGCGGGCATTTTTATTGCGTTGTCCATCTCGGCGGGCCCGGCCAGAGTTGATCCAGCCCGCCGAGGGGGTGGGCCGGTGCACACGGGAGGTGGGCTGGTATGCGGGACACGCTGGTACTCAACGCGAGTTTCGAGCCGTTGTCGACGGTGACGCTGAACCGAGCCGTCGTTCTGGTGCTCCAGGACAAGGCCGTCGTCGAGCAGGCCCACCCCGAACTGCGGATGCGGGGAGCGGAGGTCGACATACCGGCGCCGCGGGTGATCCGGCTGTGCAGGTACGTACGGGTGCCATTCCGAAGACAAGCCGCGTGGTCGAGGCGGGGCGTGCTGGCGCGGGACCGGCACCGGTGCGCGTACTGCGGCCGGCGGGCGACGACCGTGGACCACGTGGTGCCGCGGTCGCAGGGTGGCGGGGACACCTGGCTGAACACGGTCGCCTCGTGTGCGGAGGACAATCACCGCAAGGCGGACCGGACGCCGGAGCAGGCGGGCATGCCGTTGCTTTCCAAGCCGTTCGAGCCGTCGCCGGAGGATGCGATGCTCCTGGCTCTGGGGCGGGACGAGTTCGAGGCGCTGCCGGAGTGGCTCGCGTTCGATGCCGCGTAGACCGCAGGGGTTTGGCTCCGCGGGTGGTTCGTGGCCTGACGCGCGGTTCCCCGCGCCCCTGACGGGGCGCGGGGAACCGTTGTCTCATCGGTGCTGTCAGTCGAGGGTCGGCTTTTCGCGGCGGTCCTGGGTGGAGGTGCCGTTGGCTCCGCCGTTGCCCGAACCGCCGCCGAGGCCGCCGAAGTTGCCCATGGCGCCGGAGAGGCCCTTGAGGGCGTCGCCGATCTCGCTGGGAACGATCCAGAGCTTGTTGGCGTCGCCTTCGGCGATCTTCGGGAGCATCTGGAGGTACTGGTAGCTGAGCAGCTTCTGGTCGGGGTCGCCGGCGTGGATCGCCTCGAAGACCGTGCGGACGGCCTGGGCCTCGCCCTCGGCGCGCAGTGCGGCGGCCTTGGCCTCGCCCTCGGCGCGCAGGATCTGGGACTGCTTCTCGCCCTCGGCGCGCAGGATCTCCGACTGGCGGACACCTTCGGCCTGGAGGATGGCGGCACGCTTGTCGCGGTCGGCGCGCATCTGCTTCTCCATCGAGTCCTGGATGGAGGTGGGCGGCTCGATGGCCTTGAGTTCGACGCGGTTGACGCGGATGCCCCACTTGCCGGTGGCCTCGTCGAGGACGCCGCGCAGGGCCGCGTTGATCTCCTCGCGGGAGGTCAGGGTGCGTTCCAGGTCCATGCCGCCGATGATGTTGCGCAGGGTGGTGACGGTGAGCTGCTCGATCGCCTGGATGTAGCTGGCGACCTCGTAGGTGGCGGCCCGTGCGTCGGTGACCTGGTAGTAGATGACCGTGTCGATGTTGACGACCAGGTTGTCCTGGGTGATCACCGGCTGCGGCGGGAAGGGCACGACCTGCTCGCGCAGGTCGATGCGGTTGCGGATCGTGTCGATGAACGGGACGACGATGTTGAGGCCCGCGTTGAGGGTCCGTGTGTAGCGGCCGAAGCGCTCCACGATGGCCGCGCTGGCCTGTGGGATGACTTGGATCGTCTTGATCAGGGCGATGAAGACCAACACCACCAGGATGATCAAGACGATGATGATCGGTTCCATCGTCGCTTCCCCGTACCCTTCTCCGCCTCGGCGCTTTTGGAAGATCTTATGGTTGAGAAGATCTTGCTGGTCGAGTCTCGCAGACCGTCACCCGACTCGGGGGGTGTTCGGTCGAGTTGCGTCATCCGAGGTCACATGACGATCGCCGTGGCCCCCTCGATGTCCACCACGTCGACCTCCTGGCCGACTTCGTAGGTGTGGCCGGTGTCGAGGGCCCGGGCCGACCAGACCTCGCCCGCGAGCTTGATGCGTCCGCCGGAGGCGTCGACGCGTTCCAGGACGACGGCTTGTCTTCCCTTCAACGCCTCGACTCCGCTGGCGAGTTGGGGCCGCTGGGAGCGGTGCCGGGCCGCGATGGGGCGTACGACCGCCACGAGGGCGGCCGAGACCGCGACGAAGACGAGTACCTGGACCACGATGTCGCCGCCGAGGGCGGCGGCGACGGCGGCGGCCACACCGGCCGCCGCGAGCATGCCCAGTTCGGGCATGGCGGTCACCACGAGCCCGATCCCGAGCGCGGCCGCGCCGACGAGCCACCACACCCATGCGTCGATGTCGTTCACACGGCCATGGTAGGTCCGCGGGTCCCGCCGCCGACAGGGCGCGATCCTCGAACGCGCCGCGCGGGCGAGGGTGTTGGCGGCCCGGCCCGGTCCGTGGCCCGGAGGTCAGGCGAGCGGCAATCCCTGGGCGGTCCAGCGGTCGCCGACCTGCTCGACGACGAGCGGGAGGCCGAAACAGAGGGAGAGGTTGCGGGAGGTGAGTTCGAGCTCCAGGGGACCCGCGGCGAGCACCTTGCCCTGGCGGATCATGAGGACGTGGGTGAAGCCGGGGGCGATCTCCTCGACGTGGTGGGTGACCATGAGCATCGAGGGGGCGATCGGGTCGCGGGCGAGCCGGCCGAGGCGGCGGACCAGGTCCTCGCGGCCGCCGAGGTCGAGGCCGGCGGCGGGCTCGTCGAGGAGCAGCAGCTCGGGGTCGGTCATCAGGGCGCGGGCGATGAGCGTGCGCTTGCGCTCGCCCTCGGAGAGGGTGCCGAACTTGCGGTCCAGGTAGTCGGACATGCCGAGGCGGTCGAGGAAGGCGCGGGCGCGCTGCTCGTCGACGTCCTCGTACTCCTCCTGCCAGGCGGCGGTCATGCCGTAGGCGGCGGTGAGCACGGTCTGCAGGACGGTCTGGCGCTTGGGGAGCTTGTCGGCCATGGCGATGCCGGCCATGCCGATGCGGGGGCGCAGTTCGAAGACGTCGGTGCCGGGCCGGCCGAGGGTCTCGCCGAGGATGGTGGCGGTGCCCGTGCTGGGGTAGAGGTAGCTCGAGGCGACGTTGAGGAGGGTGGTCTTGCCGGCGCCGTTCGGGCCGAGGATGACCCAGCGCTCGCCCTCCTTGACCGACCAGGAGACCTGGTCCACCAGAGCCCGGCCCTCGCGGACCACGGATACGTCCTGAAGCTCCAGAACATCGCTCATGAGCGCGTTGTCTCCCCTTGCAGTGTCGCCGGTCTCGGCTGTCGCGTACGCCTGTGGCTCGGTCGGTCGCGCCGGTGGGCGCAGCCCTCCATGAAATCTACGCCACCGGTCGACCCGGACATTCCCTCGGTCCGGTCCTTAGGGTGGGGGCATGCTCACGGAACCGCGCTCTGGTCGCCTTGCCGCTTGGGGAAATGCCCTTCTTGCCGGACTTGTCTCACCGGACGAGGCCGCACTCGCCATCGTCGGGGACGATGCCGTCCACCGGGTGGCGGGGCTGCCGGACGAGCCGGCGCCCGTCGGGCTCACGCTGGCGCTGGGGCGGCTGCGGGCGCTGGGGGCCACGGGGCTGCGGGTCGCGCTGCCCGCGCCGGGGCATCCGCTGGGGCTGAGCGGGCCGCCGGAGTTCAACACGCGGGCGCTGGACGCCGAGGAGGCGGTGATCTGTTACGGCACCGCGCTGGGTCTGGTGCCGGAGGTGTCCGAGGCGGGGCCCGAGGGCGATGTGCATGTGGAGGTCGTCTGGCACTGTCTGGCGGTGCGGGAGGCGCCGCCGGCCGATGTGCCCTCGCTGGGTGAGGCGGAGCGGGAGCTGGCGGAGGCGCTGCGGGAGGCGACGGAGGTGCTGACCCGGCTGGACGTGGCCGCTTCGGGGCCGGTCGCGGAAGCGGCGATCGACGCCTACCGGGCGCGCGCCGAGCGTGGGCGGGAGGTGCTGGCGCCGGGGTATCCGCCGCGGGCGGTGCGGGTGCTGGAGCTGGCGCAGCGGATCGGCACGCTGATCGCGTTGGCGTCCGAGAACGGGCACGGGGGCGCGGTGAGCGCCGCCGAGATGGCGGCTCGGACGCAGGCGCTGCGGCCGGTGGAGCGGACGGCGCGGCGGGCGCAGGTCGCGGCGTACAACTCGATGGTGGAGGAGCGGGAGCGCGGGATGCGGTGAGCGCGCGGTGCCGGTGAGCGGTGTGCCGCGGACCGGCGGCGGAAGGGCCGCACGGGTCGTCGGCGGCTCGTGCGGCCCTGTCCCTGCCCGTGGTGGGTCAGCCGAGGGAAGTCATGGGCCCGTACGGATCATGGGCACGGCGAGGTCGTCGGCCCCGGCCGCACTCAGTGGTTGAGGCCCAGGTTGCCGAAGGCCGGGTTCAGCACACCGATCACGTCCACGCTGTCGCCGACCGCGTTCACCGGGACGTGCACCGGGGCCTGGACGAGGTTGCCCGAGACGACGCCCGGCGAGTGCTCGGCCCTGCCGGTCGCCGACGAGCCGTCGGTGGCGGAGGCCATGCCCGCACCGGCGGCCACCAGACCACCGGCCGCCATCGTCACGGCAGCTGCCTTCTTCAGGTTCTTCACTTCTCAGCCCTCTCTGGCGTTCACCGCGGCAGTCGCCGCGGCACGCACTGGAGAACGGCGGAGATCCGCACAGGTTGCGCCATGTGAGGGACATTCCCACGACAGTATGAATCTCAGCTCGGAATCTCAGCTCGGAACGGGACCCTCCGTGTTGTCCTCCGTAGTGCCGTGCGCAGGGCCTCTCAGCCGGTGACGCCATGGCGAACGGCCCACAGGGCGGCCTGGGTGCGGTCCGCCAGGTCCAGCTTCATCAGGATGTTCGACACGTGGGTCTTCACGGTCTTCTCGGAGAGCACCAGGGCGCGGGCGATCTCCCGGTTGGAGCGGCCGTCGGCGATCAGGCCCAGCACCTCGCGCTCCCGCTCGGTGAGCGATCCGGCCCTGCCCTGGCCGGAGCCCGCGTCCTCCTGGGAGAGCAGGGCGCCCGCCACCTCCGGCTGGAGCAGGATGTGCCCGGCGTGCACCGAGCGGATGGCGCCGGCCAGCGCGTCGGGGTCCACGTCCTTGTAGACGTACCCGGCGGCGCCGGCGCGCAGGGCCGGGACCACCGTGCGCTGCTCGGTGAAGCTGGTGACGATCAGCACGCGCGCGGGGTTGTCCAGTTCCCGCAGTCTGCGCAGTGCCTCGACGCCGTCCATGCCCGGCATCTTGACGTCCATGAGCACGACGTCGGGTTTGAGTTCCTCGGCGCGCTCGACGCCCTCGGTGCCGTCGGCGGCCTCGCCGACGACCTCTATGTCGTCCTGCACCTCCAGGAAGGTGCGCAGGCCCCGGCGGACGACCTGGTGATCGTCGACGAGCAGCACCTTGATTGCGTCAGCCACCGGGGACCTCCATCTCGATCGTGGTGCCCTTGCCGGGCGCCGACTCCACGGTCAGTCTGCCGCCGACCCCGCTCGCCCGGTCCCGCATGGAGACCAGGCCCAGATGGCGGCCGGCGCGGCGCACCCCGCGCGGGTCGAAGCCGCTGCCGTCGTCCGTGACGCGCAGGACCGCGCCGCTGCCGCGCTTGTCCAGGGAGACGTCGACGTGGTCGGCGCCGGAGTGCCGCAGCGCGTTGTGCAGGGCTTCCTGGGCGACCCGCAGGAGGGCATCCTCCTGGGCGGCGGGCAGGGCGCGCACCCCGTGGCTGTCGAAGGTGACGCGCGCGCTGTGCGCGCGGTCCAGGACCTGTATCTGGGTGCGCAGGGTGGCGACGAGGCCGTCCTCGTCGAGGGCGGCGGGACGCAGTTCGACGACGGCGGCGCGCAGCTCGTCCGCGGCTTCGGCGGCGAGCGCGGCGACCTGCTGTAGTTCGCCCTTGGCGCGGCCCGGGTCGCGGTCGACCAGGGCGGCGGCGGCCTGGGCGGTCAGGCGCAGCGAGAACAGCTTCTGGCTGACGGCGTCGTGCAGCTCGTGGGCGAGGCGGGAGCGCTCCTCGGCGATGGTCAGCTCGCGGCTGCGTTCGTAGAGCCGCGCGTTGGTGAGGGCGATGGCCGCGTGCTGGGCGAGGATGGCGAGCAGTTCCTCGTCGTCCTCGGTGAAGCCGCAGGCGCCGTCCGGGCGGGGGCAGTTCTTGTTGGCCAGGAACAGGGCGCCGATGATCTCGTCGCCGTCGCGGATGGGCAGGCCCAGGAAGTCGGCCAGCTCCGGGTGGGCGGACGGCCAGCCCTCGAAGCGGGGGTCCTTGCGCACGTCGGCGAGGCGTTCGGCGCGGGCCTCGTGGAGCATCGAGGCGAGGATGCCGTGCTGGCGCGGCAGGGGGCCGATGGCCTTCCACTGCTCCTCGCTGACGCCGTCGACCACGAACTGGGCGAAGCCGCCGTGGTCGTCGGGGACACCGAGGGCGGCGTACTGCGCGTCGAGCAGTTCGCGGGCGGAGGCGACGATCGTCTTGAGGACGTCGCGCACTTCCAGGTGCCTGCTCATGGCCAGCAGCGCGGAGCTGACCGCGGCGAGGCCGGTCCGGGGGCCTTGACTCATGACTCCACGCTACCGGCGGGGTGTGACAGCGCGGATCGGACCGGTGACGGCGGTGGTCTGGTCCCGCGGTCCTAGGCCGTGTCCGCA
>NZ_MUND01000416.1:365-3568 GCF_002154375.1 Streptomyces glaucescens | reverse complement strand
GCAGCGTCATATGTGTATAAGAGGCAGGTGGGAGGCCAGGGCATGCGGCCTCGGGCGTATCCATGGGTGGGAAGGGGGTCGCCATTCGTGGCATTCGGCCGGGGCGTGCGGCACCATCCGCGACTCCCGGCCGTTGTCCCCTGTGCAGGCGTCGCAGCAGGCGTCACTGCGGGCCTCCCGGCGTGGCCGGGTCCTCGCATACGATGGCCGTTGCTCAGTACGTCAGAAGGAAACCGACCGTCCCAGGCCCGACCGGCAAGGAGACCAACCCCCGTGTCCGTCCTCTCGAAGATCATGCGTGCAGGCGAAGGCAAGATCCTGCGCAAGCTGCACCGCATCGCGGACCAGGTCAACTCCATCGAAGAGGACTTCGTCGACCTCTCCGACGCCGAGCTGCGGGCCCTCACCGATGAGTACAAGCAGCGCTATGCCGACGGCGAGAGTCTTGACGATCTCCTCCCCGAGGCTTTCGCCACCGTGCGCGAGGCCGCGAAGCGCGTCCTCGGGCAGCGGCACTACGACGTGCAGATGATGGGTGGCGCCGCGCTGCACCTCGGCTACGTGGCCGAGATGAAGACCGGTGAGGGCAAGACCCTGGTCGGCACGCTGCCCGCTTATCTGAACGCGCTGTCCGGCGACGGTGTCCACCTGATCACGGTCAACGACTATCTGGCCGAGCGCGACTCCGAGATGATGGGCCGCGTCCACAAGTTCCTGGGTCTGTCCGTCGGCTGCATCCTCGCCAACATGACGCCGGCCCAGCGCCGCGAGCAGTACGCGTGCGACATCACGTACGGCACGAACAACGAGTTCGGATTCGACTACCTGCGCGACAACATGGCGTGGTCGAAGGAGGAACTCGTCCAGCGCGGCCACAATTTCGCCATCGTCGACGAGGTCGACTCGATCCTCATCGACGAGGCCCGTACGCCGCTGATCATCTCCGGTCCGGCGGACCAGGCCACCAAGTGGTACGGCGACTTCGCCAAGCTGGTCCAGCGCCTCAAGCGCGGCGAGGCCGGCCAGCCGCTCAAGGGCATCGAGGAGACCGGCGACTACGACGTCGACGAGAAGAAGCGCACGGTCGCGATCCACGAGTCCGGCGTCAGCAAGGTCGAGGACTGGCTGGGCATCGACAACCTGTACGAGTCGGTGAACACGCCGCTCGTCGGTTACCTGAACAACGCCATCAAGGCCAAGGAACTCTTCAAGAAGGACAAGGACTACGTCGTCATCGACGGCGAAGTCATGATCGTCGACGAGCACACCGGCCGTATCCTCGCCGGCCGCCGCTACAACGAGGGCATGCACCAGGCGATCGAGGCGAAGGAAGGGGTGCCGATCAAGGACGAGAACCAGACGCTCGCCACGATCACCCTCCAGAACTTCTTCCGCCTCTACAACAAGCTCTCCGGCATGACCGGTACGGCGATGACCGAGGCCGCCGAGTTCCACCAGATCTACAAGCTCGGCGTGGTCCCGATCCCGACCAACCGGCCGATGGTCCGCAAGGACCAGTCGGACCTGATCTACCGCACCGAGGTCGCGAAGTTCGCCGCGGTCGTCGACGACATCGAGGAGAAGCACCGCAAGGGGCAGCCGATCCTCGTCGGTACGACGTCCGTCGAGAAGTCCGAGTACCTGTCGCAGCAGCTGAGCAAGCGCGGCATCCAGCACGAGGTGCTGAACGCCAAGCAGCACGACCGTGAGGCGTCGATCGTCGCCCAGGCCGGCCGCAAGGGTGCCGTGACCGTCGCCACGAACATGGCCGGCCGTGGTACGGACATCAAGCTCGGCGGCAACCCCGAGGACCTCGCCGAAGCGGAGCTGCGCCAGCGCGGCCTCGACCCCGAGGAGCACATCGAGGAGTGGGCCGCGGCCCTGCCCGAGGCGCTCAAGCGGGCCGAGGAGGCCGTGAAGGCCGAGAAGGAGGAGGTCGAGCGCCTCGGCGGCCTGTACGTGCTCGGCACCGAGCGGCACGAGTCCCGCCGTATCGACAACCAGCTGCGCGGTCGTTCCGGCCGTCAGGGTGACCCCGGTGAGTCGCGCTTCTACCTCTCGCTCGGCGACGACCTGATGCGGCTGTTCAAGGCCCAGATGGTCGAGCGCGTGATGTCCATGGCGAACGTGCCGGACGACGTGCCGATCGAGAACAAGATGGTCACGCGCGCGATCGCGTCCGCCCAGTCGCAGGTCGAGCAGCAGAACTTCGAGACGCGTAAGAACGTCCTGAAGTACGACGAGGTCCTCAACCGCCAGCGTGAGGTCATCTACGGCGAGCGGCGCCGCGTCCTGGAGGGCGAGGACCTGCACGAGCAGATCCGCCACTTCATGGACGACACGATCGACGCCTACATCGCCGCGGAGACCGCCGAGGGCTTCGCCGAGGAATGGGACCTGGACCGGCTGTGGGGCGCCTTCAAGCAGCTCTACCCGGTGAAGGTCACCATCGAGGAGCTGGAGGAGGCGGCCGGCGACCGCGCGGGTCTGACCGCCGAGTTCATCGCCGAGTCGATCAAGGACGACATCCACGAGCAGTACGAGGCGCGTGAGGCGCAGCTCGGCTCCGAGATCATGCGTGAGCTGGAGCGCCGGGTCGTCCTGTCGGTCCTGGACCGCAAGTGGCGCGAGCACCTCTACGAGATGGACTACCTCCAGGAGGGCATCGGCCTGCGCGCGATGGCGCAGAAGGACCCGCTGGTCGAGTACCAGCGCGAGGGCTTCGACATGTTCCAGGCCATGATGGACGGCATCAAGGAGGAGTCCGTCGGCTACCTGTTCAACCTGGAGGTCCAGGTCGAGCAGCAGGTCGAGGAGGTCCCGGTCGAGGACGCCAAGCCGGAGCTGACCAAGCAGGACTCCTCCGTGCCGGCGCAGGCGGGCGCCTCGCGCCCGGAGATCCGCGCCAAGGGCCTGGAGGCCCCGCAGCGCCGGAACCTGCACTTCACCGCGCCCACCGTGGACGGCGAGGGCGGCACCATCGAGGGCGACTTCGCCGAGGACGAGCCGGTGCGCTCCTCCGCCGACGGTCTCACCCGCGCGGAGCGGCGCAAGCAGGCCAAGGGCGGGCGGCGCCGCAAGAAGTGAGTGATGGCGCCGTAGTGGCGCCACGGTAGTGCCCGAAGGGCCGGGAGCATCCAGTTCGTTCATGGGTGCCCGGCCCTTCGGGCATGTTTGTCGTCGGTCGCGGTCGCGGTCGCGGT
>NZ_MUND01000416.1:0-301 GCF_002154375.1 Streptomyces glaucescens | reverse complement strand
GCCGTGCAGCGCCAGCGGTGGTCCCGGCCCAGTTCCAGGCGGAAGGCCATCGCGCGCAGCCGGTCACCGGTGCCGATGCGGGCGAATGCCTCGAAGGCGCCCGGGCGGGGGACGTAGTAGCCGACGTCCCGCACCACGGGGCGGGCGCCCAGGGAGCGCAGGGGGCCGGTCTCGGCGAGGTGGGCGAGGTCGTCGTAGGCGCGTCCCACCGTGTGCCGGAGCATGGAGTGGACCGGGCGCTGGCCGCTGAGGACCAGCAGGAGGCGGTCGGCGAAGACGTCCGTGGGGCGGGGCTGGGGGA
>NZ_MUND01000415.1 GCF_002154375.1 Streptomyces glaucescens | reverse complement strand
GCACCTTCGCGCGGCTCGTCCCCGGATACGGCACCTTCGCGCGGCTCGTCCCCGGATACGGCACCTTCGCGCGGCCCGTCCCCGGATACGGCACCCTCGCGCGGCCCGTCCCCGGGAACCGCACCCCCACGCGGGCCCTGCCTCGCGGCCGCGTCCCCGCGCGGGCCCGGCCCCGGCACCAGCCGCAATCCCGCCGCCCGTGCCCCGAACAGTGCCGGAGTGGCGGCCTGGAAGGCCGGGCCGGCGGTGTCCGAGGCGGCGGTCACCGCCTCCGTCAGGGCCTCGGGCAGCACGCGCCCGTCCAGCAGCAGCCCGTACAGCGACTCCGCGAGGGCGATCGCGAAGGGGTCCGCGACCGGGTGGCGCATGGCGAGCACCGCGCAGTCCAGTCGCTCGACCAGTGCCCCGGCCAGCGCGCCCACCGCCTCCGGACCGGGCCCGGCGGCGCCCCCGTCGAAGGCGTCGTCGGCGGCGGCCGGCACGCCCAGCGCCCGCCGCTGTTCCCGCGCGGCCAGCGCCCCCGACCAGCACGCGGCCAGCGTCACCAGGCGCACTCCGCGCGCCCCCGCCAGCAGCCGGGCCAGGTCGGGCGCCACGACGCGGTCGGCTCGCCCGGTGTCGGTCTCCAGGAGGAGTTCGCCGGGGGTGCCGTGGGCGGAGACATGGACGACGTCCCAGCCCTCCGGCCGCTCCAGCAGGGCCCGGAGCCGGTCGCGGGTCACCCTGTACTGGAGGGTGTGCAGCTCCACCGCCCGCCCGGCCCGGTCGCACAGCCGGGTGAGCACCCTCCGCTCGCGCCGCAGGTTCAGGGCCCGGCTGCCCTCGGGCAGGCTGAACAGGGCCAGCATCCGCACCGGCCGCCCGGCCGCGGGCACGTCCCGCTCACCGGGACGCGCGTCACCGATCTGGGTCACCGGGGTCAGGCCCCAGGCGGTCAGGGGACGCCCGCGCAGCCGTGCCAGCTCCAGCGGCACGTACAGCAGCCGCCGCGCCCGCGGCACGTCCGTCGGGACCACCACCCGCAGCACGGCCGGAGCCGCGTCCGCCAGCAGTTCGGCCGCCGGCCCGAGGATCCGCTCCCCGGCCCAGACGCCGACCTCCCGCACGATCTCCCGCTCCCGGGCCACCCGCTGGTCGGGTGCGGCGTTCCGGCGCACGTACCCGGGGAGGTCGAGGAACGCCTCGAACTGCGGCGCCTCCCGGTCCAGCCGCACCTCGTGCCGGGCCAGCACCCGCCCGTCCGGCCCGGTCAGCTCCCAGCGCCACCGGTCGAGCCCGGTGAAGTCCCGGACCCACAGGCCGAGTTCGCGCACGGCTCAGAGGCCGAGCAGCCGGCGCAGCGAGCGCAGCTGCCGTACCGAGTCCCGTACGGCCGCGCGGGCCGGGTGGGAGGACGGGAACTCCCGCAGCGCCTGTTCGTACATCTGCTGGGCCTCGGCCAGGTGCCGCACCTGCCCGCTCCGCGCCAGCTCCGCGAGCGCGCCGCCGAGGTTGACCAGGCGCACCGGGTGCATCGGGTCGTCGGGCGGGGTGCGGTCGAGGGCGGACCGGGCGTACCGGACGGCTTCGTTCAGGGCGGTGGGGTCGGGGTGTCCGCGGACGCGGCGCAGCAGGGCGTTGGCGAGGTTGGACTCGGTGCCGGCGTACTCGGGGTGGCTGGTGGCGAGGACGTCGAGGCAACCGCGGTAGAGGGCGATCGCCTCGTCGATGTCCTCGGTCCGGCCGCGGTGGTCGAACGCCTCCTGCAACGACGTGGCCAGCGAGGACATGTGGCGGGCCAGCTCGGGGTCGCCCGGCGGGGAGGCGTCGACCGCCTGCCGCCCGTAGGCCAGCGACAGGTCGAGCTGCCCGGGGTCGCGCTCCCGCTCCCAGCCCAGCCGGTGCAGCATGCACAGCGCGGACAGGGCGGACGCGTGGTGCGGATCGGATTCCGGGTAGCGGTCCCGGGCCCGCCCGGCGGCCGTCACCGCGCCCCGCAGCAGTGTCACGTCCCCCGTCTGCGCGTATGCGAGCCGCAGCCGGTCGGCGACCTCCAGGGCATCGTCGAAGGGGCCGACCCCGGGCACCTGGGGCGTCTCGGGCCGTCTCGGCCTGCCGAACCATCGGGCCACAGTCGCCCCCCGCGTAGGTGGATGCCGTCCACGACCCCTACGAGATTGCCGAACCGCCGTCCCTCGAAACCGAATTCGTCACGCTTTGCTGACCGCCGTCAGGATCTCCGGCAGCCGCGCGGCGGTCCGCGGGGCGGCCAGCCGCAGACCGGCGTAGGCGAGCGCCGCACCGTGGGCCGCGCCGGCCGGCAGCAGCGGCCAGCCCCGGCCCGCGGTGGCGTCCGGGCCCGTGTGCAGCCAGATCGCCGCCACGATGACCGGGGCGCACAGCAGGGCGCCGGCCGCCATCCCGCCGAAGATGGAGATCCAGGCGAGCCCGACCTGCCCGGGCGCCACGTTCTTGTAGCCCTCCTGCGGGATCGAGTACGGGAACCGGGCCGAGGTCCACGCCCCGGTCGCCAGCATCGCCCCGAGCAGCGCGAAGGACAGCCCCAGCGCCTCGGGCAGCCGCGCCCAGTCGCCGAGCAGCGCCGTCGTGAGGACGGTGACCAGGGTGGCGTACGGCAGGGTGATCACCAGCAGGGCCAGCGCCCGCGCGCGCAGTTCGACATAGGCGTCCCGGGTGGACGAGATCGTCATCGCCACCATCCAGAACGCGGAGGTGTCCTGCCCGAACTGGTTGTACATCTGCAGACCGAGCATGCCCGCCGCGAAACAGGCGAAGTAGACCGACCCGGTGCCCTGGAGCGCGTTGAACACCGGCACGATCAGCCCGATCGCCAGCGAGGTCACCCACGCGGCCTTGGTCTTCGGGTCCCGCCACACATAGCGCAGGCTGCGTTCCATCACCGTTCCGGTCCGCCCGCCGGGCAGCAGCCGCCCGAGCCGCGTCGAGGACCGCTCCCGCCCGGCCGACTCGGCGCCGTGCAGCGTCGATCCGTCCGGCGAGGTCATCAGCCGGGTCAGATGCCTCGCCCATACGGCGATCAGCGCGGCCAGGACGACGCCGCAGAGCGCGAGCTGCCCGGCCGCCGTGCCGTACGCGCCCTCGCTCACCGAGTGCACCGCGCCGAGCGCTGACGCCGGCGGCACCCAGCGCAGCACGTCCGCCACCGGGTCGAGCTGCCCCAGCCCGGCGGAGCCGAGCCGCTGCGCCCCGAAGTTGACGACCTGCGCGCCCACCGCCACGACCAGCCCGCTCAGCACCGCCAGATCCCGCCCCCGGCGGGAGGTCAGCAGCCGGATGTTGGCGGCGGCGACGGCCCGCGCGAGGGCCACGCAGACGAGCAGCGCCAGCACGACCGCGACGGCCCCGACGACGTACGCCGCCGCCCCGCGCGCCACCGTGATCACCGACCCGGCGAACAGGCACACCGTGAACAGCGGCCCGATCCCGACCAGGGAGGCCGCGAGCAGCGCCCGCACCAGCGGCCGCGGCCGCAGCGGCAGCATCACCAGCCGGGTCGGGTCGAGGGTCTCGTCCCCGCCGGGGAAGAACAGCGGCATCACCGCCCACCCCAGGCCCAGCACCGCCACCAGCAGCACCACCAGGGCGTCGGCGTGCGCGGTGCCGCGCAGCAGGACCAGCCCCAGCACCTGGCCCACCGCGAACAGCAGGGTGACGACCGCCGACGCGACGTAGGCGGCCTTGCGCCCGCCGGACTGCCGCAGCCCGTTGCGCAGCAGGGACAGCTTCAGCCGTACGACGGTGGCGGTGACGTTCGCTTCCGTGGCCGCGCTCACCGGGCGCCGCCGCCCAGCCAGTCGAGGTCGGTCCCGGCGTCCCGCCCCTGCGCGCCGACCAGTTCCAGGAAGGCCTGCTGGAGGGTGGGGGCGGTGCCGCGCACCTCGGCGAGGGTGCCGTGCGCGCGGATGCGCCCGGCGGCCATGACGGCCACCCAGTCGCACAGCGACTCGACCAGTTCCATCACGTGGGAGGAGAAGACGACGGTGGCGCCGGAGGCCGTGTACCGCTCCAGGACGCCCCGGATGGTCTGCGCGGAGACCGGGTCGACGCCCTCGAACGGCTCGTCCAGGAAGAGCACCTCGGGGTTGTGCAGGAGGGCCGCCGCGAGCCCTATCTTCTTGCGCATGCCGGTGGAGTAGTCCACGACCAGCTTGTGCTGGGCGCCCGCCAGGTCCAGCACGTCCAGCAACTGGGTGGCCCGCTTGTCCACCTCGGCCCCGGGCACGCCGCGCAACCTGCCCGTGTACGCCAGCAGTTCCCGCCCGGACAGCCGCTCGAACAGCCGCAGTCCCTCGGGCAGCACCCCGATCCGGGCCTTCACCTCGACGGGGTCCCGCCACACGTCGTGCCCGACCACCTCGACGGTCCCCTGGTCGGGCCGCAGCAGCCCGGTCACCATGGAGAGCGTGGTGGTCTTCCCGGCCCCGTTGGGCCCGACCAGCCCGACGAACTTCCCCGCGGGCAGCTCCAGATCGATCCCGGCGACAGCGACTTGCTGCCCGAACCGCTTCCAGAGCCCGTGAACACGTACAGCGGCTGAGGTCATGCCCGAACCCTACGGTCGGGTGACCCGGCCGAGGGGCGCGGGACCGTGCCGGTACGCGGCTCGCCGCGCGGGCGCGAGGAACCACCGGGACCCGCGGCCGCCGAGGATCAGCGGCCAGGCGGACGGCCCGGCGTCACCGGTCCCGCCCGCACGCGTAGGCGAGCGGAGAGATCAACTCCTCCGCGTCCGGCAGCCAGCGGTTCGCCGGAGTCGGCCGGCACACCCACTGCACGGCCCCCCGGGACCCGTACCGCGTGGGCGGCGCGGCCACATAGCCGCCCTCACCCAGCGCCACCAGATCCATCGACGCGGGCGACCATCCCAGCTTCCGCACCAGATCCGGCACCTTCGCCGCCGCCCCGGGCAGCACGAAGAACTGCATCCGCCGCGCCGGGGTCAACGTCACCGGCCCCAGGGTCAGTTCCATGCGTTCCATGCGCGCCAGCGCGAGGAAGCCCGCCGACTCCGGCACGCAGATCGCGTCGAAGGTGCGTCCCGTCGGCAGCAGGACCGACGCGTTCGGCTGCTTCTGCCACATGCGGCGCACGACGGTCGCACTGCCGGTCGCCCGGGTCGCCCAGTCGGCGCGCGCGGGGTGCGCCCCGGGCTCGTCGCACAGGGTGTTGCCGCAGGAGCAGCGCTGTTGTCCGTCGACGGCTTCCAGCCAGGTACCTGGGAACACGTCCCAGTGGCGTTCCTCGGCGTAGCGAACGGCGGTCTCCAGCAGCGATTCCCCGCGCTGCATCGGAATCTGTGCGGCTTCGGTGGCCGGGATCGTCTCTTCCACGAGGAACTCAACTCCCGCGCTCACCTCGGGTTACGGCCCCGGCCGCGCGCGGGGGAGGAGCATCGATTCGGCGTCCGGGGCGCATGGGTGCATGGGTGGGGGCGCGCGTGAGGATCCGCGGCGGCACTTGGGTAGCCAGGAGGGGAACGGGTGGGCAGGGGTGCTGTTCACCCCGGCTTGTCCGGGTAATCCGTGCATGTTTCGGGTTTTCAGGGCATGTCCGCATTTTCGGTATGACCGCGGGGCATTGATCTTCCCGACCGGACCCCACGCCACCGGCGGTGGGGTGCGACCGGGGAAGACACGACAACCGGTGCACGGGCAGGCACCGCAGCCACAGGGGGTTACGCCATGGCCGCAAGGCCTCTCGTCGCGCGGCAGCCGAACGAACGGCTGCAAGCGCTCATCCAGGAGGCGGGGTGCTCGAACGCCGGGCTCGCCCGCCGGGTCAACATGTGCGGCGCCGAACACGGGCTCGACCTGCGCTACGACAAGACGTCCGTGGCGCGCTGGCTGCGCGGACAGCAGCCGCGCGGACGCGCCCCGGCGATCATCGCCGAGGCGCTGGGCCGCAAACTCGGCCGGACGGTCACGATCGACGAGATCGGCATGGCCAACGGCAAGAACCTCGCGTCGGGCGTCGGCCTCCAGTTCTCGCCGACGGTACTGGGAGCCATCGAGCAGGTCTGCGAGCTGTGGCGCAGCGACGTCGGGCGCCGCGACTTCCTGTCCGGGTCGTCCGTCGCCGCCTCGGCGCTGGTCGAGCCGAGCCGCGACTGGCTGATCTCGGCGCCCGACGCGCAGGTGGCGCGCTCGGCCGGTCCCCGGGTGGGCCGGTCGGACGTGGCCGCCGTGCGCTCCATGACCCAGGCGCTGGTCGACCTGGACCACCAGTACGGCAGCGGGCACGTCCGCCCGGTCGTCGTGCACTATCTCAACAGCGTGGTCTCCGGCCTGCTCGCCGGCTCCTACCGGGAGACCGTGGGCCGCGAACTGTTCGCCGCCGTGGCGCGGTTGACCGAGCTGGCCGGGTACATGGCGGTGGACACCGGGCAGCCGGGCCTCGCCCAGCGCTACTACATCCAGGCGCTCCGGCTGGCCCAGGCGGCGGGCGACCGCGGCTACGGCGGCTATGTCCTCGCCGCCTCCATGAGCCACCTCGCCGCCCAGCTCGGAAACCCACGCGAGATCGCCCAGTTGGCGCGGGCGGCGCAAGAGGGGGCGCGGGGGCGCGTGACCCCGCGCGCGGAGGCCATGTTCCACGCGGCGGAGGCGCGCGGCCATGCGCTCATGGGTGAAGCGCGCGCCGCCCAGGAGGCGGTGGGGCGCGCGGTGAGCGCCATGGAACAGGCGGACCCGTCCTCGGGGGACGATCCCGCGTGGATCGCCCACTTCGACGAGGCCTACCTCGCCGACGAACTCGCCCACTGCCATCGCGACCTCGGGCAGGCCGAGGCCGCCGCGCGGGCCGCCCGGCAGTCCCTGGACGGGCATCCCGAGTCCCGGGCCCGGCGGCGCGCGATCGGCTATGTGCTGCTCGCCACCGCCCAGGTGCAGCAGCGCGAGATCGAACAGGCCTGCCACACGGGGATGAAGGCCGTGGAGCTCCTGGAGACCCTGCGGTCCAACCGGGGCGCCGAGTACCTGGAGGACTTCCAGGCCCGCCTGGAGCCGTTCCGTGAGGAGGCGGTGGTGCGGGAGTTCGGGGCGCGGCTGGATCTCCAGCAGGCGGCGTGAACGGGGCGGGCCACGGGAGGGAGGCGACATAAGCCGCGCGCCGCCAGGAGGTTTTGTTACCGCCGTCACAGGGAACAAGATCACGCCCTGTGCTGCGTGGCACCCGGCTCCGGGGACCCGGTAGCGTGAGCCGACGATTCCGAAGGTCCCCCATTCGTAGGAGTCCCGGTGACGCAGAGCGGACAGGGCGAGGAGCCCTCGGCGCAGCCCGCGCACGAAGGCATCGTGCTGCCCTCCGACGGTGGCGAGCCCCTGCTGCCGGGCACGCAGGCAGGCCCCGGCCGCCCCGCCGACGCCCCGCTCCCGGCCCAGGCGCCGCCCGGCGGCCAGGCCTGGGGACAGCCCTGGGGA
>NZ_MUND01000414.1 GCF_002154375.1 Streptomyces glaucescens | reverse complement strand
ATGCAGGTCCGGTCCGGCGGCGCGGTGAGCGGCGAACTGGTCGCTGCCGCCGGACCGGACCTGCATGTGGCGACGGGCGGCAGCGGCCAGGTCGTCGTACTCGACACCCGGCTGATGACCGGGTGGGAGCTGGTGGCCGCCGGAGACGACGAACTGTCGGTACCGGTGCGTGACCTGCGCGGCGCGGCACAGGCACCCCATGAGCAGGACGGGCTCTTCTGACGGCGCGGGCTGAGCTTCCGACGGCGCGGGCTGAGCGTCGGCTGTCCTCGCGCTGTGTGTTTCTCAGGCAAATCACAGGTTGCCGAAAGAACGCTCTCAGAGGGCGCCGAGAAGGTGTCCAGCATGACCACGACCTCGCCCCAGGGGCGCACCGAACTGCTGAGGCCGGACGGGAGCCCCGTCCGGGTGCTCGTGGTGGACGACGAGCTGTCGCTCACCGAGCTGCTGTCCATGGCCCTGCGCTACGAGGGTTGGCAGATCCGGACCGCGGGCGACGGCCACGGTGCCGTGCGCACCGCGCGCGAGTTCCGCCCGGACGCCGTCGTCCTGGACATGATGCTGCCGGACATGGACGGCCTGGCCGTCCTCGGGCGGCTGCGCCGCGAGCTGCCGGACGTGCCGGTGCTCTTCCTGACCGCCAAGGACGCCGTCGAGGACCGGATCGCGGGGCTGACCGCCGGCGGCGACGACTACGTCACCAAGCCGTTCTCGCTCGAGGAGGTCGTCGCCCGGCTGCGCGGGCTGATCCGCCGCTCCGGCGCCGCCGACCGCCGCTCCGACTCCCTCCTGGTCGTCGGCGACCTCACCCTCGACGAGGACAGCCACGAGGTCACCCGCGGCGGCGACTCCATCCACCTCACCGCCACCGAGTTCGAGCTGCTGCGCTTCCTGATGCGCAACCCGCGGCGGGTGCTGAGCAAGGCGCAGATCCTGGACCGGGTCTGGTCGTACGACTTCGGCGGGCAGGCCAACGTCGTCGAGCTGTACATCTCCTATCTGCGGCGGAAGATAGACGCCGGCCGCGAGCCGATGATCCACACCCGGCGCGGCGCCGGTTACCTGATCAAGCCCGCCGCGTGACGACCGGGCGGCGGCAGGCCCGTACGCGGCCACGGACGCGCGCGCGGGCGCGCACGCGGGCGCGGCGGGTGGCGCGGCCGCGCACCCTGCGCACGCGGCTCGTGGTCGCGTCCGTGGTGCTCATCGCCGTGGTGTGCGCGGTGATCGGCACGGTGACGACGCTCGCGCTGCGCTCCCACCTGTACGAGCAGCTGGACGGCCAGCTCAAGGAGGTCGCCGCGCGCGTCGCGAACGGGTTCGTCCCGCCCGACGAAGACCTCGGTATGGACCCCGGTGAGGCCCCCGGCAGGGGCGCGGGCGGCGGCCTGCGCGGCGGGCAGGACAGGGAGCCGCAGGCGGACGACCTCACGCAGTTCGTCGAGAGGGGCCCGCAGCCCAGCGGCACCATCGCGGCCGAGGTGAGCGGCGGCACGATCACCGAAGCCAAGGTGGGCAAGAAGGCCAAGGACGACAACAACATCTCCCAGCTGACCGGGGAGTCGCTGAGCGAGGCGCAGATCGCCGCCCTCGCCTCGGTCGCCCGGGACGGCGCCGCGCACACCGTGGACATCCCGGGACTCGGCGGGTACCTCGCCCGCTACGAGAGCGGCCGCAACGGCAGCTACTACGCCGCCATCCCGACCTCCGACGTCGGCAACACCATCAGCACCCTGATCCTCGTCGAGGTCAGCGTCACCGCCGCCGGACTGGCCGCCGCCTCCCTCGCCGGCGCGGTCATCGTCGGCGTCGCCACCCGCCCGCTGCGCAGGGTCGCCGCCACCGCCACCCGGGTCTCCGAACTCCCCCTGCACAGCGGTGAGGTAAACCTCGACGAACGGGTGCCGGAGGCGGAGTGCGACCCGCACACGGAGGTGGGCCGGGTGGGCGCCGCGCTCAACCGGATGCTGGACCATGTGCACGGCGCCCTGCACGCCCGCCAGCAGAGCGAGATGAGGGTCCGGCAGTTCGTCGCGGACGCCGGCCACGAGCTGCGCACCCCGCTGGCCTCCATCCGCGGCTACGCCGAGCTGACCCGGCGCGGCCGGGAGTCGGTCGGCCCGGACACCCGGCACGCGCTCGGCCGCATCGAGTCCGAGGCGGGCCGGATGACCCTGCTGGTGGAGGACCTGCTGCTGCTGGCCCGGCTGGACGCGGGGCGCCCGCTGCGGTTCGAGCGGACCGATCTGGTACCCCTGGTCGTGGACACGGTCAGCGACGCGCGGGCCGCCGGACGGGGCCACACCTGGCGACTGGAGCTGCCCGACGAGCCCGCCCTGGTGCAGGCGGACGCCGCCCGGCTGCAGCAGGTTCTGGTCAACCTGCTCGCCAACGCCCGTACGCACACCCCGCCCGGTACGACGGTCACCGCGCGCGTGCGCCGCGACGGGCCGTGGCTGTGCGCGGACGTGTGCGACGACGGTCCGGGCATCCCGCCCGAGCTGCTTCCGCACGTCTTCGAGCGGTTCGCGCGCGGCGACTCGGCGCGCTCCCGGGCCACCGGCTCGACCGGTCTGGGGCTGGCCATCGTGCAGGCCGTCGTGACCGCGCACGGCGGCGCGGTGACCGTCGACAGCGTGCCCGGGCGGACCGTCTTCACGGTGCGCCTGCCCGCAACCGCAACCGAACCCGTGGACCCGCCCGCAACCGCAACGGTGCACCTGCCCGCGCCCGCGCCCGCGCCCG
>NZ_MUND01000413.1 GCF_002154375.1 Streptomyces glaucescens | reverse complement strand
GACCGCAGCGGCCGCGGTCGCGGCGACGGTCGCGCCCTCGGCGGCCAGCGCCTCGGCGCGGGCGGCCGTGCGGTTCCAGACGGTCACGGGGTGCCCGGCGGCCAGCCAGGCGCGGGCCAGGGCGGTGCCCATGGCGCCGGTGCCGAGGAGGGTGAGGGGCGTGCGGGGGGCGGTGGAAGAGACGTTGTCGGTCATGGCGTTTAGCCTCGTAGAGGCTGAACCGCCGCTCAAGTACGCACTTGTGAGTGGGTGGTTACCGCGAGGGAAGAGTCCAGGCAGCGGACGGGCGCAACGGAAGGCGGGGGTCGGACATGGCGATCGGACGGCGGGCGGGGGCCTACATCTGCGGCGTCGACGCGGCGATGGACGTGATCGGCGGGAAGTGGAAGGTGCTCATCCTCTGGGAGCTGAGCCTGCGCCCGTACCGCTTCGGCGAGCTGCGCCGCGCGCTGGCCGGGATCACCGAGAAGGTGCTCGCGGCGCATCTGCGGGAGCTGGAGGCCGACGGGATCGTGCACCGGCAGGAGTACGACGAGGTGCCGCCGCGGGTGGAGTACTCGCTGACGCCGCGCGGTGTCGCGCTCAACGAGGCGCTGGAGCCGCTCGGCGCGTGGGGGAAGGTGAACGTGCTGGGGCAGGCGCCGGAGCCGGTGGCGTGACCGGGATCAGCGGCTGCCCGTCAGATGGGCGAAGACCACCACGTTGCCCTGGTAGCCGGTGGCGCGCGAGTAGCCGCCGCCGCAGGTGATCACCCGCAGCTCGGGCCGGCGGGCCGGGCCGTAGACCTTCTCGTCGGGGAAGTTCTTCGCCTGGTACACCTCGACGGCGTCCACCGTGAACACCGCGACCGAGCCGTCCCGCCGGTCCACCTCGATCGTGCCGCCGCGCCTGAGGGCGCCGAGGCCGTAGAAGACGGCCGGCCCCTCGGCGTTGTCGACGTGCCCGGCGACGATCGCGGTGCCGCGCTCACCGGGCGTGGTGCCCGCCTCGTACCAGCCCGCGAGGTCGGGCCGCCCGGCCGGCGGCACCTCCAGGCTGCCCGTCGGGGTCAGACCCAGGCCGGTCAGCGGGGCGTCCACCCGGATCGCCGGGATGCGGATGCGGTCCGGCGGGGACGGCGGCAGTGCCGGGGCGGCCGGACGCCCCGCGGCCGGGTCGGCGTGCGCCTCGGCGGCGGACGGCTGCGGAGGGGCGTGCGAAGTGGTGCCGTCGCGCAGCAGCCAGGCGCCCGCGCACAGGGCGACGGCGGTGACGGCCGCCATGGCGGTGTTGCCGTACCTGCGCATCGGTCCTCCCTGTGACCGAGGGACGGGGCGGGTCCCCGTGCCCCCTCCGGGCCGCGAGGGGCATCGGACCCGGAGGGGGAGGGGCGTGCGGTACCGGCGGACGGACAGCGGAGGGTGTCCGTCAGATCCCGTCGCCTCTCGCCCGGCGATGCAGGAGCCAGGTACCGCCCGCGGCGGCGACGGCGAGAGCCGCCACGCCGGCCGCGGTCTGCACGGGGTCGGGGCCCAGTGCGCCGCCGACCCCCGTCTTCACACTCCCCCGGGGATGCGCCGGCCGGACCGAGGTCAGGGTGACGACCAGGTCGCCCCTGACCTCCCGGCCGCCCCCGGAGCACCGGGCGACGATCTCGTACGTCCCCGGCTGCGCGCTCGGCGGCACCCGGAACTGGCCGATCGCGTTGCCCTCGTGGGAGCTGGGCGCCAGCGTGAACTGCCCGGCGCCGACCGCGCTGGCGTCGCCCGCGGCGGCGCCGTCGGCTCCGCACGCCGTCGTGTTCACACTGACCGAACCGCCGGGCACCACGGAGGACGGGTACACGTCCAGGGAGCCGGTGCCGCCGCCGTGCGCGGGCGCGGCGGTCAGTGCCGCGGCGGCGACGGCGAGCGCGGTACCGGTCAGCAGCCGGGCGATACGTCGCATCGGTGTTCCCCATCGATCGAGTCGAGCGGTTCGGGCCCTGTTCTTCTCCGTTCCTCTCCGAGGTAAGTGGCAGCGGCGCGAGCGCGCTTCCTGAGGGGTCGTCAGAAATACGGAGAACGGGTGCCGCGCCGTACCGCCGCGCTCTCGCCCTGCGGCGCGTTTTCCCAGCTCACCGGCGTGTGATGGGGTGTCATGGAAGACGACCCGAAGGATGCGCGGGGAGGGTGTGAACGGGTGACCGGGGCAACCGGAACGCCCGGACTTGACCTCGATCAAACTTGAGGTACGAGCCTGTGCGGCATGAAGAACTCAACCGCCGGGACCGCGGCCACCGAAGCCGCGGCCACCGAGACCGCGGCCACCGAGAGCGCGACCATCGGGACCGCGACCTCCGAGGCGCCCCTGAACGTGACCGTCGTCATCGGCAGCAACCGCCACGGCCGCTTCGGGCCCGTCGTCGCCGACTGGCTGCTGGAGCGCGTCCGGGAACGGGATGAGCTGGTCGTGGACGTCGTCGACGTCGCCGACGTCACCCTGCCCACCACCATGGAGCCCGCTCCGCACGCCTCCGACCCGGTCAGCGTCAAGCTGGCGGCGGCGGACGCGTTCGTCGTCCTCACCCCCGAGTACAACCACTCCTTCCCCGCCGCCCTGAAAAACCTCATCGACTGGCACTTCACCGAGTGGCAGGCCAAGCCCGTCGCCCTGGTCTCCTACGGCGGCATCTCCGGCGGCCTGCGCGCCACGGAACACCTCCGCCAGGTCTTCGCCGAACTCCACGCCGTCACCGTCCGCGACACGGTCTCCTTCCACAACGCCGCCGCGTCCTTCACCCCCGAGGGCCGCCTGAAGGACCCGTCGGGTCCGGACGCGGCGGCGAAGAAGATGCTGGACCAGCTCACCTGGTGGGCCCGAGCCCTCCACGAGGCCAAGCAGCGCCGCCCGTACGGGGGTTAGCCCACTCCCACCGCACTCCAGGCCGCCCCCACCGCCCGGTGTTCCGTGCTGTCCGGGCCGTACAGGTCGCGGGCCGCGTTCAGGGTGGCGGTGCGGGCGGCGGTGTACGTGGTGGTGGAGGTCATGTAGACGGTGAGGGCGCGGTACCAGATGGCGCCGAGCTTGGCGCGGCCGATGCCGGTGAGCGAGCTGCCGTCGCAGGTGGGGGAGTTGTGGGCGGTGCCGCCCATGGTCTTGGCGCCGCTGCCCTCGGCCAGCAGGTAGGCGAAGTGGTTGCCGATGCCGGAGGAGTGGTGGACGTCGAGGCCGGCGACGGTGGGGCTCCAGCAGTCGGGGGAGGCGCCGTCCTTCGACGGGCGGTCCATGAAGCGCAGGGCGGCGTGTCCGAAGCCGGGGCGGACGATCTTCTCGCCGATCGTCCAGTCGCCGGGGTCGGCGGCGTTGGCCGCGTGGAACTCCACAAGCGTGCCGAAGATGTCGGAGGTGGCCTCGTTGAGGCCGCCGGACTCGCCGGTGTAGGCGAGGTTCGCGGTGGCGGAGGTGACGCCGTGGCTCATCTCGTGGCCGGCGACGTCCAGGGAGACCAGCGGGCCGAACGTGGTGCCGTCACCGTCGCCGTAGGTCATGCAGAAGCAGCTGTCGTCCCAGAAGGCGTTGTTGTAGCGGTTGCCGTAGTGCACCCGGCTGTACGAGCCCTTGCCGTCGCCCGCGATGCCCTCGCGGCCGTGGACGTCCTTGAGGTAGTCCCAGGTGACGTCCGTGCCGTACTGCGCGTCCACGGCCGCCGAGGCGCGGTCCGCGGTGGTGCCGTCGCCCCAGTGGTTGTCCGGGTCGGTGAGGACGGTGGAGGGGGCGCGGGTGACGCAGAGGGTGCCGAGCAGGCACAGGTCGCTCTGGTTCGCCGCGTCGCCGGTGTGGGTGCCGCCGCGGGTCGGGTCCTTGAGCGCGTACCCCGATCCGGTCGGTGTCGTCCGCAGCGGGACCGTGCCCCCGTACAGGGAACGGCCGTCACCGGACGCCGACTCCAGGGTGTCCCAGGCGTCGATCCGGGCGCCGGTCCGCGCGTCCGTGAGCACGGTCCGCGCCACCGGGTTGCCCTGCCCGTCGAGGGCCGCGGCCTCGGTCCGCCACGCCAGCCTCGGCGTCCCGTGCCGCGCGTCGACCACCAGCTCCGGCTGGGCCGTCAGCCGCCTGAGCGGCTGGTCCAGGTGCAGCGCCCGCAGGGCGTTCGCGGCCAGGCCGGCGGCCTCGGGGGCGGACAGTGCCGGGGTCACGTCCGGCAGTGCGACGGGTGCCGTCGTCGCGCGGTCCGCGCCCCGGTAGCCGCCGTCGGGTGCCAGGTGGAGCACGAAGTCGCCGCCGAGGACGGGGAGCCGGCGGTAGGTGCGGTCGTAGCGGACGTGCTGGGTGCCGTCCTCGTCGATGACGACGTCCCGCACCTCGGTGCGCTGTCCGGGACCGAGGCCCAGGCTCCCGGCCCGTTCGGCGAGGACGGCGGTGGCGTGTTCCAGCGCGGTGGCCCGGGTGGGCCGGCCGGCCGCTCCGGCGGTGGGGGTGAGCGCCGTGGCCAGCAGGGCGGCGGCGGTCGTGGCGGCCAGGGCGTACGGCCGTATCCGGCTCATGGGTCTCCTTGAACTGGTCACACTGAGGGTGACCAAGATTCAAGGGGGCGTGGACATGCCAGGGCCAGGGTGAAGACGTGCAGGTGTGTGAGGGGACAGAATCGCTTCTGTGAGTTCCGTGCGGTCCCGTTCCCCCCTCCCCTTCTTCGTCTACGGCACCCTCCGCCCCGGCGGACCCAACCACGACCTCCTCCTGCGCGGCCGCACCCGCGCCGAGGAGCCCGGCCGGCTCGCCGACGCCGTCCTCTACGACGGCCCCGGCTATCCGTACGCCGTCGAGGAGCCGGGCGGATCGGTGCGCGGCGAACTGGTCACCCCGCTGCCCGAGGCGTACGACGAACTGCTGCTCGTCCTCGACCGGCTGGAGGAGTGCGAGACGCCCGGCGACCCCCGCAACCTCTACGAGCGGGTCGCCCGCGATGTCGTCCGTACCGCCGACGGGGCGGTCCGGCGGGCCTGGGTGTACCTCGCCGCACCGCCCGTCGCCGCCCGTCTGCGCGCGCGGGGCACCCGCATCGAGGGCGGCGACTGGCGGGCACGCCGGCCCTGAGGCGGGCTCAGTCCGTGCCCGGCGTCTTGCGGGTCGTCATGTTCATCCGGTTCCAGGTGTTCGCGGTGACGATCACGGCGATCAGCCGGGCCAGCGTCGCCTCGTCGAAGTGCCGCGCCGCCTCCTCGTACACCTCGTCCGACACCCCGTCGGACAGCAGCGTGACGGCCTCGGTCAGGGCCAGCGCCGCCCGCTCCCGGACGGTGTAGAGGCTCGACTCCCGCCAGGCCGGCAGCTGGTGGACGCGGTCCTCCGACTCGCCGGCCTTGCGGGCGTCGGTGATGTGGTAGTCGAGGCAGTACGCGCAGTGGTTGAGCTGCGCGGCGCGGATCTGGACCAGCTCCACCAGCACCGGGTCGAGGCCTTCGACGGCGGCGGCGTGGAGGCCCAGGACCGCCTTGAACACCTTGGGGGCGAAGGCGGAGAAGTTCATGCGCCGAGGTACCTGGTAGATCGTCATGCGGATGAACCTACGGGCCGGACAGACCCCCCGAGGGGTGCATACCGGCACCGGAAGAACGGGTCAATCCCGCGCCGCCTCCGCCGGGGTCACCGCCTCCACCCGGACCGCGCACGCCTTGAACTCCGGCATCCGCGAGGTGGGGTCCAGCGCCGGGTTGGTGAGGGTGTTGGCGCGGCCCTCGCCGGGCCAGTGGAACGGCATGAAGACGGTGTCGGGGCGGATGGCGTGGGTGATCCGGGCCGGTGCCACGGCCCGCCCGCGCCGCGAGACCACGGCCACCGGGTCGCCCTCGGCGGCGCCCAGCCGTGCCGCCAGCCTCGGGTGCAGCTCGACGAACGGACCCGGCGCGGCGGCGTTCAGCTCGTCGACCCGCCGGGTCTGCGCGCCGGACTGGTACTGGGCGACCACCCGGCCGGTGGTCAGCAGCACCGGGTACTCGTCGTCGGGCTCCTCGGCGGCCGCCCGGTGCGCCACGGGCACGAACCGGGCCCGCCCGTCCGGGGTGGCGAAGCGGTCGAGGAACAGCCGCGGGGTACCGGGGTGCGGGGTACCGGGGTGCGCGCCTCGTACCTCGGCCTCCCGCGCCGGGCCGTCCGGCGTCACGGCAGGCGAGGCGTCCCCGGAGTCCGCCACCATCACCCGGTCCACGGACTGCGGATCCACGGACTGCGGGTCCACGGACTGCGGATCCACGGACTGCGGCGCCGGGCACGGCCAGAACACCCCGCTCTCCTCCGCGAGCCTGCGGTAGGTGATGCCGGAGTAGTCGGCGGGCCCGCCCGCGCTCGCCCGGCGCAGCTCCTCGAAGACCTCCTCGGGGTCGGTCGGGAAGCCCTTCTCCACCCCGAGCCGCGCGGCCAGTTCGTGCATGACCTCCAGGTCGCTGCGGATTCCCTCGGGCGGGGTGATGGCCTGCCGCCGCAGCAGCACCCGCCCCTCCAGGTTGGTCGTCGTGCCGGTCTCCTCGGCCCACTGCGTCACCGGCAGCACCACGTCCGCCAGTTCCGCCGTCTCCGACAGCACGACGTCGCAGACCGCCAGGAAGTCCAGTGACGTGATCCGCTCCTCGATGTGCGCGGCGCGCGGCGCCGACACCACCGGGTTGGAGCCCATCAGCAGCAGCGCCCGGATGTCCGTGCCGAGCGCGTCCAGCAGCTCGTAGGCGCTGCGGCCCGGCCCCGGCAGCGAGTCCGGGTCGACCCCCCACACCTCGGACACGTGGCGGCGCGCCGCCGGGTCGTCCAGCTTGCGGTAGCCGGGCAGCTGGTCGGCCTTCTGGCCGTGCTCGCGCCCGCCCTGCCCGTTGCCCTGCCCGGTGAGGCAGCCGTATCCGCTGTACGGCCGTCCCGCCCGGCCGGTGGCCAGGCACAGGTTGATCCAGGCGCCGACCGTGTCGGTGCCCTTGGACTGCTGCTCGGGCCCGCGCGCGGTGAGCACCATCGCGGTCTCCGGCTCGCAGAACATCCGTACGGCCTCGCGCAGCTGCGGCACCGACACTCCGGTGATCCGCTCCACGTACTCCGGCCAGTGCGCCATGGCCGCGGCCCGCGCGTCCTCCCAGCCGGTGGTCCGCTCGGCGATGTACGCCTCGTCCGTGCGGCCCTCGGCGACGACCAGGTGCAGCAGGCCCAGCGCCAGCGCCAGGTCGGTGCCCGGGCGGGGCGCCAGATGCAGGTCGGCGTGCTCGGCGGTCTTCGTGCGGCGCGGGTCGACGACGATCAGCGTGCCGCCGTTCTCCTTCAGCTCGGTGAGGAAGCGCAGCGACGGCGGCATGGTCTCGGCGAGGTTGGAGCCGACGAGGATCACGCAGCCGCTCCTCGGGATGTCCTCCAGCGGGAAGGGCAGCCCGCGGTCGAGCCCGAAGGCCTTCGTCCCGGCCGCCGCCGCGGACGACATGCAGAACCGGCCGTTGTAGTCGATCTGCGAGGTGCCGAGCGCGACCCGGGCGAACTTGCCCAGCGTGTACGCCTTCTCGTTGGTCAGCCCGCCCCCGCCGAACACGCCGAGCGCGTCCGCGCCGTGCTCCGCGCGGATACGGCCGAGCGCGCCGGCGATCCGGTCCAGGGCCTCGTCCCAGGTGGCGGGCACGAGCGCGCCGCCCTCGCGGACCAGCGGGGAGGTCAGGCGCACCCGCGACGAGAGCACCGCGGGCGCCGTACGGCCCTTGCCGCACAGCGCTCCCCGGTTCACCGGGAAGTCGGCGCGTTCCAGCACCTCGACGCCCCCGTCCGGCGTGGGCGACAGGTTCATCCCGCACTGCAGGGCGCAGTACGGGCAGTGGGTGGGCGTCGAGGTGCTGTTCATGCCCCTCAGGGTGAATCGGCCGTGTTACGTGCCGGGACGGCTCCCTGTTACACGGCCGGGACGACGACCTCCCCGCCGCCGCCGGGCCACCGTGAGGAGCTCTCGCCGCAGGTCAGCGCCCGGCGGCCAGCGCGCGCTCCACCCCGGGCTCCTCGGGTCCGAGGAACCGCGGATCGGGTTCGAGGACCGCGTCCAGCGCCGCCTTGCCGCTCGCGAAGACCTCCCGGACCCCGCCGTAGTACCAGGTCGCGTCCCGCTCGGCGGGCACCCCGACGCCGTACGACGCCACCCCCGCCTCCCGGCACAGCGCGACCGCCCGCCGGATGTGGAAGTCCTGGCTGATCAGCACCGCCTCGTCCACCCCGAAGATCTTCTTGGCGCGGACACAGGAGTCCCAGGTGTCGAAGCCCGCGTAGTCGCTGACGATCCGCGCGTCCGGGACGCCGTGCCGGGTGAGGTAGGCGCGCATCGCGTCCGGCTCGTCGTAGTCCTTCCGGCTGTTGTCGCCGGTCACCAGGACCACCTCGATCCGGCCCGTCCGGTACAGCTCGGCCGCCGCGTCCAGCCGGTGGGCGAGATACGGGGACGGCGCGCCGTTCCACAGGCCGGCGCCGAAGACGACGGCGACCTCGGTGCGCGGCACGTCGGCGGTGCTGCGCAGCCGGTCGCCGGTCGAGACGTACAGCCAGGTCGACGGCAGCAGCGCGAGCACGCACCCCGCCATCGCGGCCTGCACCAGCCGCCGGCGGCCGGTCCGGGTACGCGGCAGACGAGGTCGTACGATCTTCATACGGAAAGGGACGGTCTGTGCGGCGTCCCGGTTGCGTCCCCCTCACACCCCGCCCGCCCCCCGCGGTGAACCCACGGAAAACGCCCGTGACCCTCACGCAACGGGCCGGCAACGTCCTTTCGGCACCCTCGATGCATGGACAGCCAGCTCAGCCACCGCCCCGGACCCCCCGCGCTCGTCGTCGTGGCCCACGGCAGCCGCGACCCGCGCGCCCTCGCCACGGTCCGCGCCCTCCTCGACCGCGTCCGCGCGCTGCGCCCCGGCCTCCCGGTCCACCTCGGGCACATCGAGCTGAACGAGCCCCTGCTCCCCGACACCCTCGCCGCCCTCGGAGACCGCGAGGCCGTCCTCGTCCCCCTCCTCCTCAGCCGCGGCTACCACGTCAAGCAGGACATCCCCGAGATGGCCGCCGCCGCCCCGGCCAGCAC
>NZ_MUND01000412.1 GCF_002154375.1 Streptomyces glaucescens | reverse complement strand
GGGCGGCGGGCTTGCGCTCAGGGGCAGCGGGAGCCGGGGCCGGATCCGCCGCGGCCGTCACCGCCGGGCGGGGCCTGTTGTACGAGACCGTCCGGGTCACGACTCGGCCCGATTGAAGACGCTCCTTGAGGCGTGCGAGGTACCCGTGCTCCTCCAGCTCGCGCAGCGCCGCCGCGATCCGGATCTCCCCCTCGGGGAACTTCGCCGCCAGCGTCTTGATGCCGATCGTGGTCCCGGCGGGCAGTGACTGGATGTGCGTCGCCAGGCCGATCGCCGTCAGCGACAGCTCGGGGTGCTGGGCGAGGTGATTCCCGACCACGGTGAAGTTGTCGTGGTGGGGTTCGTTGACGTGCTGTACTCCGGACGAGTAACGGCCGGACGTAGCGCGCGCATGCGCGTTAGGGTGCTGCTCAGTCATCGGGAAGGGGCTTTCTTCCTTGGTGATCAGGCCCTCGCACTGGGATGGCAGTCCCGGCGAGGGCCGATGCATGTCTGGAGTCGTCGTGACTGACGCTGCACCACCAAGGGCGGCCCGCGCCAGTTCAGTTGGGCATATTCACTCCGGGGAGTGATCGACGGGGACGGCAGGGGAGGGTTCGGTTCTTTCCCCCGGTTCTTGGTCTTTGGCGTCGGGCGTCACCGGGTCACGTCCGGCCGCGACGCGGTGCCATTTCAGCCCACACGGTCTTGGCGCTGGGCGGCGCCTCCTCCACGCCCCAGCAGGCCGCGTACGCCGTCACGATGCGCAGCCCCCTGCCGGACTCCGGGGTGTCGTCCACCGGGTCCGGGACACGCGGGATCCGGTCACCCCGGGCGTCGGTCAGCTCGATACGGAGGGTGCGGTCGGGACGGAGCCGCAGACGCAGGCGGAAGTCCCGGCCCGGGACCCGGCCGTGGAGCACGGCGTTGGAGGCCAGCTCCGCCACCACCTGCGCCGCGTCCTCGTACGGCTCGCCCCAGTCGTGGAGTTGGCGTTCCGTGAGGAGTCGGGCGAGGCGGGCGCCCCTTCTGGTAGCGGAGAGCTGCACGGCGAATTCGTGGTTCACGTCACCCAGCGTGGCCGCGCTTCCCTACGCTGACCAGTGACTGCACAGGCACAGACAGTGACTGTACGGGCGCGTGGGGGCGCCGTACGGCTGGTACGCCAGGAGGGGAAGACGTGGAGGACGAAGAGGCCGAGGCCGTGCTCAGGGTCGTCGGCCGGCAGATCAGGGCGTGGCGGGACCAGGCGGGTCTGAAGCAGGCCGAGTTGGCCGCCGCCATCGGGTACGGCGAGGAGATGGTGTCCTCCGTGGAGCGGGGGCGGCGGATCCCGAAGCCGGAGTTCCTGGACAAGGCGGACGAGGTGCTGGGGGCGGGCGGGAAGCTCGCTTCCATGAAGGAGGACGTGGAGCGGGCCCGGTATCCGAAGAAGGTTCGGGACTTGGCGAAGTTGGAGGGGGAGGCGGTGGAGTTGGGGGCGTACGCCAACCACTACGTGCACGGACTGCTGCAAACCGCCGACTACACGAGGGCTCTGTTCGCGATGCGGCGCCCCGCGTACACGGTGGACGAGATCGAGCGGAATGTCAGCGCTCGTTTGGCTCGTCAAGACGTCTTCGAGCGAGCACCGCGTCCGACCCTCACATTCGTCCAGGAAGAGGTGACCCTTCGGCGCCCCATCGGCGGCAGAATGGTGTTACGACAGCAACTCGAACACCTGCTGGAGATCGGCTCGTTGAGGCACGTCGAGATCCAGGTGATGCCCACCGAGCTTGAAGATCACGCGGGTATGGGCGGCCCCATTCGCCTGCTCAAACTTCAGGACGGCATGACGGTGGCCCACGAGGAAGGTCAGACGGACAACCGCCTGATCAGTGATCCGAAGCGGGTGCAGCCGCTCGAACTGCGCTATGGGATCATCCGATCCCAGGCTCTCACGCCCCGGGAGTCACTGGCCTTCATCGAGAAAGTGCTGGGGGAAGAGACATGACCACCACGCTCGAGTGGTTCAAGAGCAGCTACAGCAGCAACGAGGGCCCGGACTGCATCGAGGTCGCCGTCGCCCCGACCCGCACGACCGTCCACGTACGCGACTCCAAGGACACCTCCGGCCCCCAGCTCGCCCTGACTCCGCAGGCGTGGGCCGCCTTCCTGTCCGGCTTCTGCGAGTAACGCCGAAGAGGCCCACGGGAGGGCCGGAGGCGCCCTGGCTCCAGGCGGAGGGTGCCGGGTGGCTCAATCGCTACGGATCGCGGCGTTCCGCGCGGCAAGATGGGCGCCATGTCCACCACAACCTCGCGCGGCGCCCTTTCGCTCGCCGCCACGCTGCTGACCGGGACCGTCGCTCTCTACATGGCCTTGGTGGCCTTCGGGAACATCACGGACTTCGGGACCAACCAGGCGTTCGTGCAGCACGTCCTCGCCATGGATACGACGTTCAAGGACGAGGATCTGATGTGGCGGGCGATCACCAGTGAAGGGCTTCAGAACGCCGCCTACGTCGCGATCATCGTCTGGGAGACCCTTGCCGCGCTCGTGCTGATCGGCGGGACCTGGTTCTGGGCTCGGGGGGAGCACGGGCGGGGGCGGCGGTTCTCCACCTACGGGCTGCTCATGGTGATGCTGCTGTTCGGGGTCGGGTTCATCGGAATCGGCGGCGAGTGGTTCGCCATGTGGCAGTCCGGGGACTGGAACGGGCTGGACGCCGCCACCCGGATCTTCCTGCTCAGCGGGGTCGTGCTCGTCGTCAATCACCTGCCGGGGGCGACGGGGCGGGAACCGGCCGCGTAGCGGCCCGGGGTCGTGCCCACCAGTCGTCTGAAGTGGCGGGTCAGATGGGCCTGGTCGTGGAAGCCGACCTCGGTCGCCACCTCCGCCGGGCGGCGGCCGGCCAGCAGCAGGCGCCGGGCGCGGTCGATTCGGCGGGCCGTCAGGTACTGGTGGGGCGCGATGCCGAACGCCGAACTGAAGGAGCGGATGAGGTGGGCGGGGTGGGCGTGGACCAGCCGCGCCGCCTCGTCCAGGGTCACTCCGGGGCGGAGGCGTTCGTCCAGGATGTCGCGGAGGTCGTGGGCGACACCCCGCGCCGGCGGTGTCACGGGCGTCTTGATGCGGGGGCGGAGGGTGGCGCGCAGACGGTCGGTGATCAGGGTCAGGCGGCTCTCGGCCTCCAGTTCGTCGCCCGGGTGCGCCAGCGCCGCGTGGAGTTGGGCGACGCGGTGGCGCAGGAGCGGGTCGGCCATGTCGGGGGCGTCGACCGCCGGGCCGATGAAGGTCTCGTCCAGGTGGGTGCGGTCCAGGTAGAGGACGCGTTTGCGGAAGCCGTGCGCGGTGGCGGGTTCGCCGTTGTGCGGGACCTGCGGCGGCAGCAGGGTGACCGTGTCGTGCGGGGTGCCGTGCTCTCGGCGGTCGAGGTCGTAGCGCACGGCGCCGTCGTCGACGATCAGCAGGGTCCACACGTCGTGGACGTGCATGGGGTAGGCGTGCTCGGTGAAGTGGGCGTGGAAGACCTCCGTGACGCCGGGTACGTGCGGGCGCCACGCGGTGACCTCCGGGCCGCGGACCATGCAAGGAACGTACAAGACGGCCGGGTGGCGCGGGCGGCAGGCTCGGGAACATGACCACCGAGAGCACGCCTGTACGTTTCGACACCAAGATCGCCGTCCTGCTGCGGGACGACCTCGCCCCCTGGCAGCGGCTGAACGTGACCGCCTTCCTGGTCAGCGGGCTCGGCACCGAGGTCCCGGAGGTGATCGGGGAGGCGTACGCCGATGCCGACGGCACCCCGTACCTGCCGATGTTCCGGCAGCCGGTGCTGGTGCTGGAGGGGGCGAAGGAGGTGCTGACCGCCGCGCACGGGCGGGCCGTGGCGCGTGCGCTGCCGCGAGCCGTGTTCACGTCCGATCTCTTCGCCACCGGCAACGACCGCGACAACCGGGCCGCCGTACGGGCCGTTCCCGGTGATCACCTGGATCTGGTGGGCCTCGCCGTGTACGGGCCGCGCAACGCGGTCGACAAGGTGCTCAAGGGCGCCCGGATGCACCCGTGAGCCGCGGCGGGGTCACTTGACGACCGTGACCGTCGTCCCACTCGTGGCGAATACCCACAGGGCCTCGCCGTCGGCCCGCTTCGTGCGGATGCCACCGGTCTGGGCACCGGAGGCCGGGGGCGGGGAGGCGCCGTCGACCGCGTGGGAGAAGGCGATGTTCACGCCGGACTTCGCCGCGAAGTAGACGATGTGCTCGATGCGGACGCCGTCCGAGCCGGTGGTGACGGGCTCGGACCGGGTGCCCACCGTGTAGGTGCCCGGGTCGGGGTCGACGGTGCCCGGCCAGACCGTGAAGGTGCGGCGGGGGCTGTCGCTGGCGTCGATCAGCCAGACCCGGTTCTGGGAGAGGGAGTAGACGATACGGCGGCCGGTGCCGGAGTCGTCGGGTACGGCGGTGGGGGCCGTCGCCGTCGGCCTGGGTGTGGCGGTCGCCGTCGCCGACGAGGGTGTCGGGGTGGTCGCCGCGGCGACCGGGCGGGTGCCGTCGGTGGCCTGGACCGCGAGGACGGCGACCACCGCTATCGCCCCGGTGGTCAGACCGGTCACCCAGGCCCACGAGGGAAGCCGGCGGGCAGGCACGGGCACGCATCTCCTCAGCAATCCGGCCCCGGCGCCGGGCGACACCGAGGGTCGGATCATCCTACTGCGGGGCCGTGAACGGTCTGCCCGCCGCCCGCTCTCAGTCCAGCACCGGCAGCAGCTGGGGCAGGTGGCCGTCGGAGGCCTCGGCCGTGCGGCGGCGCTCCTCGGGGACCTCGCCGTAGAGGGTGGTGCGCGGCTTGGCCGGGCGGCCCGCGGCCTCCGCGACCGCGACGAGGTCCTTGACCGACTTGTAGGAGCCGTAGGAGGAGCCCGCCATGCGGGAGATGGTCTCCTCCATGAGGGTGCCGCCGAGGTCGTTGGCGCCGGAGCGGAGCATTTCCGCCGCGCCTTCCGTGCCCAGCTTCACCCAGCTGGTCTGGATGTTGGGGATCCAGGGGTGGAGGAGCAGGCGGGCCATGGCCGTCACGGCGCGGTTGTCGCGCAGGGTGGGGCCGGGGCGCGCGATGCCCGCCAGGTAGACGGGCGCGTTGGTGTGGATGAAGGGGAGGGTGACGAACTCGGTGAAGCCGCCGGTGCGTTGCTGGATGCCGGCCAGGGTGCGGAAGTGGCCGAGCCAGTGGCGGGGCTGGTCGACGTGGCCGTACATCATGGTCGAGGAGGAGCGCAGGCCCAGTTCGTGGGCCGTGGTGATCACTTCGATCCAGGTCGCCGTCGGCAGCTTGCCCTTGGTGAGGATCCAGCGGACCTCGTCGTCGAGGATCTCCGCGGCGGTGCCGGGGAGGGAGTCCAGGCCCGCCTCCTTCGCGGCGGTCAGCCACTCGCGGATCGACAGGCCGGTGCGGGTCGCGCCGTTCACCACCTCCATCGGGGAGAAGGCGTGGACGTGCATGCCGGGGACCCGTTCCTTGACGGCCCTCGCGATGTCGAAGTAGGCCGTGCCCGGCAGGTCCGGGTGGATGCCGCCCTGCATGCAGACCTCGACCGCGCCCACGTCCCAGGCCTGCTGGGCGCGGTCGGCGACCTGGTCGAGGGAGAGGGTGTAGGCGTCGGCGTCGGTGCGGCGCTGGGCGAAGGCGCAGAAGCGGCAGCCGGTGTAGCAGACGTTGGTGAAGTTGATGTTCCTGGTGACGATGTACGTCACGTCGTCGCCGACCGCCGACCTGCGGACGTCGTCGGCGACCCGGCAGAGGGCGTCCAGCGCCGGGCCGTCCGCGTGGAGCAGGGCGAGTGCCTCGGCGTCGGTGAGCCGGGTGGGGTCGTCGGCCGCGACGCGCAGCGCCTGGCGTACGTCCGTGTCGATGCGCTCGGGGGCCATGCCGGGGGCCGCCGCCTCGCGCAGGGCGCCCCAGTCGCCGTAGACCTCGTCGAAGTCCTCGCGGCGGTCGGCGGTGCGGCCCTCGGTGTCGATGGCGGTGTGCAGGTCGGTGCGGCCGGTGGCGGTGAAGACCTCGTCGGGTTCCTGCCAGGGGTGGCCCTCCACGACGGCGTCCTCGCGGGCCAGGCCGGTGTCCGGGTCCGCCAGCGCGCGGACGTGCGGGAGCAGCCGCGGGTCCAGCCAGGGTTCGCCGCGGCGGACGAACTCCGGGTAGACGCAGAGGCGTTCGCGCAGTTCGAAGCCCGCGGCCCGGGACCGCTCGGCCAGGCGCTCGATCTGCGGCCAGGGCCGTTCGGGGTTGACGTGGTCGATGGTGAGCGGGGACACCCCGCCCCAGTCGTCGATGCCCGCGCCGATCAGCCGCTCGTACTCGTCGTCGACGAGGTTGGGCGGGGCCTGGAGGCAGGCGCTGGGGCCCATGATGTGGCGGGCGACGGCGACCGTGGCGACGAGTTCGTCGAGTTCGGCGTCCGGCATGCCCCGCATCGCGGTGTCGGGCTTGGCGCGGAAGTTCTGGATGATCAGTTCCTGGATGCCGTGGTAGGCCCGGGACACCTTCCGCAGCGCGAACAGGGACTCCGCGCGCTCCTCGTAGGTCTCGCCGATGCCGATGAGGAGCCCGGAGGTGAAGGGGACCGAGGAGCGGCCCGCGTCCTCCAGGACGCGCAGGCGGACGGCCGGTTCCTTGTCCGGGGAGCCGTGGTGGGGGCCGCCGGGCTCGGACCACAGGCGGGTCGCCGTCGTCTCCAGCATCATGCCCATCGACGGCGCCACGGGCTTCAGCCGCTGGAAGTCGGTCCAGCTCATGACGCCCGGGTTGAGGTGCGGGAGCAGGCCCGTCTCCTCCAGGATGCGGATGGAGATCGCGCGGACGTAGGCGATGGTGTCGTCGTAGCCGTGCGCGTCCAGCCATTCGCGGGCCTCGGGCCAGCGGTCCTCGGGCTTGTCGCCGAGGGTGATGAGGGCTTCCTTGCAGCCGAGGGCGGCGCCCTTGCGGGCGATGTCCAGGACCTCGTCGGGGGACATGAACATCCCGTGCCCGGCGCGGCGCAGCTTGCCGGGGACGGTGACGAAGGTGCAGTAGTGGCACTTGTCCCGGCACAGCCGGGTGAGGGGGACGAAGACGCTCTTGGAGTAGGTGATGACGCCGGGGCGGCCCGCCGCCGCCAGGCCCGCGTCGCGGACGCGGGCGGCGGAGGCGGCGAGGTCGTCGAGGTGCTCGCCGCGGGCCTGGAGCAGCACCGCCGCCTCCGGGACATCGAGGGCGACGCCGTCCCGGGCGCGTTTGAGGGCGCGACGCATGGAGTTCTCGGTGGGGCCCGTTCCGGAGGTCGCGGAAGTCGTCATCCTCCGAGCATACGATCGCGCTGATCAGGACTTGTCCGGGTCACCGGACTCCTCGTCGACGTACGGCGCGAGCGCGTCCAGGGTGCGCAGCACCTCGGCCTCCCCGGCGGGCGGGAGCTGGAGGACGACTTCCTCGATGCCGAGTTCGGCGTAGTGGGCGAGTTTGCCCGGGGTGGGATGGACGGCGTACGGGACGACCTGGAGGGCGGCCGGGTCGCGGCCGGCGTCGGCCCAGGCGCTGCGCAGCGCGGGCAGGGTCGTGGACAGGCCGCGCCCGCCGATGGGCAGCCAGCCGTCGGCGTACTCGCAGATGTGGGCGAAGAGTTTGGGTCCGGCGGCGCCGCCGATCAGGGTGCGCGGTCCGACGACCGGGCCGCGTGGCTTCTGCACCGGCTTGGGGTGGGCGTGGCTGGCGCGGACGGATCCGAACTCGCCCTCGTACGCCGTCGGTTCCTCCGCCCACAGGGCGCGCATGAGGGCCATCCGGTCCCGGACGAGGTCCCGGCGGGTGCGCCAGCGCACGCCGTGGTCGGCGGCCTCCTCGACGTTCCAGCCGAAGCCGAGGCCGAGGGTGAACCGGCCGCCGGAGACGTGGTCGACGGTCGCGATCTGCTTGGCCAGGTCGATCGGGTCGTGCTGGGCGACGAGCGTGATGCCGGTGCCGAGGCCCAGTGTCCGGGTGACGGCGGCCGCCTGGCCGAGGGCGACGAACGGGTCGAGGGTGCGGCCGTACTCGCGGGGCAGCTCGCCGCCCGCCGGGTAGGGGGTGGTCCGTTCGACGGGGATGTGGGTGTGCTCGGGCAGGTAGAGCCCGGCGAAGCCCCGCTCCTCCAGCTCGCGTGCGAGCCGGGTCGGGGTGATCGTCTCGTCGGTGAGGAAGATGGTGACGGCGATGCGCATGACCCATCTCTACCGGGGCGCGAGCCATCTGTCCATACCGACTGGTCGGTCACCGCCTCGGTCCCGGGGTCCGCCGGCTCAGCGGCGGACCGACTGACGCAGCTCGACGATCGACGCGACCGCGCGGAGCCAGCGGGCGGCGGTGTCGTCCGCCCGGACGCCGCCCGCGAGGGACGCGGCGGCTTCCAGCCAGTCACGGACGAGGTCCGCCGCCTCGGGCCGGGGCAGCGGCTCGGGCAGGGTCAGCGCGTGCGCGAGACCGCCCGCCCGGACCGTCTCCGCGAGGAACGCCACCGAGCGCGGCTCGGTGCCCAGGCGGGCGAGGAGGACCGCCGCGCCCACCGCGCCGTCGCCGAAGAGGGACGTGCGCATCGGGCCCTGCGGGGCGGTGACGCCGTAGCGGAGGAGGGCGGCGATGTCGAGGCCGGCCAGTTCGTCCTCGGTGCGCGAGGTGGTGTCCACGCCTCAGCCCACCGTGACCTTGTAGGTGACCCGCTCCGGCTCGGTCGGCGCGGCGCCGCCCGTCGTCGGGGTCGGGGCCGGGCTGCCGTCGCCGGTGTCGCAGGTGCTGTTGAAGGTGCAGTGCAGGAGCACGATCTCGGTGCTGCCCTCGCCGGTCGCCTCGAAGGTGAAGGTGAGACGGCTGCCCGCGCCCGGCACGACCTCGCCGCCGGAGTCCGACGCCGACTCGCTCTCCTCCCCCTCGGCGCGGACCACCGAGGCGTCCGGCTCGGGGTCGACCAGGTACCAGTGCGAGCGGGTGGAGGCGTTCTCCTCGACGGTGAGGGTGAACCGCTCCCCCACCGAGGCGGTGATGGTGCGGTCGTCCGTGGGATGGCTGGTGGGCTCGTCGCCGCCCGGCCCGCAGGCGGACAGGAACAGCAGGGCCGCCGCCGCGCCCACCGCCGCCCCGGTGCGGGACGCCGCGCCCCCGAACGCCCTACTCGGGGACATAGACCTGGTACGCGTTGTTGAGTTCACTGTTGGAAGCCTTGCCCATGTTGCCGTTGACGAAGTCGTCCTCGCTGACCCAGGTCGTGGTGCCCCAGGGGTTGTAGATCTGGAGCATGTCACCCTCCTGGCCGATGATCATCATCGCGTGGGCGCCCTCGTCGCCCGAGACGTCGACCGGGACCGGCCGGCCCTCGGCGACCGCCCGCTGGACGTCGTCGAGGACGGCCCGGCGCTCGTCGTCGTTGTCGAGGTCGTGGCGGCGGTAGTCGTCACCGGTGGCGCTGCCGAGGGTGGAGTCGGCGATGCGTTCCTGGCCCTCCTGCCCCATGCCGGTCCAGTCGTCGCCGCCGTCGCCCTCCTCGTGCAGCCGGTGCTGCTCGGCGACCAGCCGCTCCCGGAACGCCTTGGGGTCGTCCTCCTGCCCGCTGGGGCCGCCGGTGAGGTCGAGGGCGTAGATCGGGTCGAGCATGGCGCGGGCGTTGACGGTGGAGGAGGCCACACAGGTGCCCTCGGAGCCGTCGCCGCCCTGGATCCACGCCTGGTCGTGGAAGAGGACGGAGTCCTTGTTGTTGTTGGAGCCGTCCTCGGCGAGGCCCTCGTCGTCCATGCTGTCCTCGGCGGTGACCACCGGGGTCAGGTGGCGGCGCAGCCACTCCGGGTCCTTGCCGTTGATCTTGCCCTGGAAGGTCTCGATCTCCTTGACGCCGTGGCCCGCGGCCAGGGCCTTCATCAGGTAGGCGCGCTCCTCCGCGCTGCCCGCCCGCGACAGCATCCGCTCCATCGCCGCCGCGTCGGCGTTGCTCAGCTGGTCCATGCGGCGGCCGGCGCGCTCCAGGTCGCTGGAGCTGAGGATCTCGTTCAGTTCGGTGGGGGCGTTCGCGGCGCCGGTGTCGGCGAGCATCAGCTTGTCGACGGCGGTCAGTTCGCCGGTGTTCATCTTCCCGGCGCGCGCCTCGGCCGCCCACTTGTTCAGGTCGCGGACGGCGACCCGGACGGCGTCCTCGGCGGTGACGGCCGCCTGGTGCATCAGGTTGATGCCGTCGGAGGCGTAGGCGCGGGCGGTCAGCCGGTCCCACTCCTCCTCGTCGTCCTCGTGGAGGTTGTCGAAGAATCCGTCCCGCCCGCCGAGGGTGCTCTTGGCCTGTCCCATCCGGCCGCGCCCCTCGGCGTCCTGCCGCTGCGCCTCGCCGAGCGCGTCGGCGAGCCGTAGCAGCGCGTTCGCGCCGCCCTGGAAGGCCTCGGCCATCTGGAGCACGGCACGTCCGGCGGCGAAGACCGCGTCGGAGGCGAGCACGCTGGTGTCGCCGACCCAGATGTCGGGCAGACCCTTTCCGGCCACCCGCTGCACGCGGTCGTGGACGCCGCCCGCGTTGTCGACCTGGTCGCGGTAGCGCTTGCTCAGCGATTCCAGCGTCGCCGGACTGCCCTCCGGTTCGGACACGGAGAGCGCGCTGTCGATCATGTCGAGCAGGTCGTTCTTGCTCTCGGCCTTGGGTATGTCCTCGCACAGTCCGGCGAGCCACGCGCGCCGCCCGGCCGGGGAGTCCACGGGCCCCATGAATCCCGTCATCGCCTGTTTCCGCCCTGTCGTCCCGGTCGTCGTACGGTGCTCAGTAGCTCGTCAGGGCCGAGGGGCGCTCGGCGAAGGCGGGCATGGTGGTCAGCTCGCCGTCGGCCACGGTGACGTTGCTCGCCGCGGTGCGGACCAGGCCGTCGCTGCCGCCGTACGCGCCCTTGGCGAGCCGCACCTTGCCCGCCAGTTCGTGCAGGGCCGCCTCCAGCGTGCGGGCCTCCGCGCCCCAGGCGGCGATGAACCGGTTGACGGCCGCGGCGGCGTCGGTGCCGCCCAGCGCGTCCGAGGCGTAGCAGACGCCGGGCGCGATCGCCGTGCGGATCTTCCCCGTGTCGTCGCCCGCGCCGTCCAGCTCGTTCGCCTGCCCGGACATGCCGGACTTCTTGAGCTGGTAGCCGTCCGAAGAGGCCATCGACTTCCCCCGTATGACTGTGTCGATCAAGACCGCGGGGAGGCTAGCACGCCGGTGACGCCCCTCCATGGCCGGATCACACTCCTCGCACACGGCACGCACACCGGCCGGCCACCGGGCGTGCGGTGAGGGCGAGTTCACACCCCCTGACGGGGATCATCGGCGACCATGGAGGCCGACAGCGTCTCGCGTGAAGGAGCCCCACGGACCATGTCCCGGCCGTCCAGCGATCTCCGTTTCCGTCTGACGACCGCCTTCCAGCGGTACGTCGCCAACCCGCTCACGCGCCGGCTGCCGTCCCACACCCTCCTGGAGACCACCGGCCGCGTCTCCGGGCTGCCCCGGCGCACCCCGCTGGGCGGCCGGCGCGTCGGCGACTCGTTCTGGCTGGTCTCGGAGTTCGGGGAGCGCTCGCAGTACGTCCGCAACATCCAGGCCGATCCCCGGGTCCGGGTCCGCATCGGGGGCCGCTGGTACTCCGGTACGGCCCATCTCCTGCCCGACGACGACCCGGTGGCCCGCCTGCGCACCCTGCCCCGCTACAACAGCGCGGCCGTCCGGGCGCTGGGGACGGACCTGCTGACGATACGGGTGGACCTGACGGACGGCTGACGGCGCTCGGCCACCCGGCCCACACGGTGCACCACGCCTCGCCGCGCACGGAGGGGCCAACAAGTGTGCTTGCAAAACGCTCTGACGGCCCATCAAACCGACGGTGGTGCGAAGAGGTCGTGAGGGAGCCGTGAACCGGCTGCCGGTCCACCTGGATCGAGCTGTGATCGGCATCTCCCGCGGCTGACGCATCCGCCATGAACAAGGCAAACTGACAGGGTTGTTCAGGATGTCTAGGGGGACGGCGATGGACGGGGTACCGCGAGTGCCGGCGCAGAGGCGTCCGGACCCGGTGGAACCGGCGGCGCTGCGCTTCGGCGTGCTCGGGCCGGTACGCGCCTGGCGCGGCGACGAACCGCTGAACACCGGATCACCCCAGCAACGCGCCCTGCTGGCCGCCCTGCTGCTGCGCGAGGGCCGCACGGCGACGGCCGCCGAGCTGATCGACGCGCTGTGGGGCGAGGACCCGCCCTCCCAGGCCCTCGCCGCGGTCCGCACCTACGCCTCCCGGCTGCGCAAGGCACTGGACGCGGGCGTCCTCGTCAGCGAGTCCGGCGGCTACGCCGTCCGCGGCCTCGGCGAGGGCGCGCTCGACCTCAACGCCGCGCAGGACCTCGCCGCGCGGGCCGAGAAGGCCAAGGCGGCCGGAGACCTGTGCCAGGCCCGTGACGTCCTCGACCAGGCCCTCGCCCTCTGGGACGGCGAGACCCTGGCCGGCGTCCCCGGCCCCTACGCCGAGGCCCAGCGCGTCCGCCTGGAGGAATGGCGGCTCCAGCTCCTGGAGTCCCGCCTCGACATGGACCTCGAACAGGGCTGCCACGCGGAGGCGGTCTCCGAACTGACCGCCCTCACCGCCGCGCACCCGCTGCGCGAGCGCCTGCGCGAACTGCTGATGCTCGCGCTGTACCGCAGCGGACGCCAGGCCGAAGCCCTCGCCGTCTACGCCGACACCCGCCGCCTCCTCGCCGACGAGCTCGGCGTCGACCCCCGCCCCGGCCTGCGCGAACTCCAGCAGCGCATCCTCCGCGCGGACCCCGGCCTCGCCGAACCCTCCGCGCCGGCCGCCGAACCCGTCGCGGTCCCCGTCCGGCCGGCCCAGCTGCCCGCCACCGTCCCCGACTTCACCGGCCGCGCCTGCTTCGTCTCCGAGCTGAGCGACGTCCTGGCCGCCTCCGAGACCGGGGTGATGGCCGTGTCGGCACTCGCCGGCATCGGCGGCGTCGGCAAGACCACCCTCGCCGTCCACGTCGCCCACCGGGCCCGCCCCGCCTTCCCCGACGGCCAGCTCTACGTCGACCTCCAGGGCACCGGGCCGCGCGCCGCGGAACCCGAGACGGTCCTCGGCTCCTTCCTGCGCGCCCTCGGCACGGCGGACTCCGCCATCCCCGACTCCCTGGAGGAACGCTCGGCGCTGTACCGCTCCGTCCTCGACGGGCGCCGCGTGCTGATCCTCCTCGACAACGCCAAGGACGCGGCGCAGGTACGCCCCCTGCTGCCCGGCACCTCCGGCTGCGCGGCGCTCGTCACCTCCCGGGTGCGCATGGTCGACCTCGCCGGGGCCCACCTCGTCGACCTGGACGTCATGTCGCCGGACGAGGCACTGGCCCTCTTCACGAAGATCGTCGGCGAGGAGCGGGTGAGCTCCGAGCGGGAGGCCGCCCTCGACGTGGTGGCCGCCTGCGGCTTCCTGCCCCTCGCCATCCGCATCGCCGCCTCCCGCCTCGCGGCCCGCCGCACCTGGACGGTCTCCGTCCTCGCCGCCAAACTCGCCGACGAACGCCGCCGCCTCGACGAGCTCCAGGCCGGCGACCTCGCCGTCAAGGCCACCTTCGAACTCGGCTACGGGCAGCTCGAACCGGCCCAGGCCCGCGCCTTCCGCCTCCTCGGCCTCGCCGACGGCCCGGACATCTCCCTGGCGGCGGCAGCGGCGGTCCTCGACCTCCCGGCGGAGGAGACGGAGGACCTGCTGGAGTCCCTCGTCGACACCTCCCTCCTGGAATCGGCCGCTCCCGGCCGCTACCGCTTCCACGACCTGGTCCGCCTCTACGCGCGTGCGTGCGCCGAACGCGACGAGGAACCGCCGAGCGAGCGGCAGGCGGCGCTGTCACGGCTGCTGGACTTCTATCTGGCGACGGCGGCGGGCGTCTACGCGATCGAGCGGCCCGGCGACCGGCTGGTGGACCATCTGGAGCCCACCGACCACCCGGGGCTGAGCTTCGAGAACCGGCGCGCGGCGCGGGACTGGCTGTACGCGGAGGCGGTGTCCCTGCTCGCGTGCGTACGCCAGTCCACACGGCCCGGGTTCCTGCGGCGTGCCGTCGACACGCTGTGGGCGTCGGTCGACCTGGCCGAGTCCGGTTCCAACTCCAAGGAGTACGAGGGCGTCGCCTCGGCGCTCCGGGAGGCCGCGCGGGACGCCGGCGACCCGCGCGCGCAGGCGCGGGCCCTGGTCATGGTGGCCTACGTCCACCACATCACCGGCCGCTTCGACGTCGCCAACCAGGCCGCCGAGCAGGCCGCCGAACTGAGCGCCGGGGACGACCCGCTGACCGGTTGCTGGGCGGCCAACACGCGGGGCGTGATCGCGCTCTACCAGAACCGGTACGCCGACGGCGAGGCCCATCTCACCAGCGCCATCGAGGGCTTCCGCGCCTGCCAGGACCGCCCCGGGGAGGCCAGCGCCCTGTGCAACCTCTCCCGCATCCACCTCGCCACGGGACGCACCGGCAGCGCGGTGTCCCTCGCCCGGCAGGGCACCGGGATGTACGACGCGATGGGCCACGCGCTGAAGGGCGCCAACGGCCGCTACGCGCTCGGGCTCGCCCTCACCCAGAGCGGCCTGCTGCCGGAGGCGACCGCCAGGCTCACGGAGGCCCTGACCGTGTTCCGGGACAGCCGCCAGCGGCTGTGGGAGGGCATGTCCCTGTTCCGGCTCGCCGAGGCGGACCTCGCGGGCGGCCGGGCGGCGCAGGCCGCCGCGAACGCCGAGATGGCGCTCACCGTGCTGCGCGGCATCGGCGGCGAATGGCGGCGCGGCAACGTCCTCGTCGTGCTGGGCCACGCACTGAACGCCGTGGGGCAGCGGGACCGCGGGCAGGTCTGCTGGCGGGAGGCGCTGCAGATCTTCGAGACGCTCGACGCGCCCGAGGCGGCCGAGGTCAGGGGCCTGCTGGCGCCGGCGGCACTCGCCTGAGCCGCGGCCCGCGCCACGCCCCGGCAGCGGCGTTCATCGTTCGTTTATCCCCGTCCGGCAGTCTCGATCCTGTCGAGCCGTCGCCTGGGGGGGCGCACGCATCGGCCGGGGGCCGGACCTCTATGGTGTACCGGCCCGACGGGGGCCCGCCCGGCAGTCCGCGGGGGGATTGCCGGGCGGCTCCCGTCCCACGAACGCGGAACACTGCAGGGGAGCAGTCACATGAGCGAGAACAGCACCGAGAACATCCACGCGACCGACGAGCCGGCCGGCGACACCACCAACGGGAACATCCACGCCACCGGCGAGCCCGTCACCACGCTCGGCAACATCCACGCCACCAGCGAGCCGCTCAAGCCGCTCAACGCGGACAGCACCGGTGCCACCACCAACGGGAACATCCACGCCACGGACGAGCCCGTCAACTGAGGCTCACGCACGGGGGATCGGCCGCGGCGGCGCGGAGGGGGAGCCGTCGCGGCCGATGTGCGTGGCGCTACACCGCCGTCCGCGTCACGTCGTCCAGTTCGCAGCGGCTCCCCCTGCCGTCGCCGCCGTCCGCGGGGGTGTGGGGGGCGGTCACGTCGAGGGTCTCGGTGGTGCCGGCGGAGACGTACGGGATGGTGGAGTCGCTGGTGCGCACCACGCTGCCGTCGGAGTCCTTGAAGGTGACGGTGAACGCGTAGGTGTAGGTGAGGCTCGCGCTGGGGTTGGCGGCCCTGACCCGGGCGACGATGCCGCGGGTCGCGTCGTACGCGCAGCGGACGATCCGCACCTCCCGGGACGCGTCGGCGGAGCCCGCGCGGCCGGTGCCGGCGGTCTCGTCGCCGCCGGAGGCGGCTCCCGCGGAGGAGCCGTGGTCGTCATCGTCGTCGTAGTGGCTGCCGCTCGTGCTGCCGCCGGAGCCGGTCGACGGGCCGGCGGAGCCGGAGCTGCCGCAGCCGCCGCCGCTGGAGTGGCGGGCGCCGGTCAGGGCGACGACCACGCCGACGACGACGGCGACGGCGCGGACATGGCGACGCTTCATGTTGGTGCGTACCCCCGTGTTGTTCATACTCGTCACAGACGTTATTGACATGCACGCGTCGCACTAGCGCGGCTCGTCTGGCGTCCTCCGCTCGCCGGGCGTAGCGTCGGCGGGAGAGCGGTGAAGGAGTCTCCACCCGCTCACCGAGAGCGACGGCCGCCGTCCGGAACCCCTTCCGAGCCCGCACGACGGCCGTCCCCGGCACCCGGCCGGGCACGGCCTCACGCGGTGCGTGCCGTGCCCGTTCCCTTCTCGGCGTCCAGCGCGTAGACGCAGCGGTCCTTGCTGCACGCGTAGACGATCCCGTCCTTGACCACCGGGGAGCCGGTGATCTCGCCGCCGGTGGCCAGCTTCCAGCGCAGCCGGCCGTCGTCGGCCTTCAGCGTGTACAGCAGGTGGTCCGTGGAGCCGAAGTGGATGCGCCCCTCCGCCACCGCCGGGGAGCCGACGATGTCGCCACCCGCCTGGAACCGCCACTTCGGGGTGCCGGTGACCGCGTCCAGGGTGTACAGGCCGGTGCCGCTGCCCACGTGGACATGGCCCGCGGCGACCAGGACGGGCTCCACGGACGCCCGCGCCTCGGTGGCGATGCGCCAGCGGTCGCGGCCGTCGGTGGCGTCGAGGGCGTAGACCGTGCCGAGGTAGTCGGCGAGGTAGACACCGCCGCCGGTGACCGCCGGGCCGGGCGCGAAGGCGGGCGGCGAGAGGAAGACCGCCGGGGCCTCGAAGTGCCAGCGGACGTGGCCGCTCGCCACGTCGACGGCGAGGACACGGGTGCCCGCGGAGAGGTAGACGTAGCCGTCGGCGGCGGGCGCCACCCGGACGGGCACGCCGCCGCAGGAGGCCGCGTCGCCGATCGGGTACGACCAGCGCTCGTCACCGGTCCGGGCGTCCAGGGCGCGCAGCCGGGCGTCCTGCCAGACGTACACCGTGCCGTCGTGCAGCGCCGGTCCCGCCTCCGGGGACTCGAAGTCGGTCTGGCAGCCGGTGATCTCCCACAGCTTGCGGCCGTTCGCGGCCTCCCAGGCCTGCACGCCGCCACCGCGGGTGCCGGTGACGACGGTGCCCCGGTCGGCCTTCAGCGAGTACACCCAGGCGTCCGTCGACAGCCGCCACAGATCGGCGCCCTCGCGCGCGTCCAGAGCGAACAGGGTGGGCCCGTCGGAGGCGTGGATACGGCCGTCCGCGACCGCCATCGACCAGGCGACGTCCCGCGTCTTGAAGCGGCGGCGGCCGGTGCCCACGTCCAGCGCGTGCACCTCGAAGGAGGTGACGTAGACCAGGTCGCCGTCGACGGCCGGGGTGCCCCAGACATCGTTCGACATGCGGAAACGCCAGGGCCGCCAGCCGGTCTGCGACGGCTCCGGCGGAACCGCGGGCGCCGGGGGCGCGGTCACGGCCGGATCGGCGCCGCCCACCCCGGGGCGCGGCTTGGACCAGGAGGCGGCGAGCCCGGCCTCCGGCGGCGGCGCCTTGACGGCGGCGGCCCGGGCGTCGGCGACGCGCGGACCCGGCCCGATGGGCACGATGGCACCGGCCAGCCGGACGGGGCCGCCGTCCGGGGAGCCGGTCGGCGAGCCGGCCGGCCCGGGGGGCGCGCCGACCGGGGCCGGGACCACGGGGTCGTGGGACGGCGGCGGCGGTACGGCGGAGTGGCCGCCGTGCCCGGCGCTGCGCCCGGCCGCGTGCCCGGTGTGGGCGGGCCTGGCCGCGGGGCGTCCGCCGCGGCGGGTCTCGATGAGCGCGACCGCCTTCTCGGGCAGCCACGCCGAGGCCGTACCGCTGTCGTCGGAGCCGGAGCCGAACAGGTGTGGGGCGAGCTGGGCCTGGAGGTCAGCGGGGGTGGGGCGGGCCGCCGGGTCCATCTGCATGCAGGACTCGATCAGCGGGCGCAGCTCGTCGGGGAGGCCTTCGAGGTCGGGGCCCTCGCGCAGCAGCATGAAGACCGTCTCGACGGGGTTCGCCCCGTGGAAGGGCGGGTGTCCGGTGGCGGCGAAGACGAGGGTGGAGCCGAGGGAGAAGACGTCGGAGGCGCCCGTGACGCTGCGGGAGTCCTTCGCCTGCTCGGGCGACATGTAGGCGGGGGTGCCGACCGCGACGTTGGTCATCGTCAAACGAGTGTTCGAAACGCCGGACGCGATGCCGAAGTCGATCACCCGCGGGCCGTCCTCCACGACCAGCACGTTGGAGGGCTTCAGATCCCGGTGCACCAGCCCGGCGCCGTGGATCGACTGCAGCGCCTCCGCCACGCCCGCCGCCAGCCAGCGCACCGCCTGCGCGGGCAGCGGACCGCAGTCGTTCACTATCTCCTCGAGGGAGGGCGCGGGCACATACGCGGTGGCCAGCCACGGCACCGCGGCGCGCGGATCGGCGTCCACCACGGCTGCCGTGTAGAACCCGGAGACCGCGCGGGCCGCCTCCACCTCACGGGTGAAGCGGACCCGGAAGAGCTGGTCCTCGGCCAGCTCGGTGCGGACCGTCTTGATCGCCACGCGCCGGCCGGACGCCGAGCGCGCGAGATAGACCAGCCCCATGCCGCCGGCCCCCAGCCGTCCCAGCACCTCGAACGGCCCGATCCGCCGCGGATCGTGCTGCGTCAGCTGATCCACCACTTGCCTGCCACCTCCCCGTACGAGCCGCGCCACCACATATGTACGCGACCCCGTGCAGCGTCTCACCACCGCACCGCCATGGCGGCACGCACCCTGATTCTTCCTGGCCGGGGCCCTCGTTGCGAACCCGGTGAGAAACGGGGTGTCTCACCTTATATGCCGCAAACAGGCCTCTGACCAGCCCCTCATCAGCACCTGACCAGCGGCTGATCAGTGCTGGAGCACCGCGAACGACGCCCCCTGATCGTCGCTGACGACGCCCACCGTGCCGTACGACGCCTCGAAGGGGCCCGCCTGCACCCGGCCGCCCAGCCGGGTCACCTCCGCGAGCGCGGCCTCGCAGTCCGCCACCCGGAAGTGGACCAGGAAGTGCGGCGGCATCTGGGCGGGGAAGACGTCGGTGAGCGGGGCACGGCCGAAATCGGGCTCGGCGTCCGGGCCGAACAGGGCGTCGTGGAAGAGGCCGCCGTAGAAGGTGTTCGCGGCGGCGGTGTCCCGGGCGTACAGCTCCGCCCAGCCGAACGTGCCGGGCTCGTGGCGGCGGCCGAAGCCCGGGTGCGCGCGCGGCTGCCACAGGCCGAAGACGGCACCCTCCGGATCGGTGGCGAGCGCCGCGATCCCCAGCTCGCCGACCGGCACCGGCGCGGTCACCACCTGCCCGCCGGCATTCAGGATCCGCCGGGCCAGGGCCTCGGCGTCCGGGGTGGCGAAGTACACCGTCCAGACGGTGGGCAGCCGCCCGTCCCCCTTCTGCGCGAGCGCTGCGACCGGCTCGCCCTCGGAGCGCGCCCAGACGCTGCCGCCGTACGACTCCTCGAAGGTCCACCCGAAGAGCTCACCGTAGAACCGCTTGCCCGCCGCGACGTCGGCGAGCTGAGCGTCGACCCAGCACGGGACGCCCTCCGTGTATCCCTCTTGGTGAGCAGATGCCCTGTTTTCGGCCATGCAGTCAAAAGTAGCGGCGGCTCCCACACCCCGCTCACCAGGCACACCACGCTCCGAGCCCCCGTGCACCCCATTTGCAGTCGGCCAAATCGCGCTCAGATCACCCGTCGGTAAGCTGACGGCATGACAGGACAAGTGCGTACCGTCGACGGCCGCGTGGCCGGCCGGCGTGGGCAGGCGACGCGGCAGAAACTGCTCGACTGCCTCAGCGAGATGCTCAGCTCCTCTCCCTACCGGGACGTCAAGGTCATCGATGTCGCCCGGAAGGCGGGCACTTCGCCCGCGACCTTCTACCAGTACTTCCCGGACGTCGAAGGCGCCGTCCTGGAGATCGCCGACCAAGTGGCCGCCGAGGGCGCCGGGTTGACCGGAACCGTCGAGGGATGCAGCTGGGTCGGCAAGGCGGGCTGGCAGACCGCGCAGGAACTCGTGGACGGCTTCCTGGAGTTCTGGCGCAAGAACGACGCCATCCTGCGCGTCGTCGATCTCGGCGCGGCCGAGGGCGACAAGCGCTTCTACAAGCTCCGCATGAAGATCCTCAACTCGGTGAACGGCTCCCTCGCGGACGCGGTCGCCGAGTTGCAGGCCAAGGGCAAGGTCGACAAGGACCTCAATCCGGCCGCGATCGCCGGATCGGTCGTCGTGATGCTCGCGGCGGCGGCCTCCCACCAGAAGGGCTTCTCCTCCTGGGGCGTCAAGCAGGCCGAACTCAAGCCGCACCTCGCCCTGTTGGTCCACCTCGCCGTCACCGGCAAGAAGCCCGCCAAGTAACCGCGCCCTTCCCCACGTCCTGTCAGGCGCCCCGAGAGGGGCGCGGGGAACTGCGCGATCGACCGGGAACGGCCCCCGGGCCGCCACACGAAGAAGCCCCGACACCCCCTAGGGCAGCGGCCGGTCCCTGACCACATGCTTCATCACCAGCGTGGACGTCAGCCGCTGCACCCCCGGCAACGTGGCCAGCCGGTCGTCGTACAGCCGCTGGTAGGCGGCGAGATCCGCGGCCACCACCCGCAGCAGATAGTCCGGCTCACCGAACAGCCGCTGCGCCTCCACCACCTCCGGCACCTCGCTCAGCGCCCGCTCGAACCCGGCGACCGTCTCCCGGTCCTCCTGCCGCATGGAGACGAAGACCAGCGCCTCGAAGGTCAGCCCGACCGCGGCCGGGTCCACGACGGCCCGGTACCCGCTGATCGCGCCCGACCGCTCCAGCTCCCGCAGCCGCCGGTGGCACGGCGAGACGCTGAGCCGCACCCGCCCGGCCAGCTCGGTCACGGTCAGCCGCCCGTCCTGCTGGAGCTCGGCAAGGATTTTTCGGTCCACGTCGTCCATACGACAAATCTTGCCCCACTGTACGAGTAGACGAGAAAAGAACGGAAACACTTTCGGCCCTTTCCCGCCTAATGTCCCCTCCATGGACTCGGGAACGCTGCTTTCTTTCCTCGCCCTGGACCTGCTGCTGGTCTGCGTACCGGGCGCCGACTGGGCGTACGCGATCTCCGCCGGACTGCGCGACCGCTCGCCCGTCCCCGCGGTCGCGGGACTCGTCACCGGCTACGCCCTGCACACCGTCCTCGCGGCGGCCGGGCTCGCGGTGCTGGTCGCCGGATCACCGGCCGTCCTCACCGCGCTGACCGTGGCGGGAGCGGCGTACCTGGTGTGGCTGGGCTGGGGCGTACTGCGGCGGCCGGGCACACCGGGCGCCGGGGACGGAGGGGAGGCGGTCACGGCCGGCCGCCGCCGCGTCTTCCTGCGCGGCGCGACGATCAGCGGCCTCAACCCCAAGGGCCTGCTGCTGTACCTGTCGGTGCTGCCCCAGTTCCTCACCCTGGAGGGCGCCCACCTGCCCGTACCCGTGCAGACCACCGCGCTCGGCCTGCTCCACATGGCGTGCTGCGCCGCCGTCTACCTCACGGTCGGCCTGCTGGCCCGCGCGGTCCTCGGCGCCCGCCCGGCCGCCGCCCGCGCGGGCCAGCAGGCCGA
>NZ_MUND01000411.1 GCF_002154375.1 Streptomyces glaucescens | reverse complement strand
AACCGCCGGGCGCCCTGAACCGTCTCAGGTTCAGGGCGCCTCGCTCGCAGGAAAACTACGGAGCGTAAGGAAACCAACCAGGCGTTCGATTCGTATAAGTTCCATGAAGGCCTTGGAGATCCAGTGGGCGATGTCAGGAAGCGGCACGCCGACGGCTTCGCCGGGGCAGCACCGACGAGGGAGAGACGATGCAACCGTTCGCGCTCCACTACGCACGCCCGGCGGCGGAGTTGGACGTCGCCACCCCCTACGCCTATGACCCCGGACGGCAGTTGAACGTGCTCTTCGACGGCCGGATCGCCGCCACCGATCACGCCCTGCTCCGGGAACTGGGGACCACGACGTCCACGGCGGGCTCCAAGACTCACTTCGACGACTGATCACGGATTGTCGAAGATGACCGTACTCATCCTGACCAGCGACCAGGACGTGACGGCCGACATGGTGGTCGTGCACCTCAACGCGTCCGGGGTGCCGGTGGTCCGGCTCGACCCCGCCGACCTCACCGGCGGGGTCTCCCTCTCGGGCGAGTATGTGCACGGCTCCTTCCGGGGTCATCTCCGGGTCGCCGGGCGGCTGGTGGGCATGGACGGACTGCGGTCCGTCTGGGTGCGCCGGCCGGGCGCTCCGGCCGCCCACGCGGCGGCGCCGTCGCCGTGGCTGACCGAGGAGGCCTCGCAGGCGCTCTACGGCATGCTGCGGGGCACCGACGCCCGCTGGATGAACCATCCCGACGCGGCCCGCCGGGCCCGTCACAAGCCGTGGCAGCTGCGTCTCGCCCAGCACAGCGGGCTGCCGGTGCCGGCCACGCTGATCACGACGCTTCCGCAGGCGGCCCGGGACTTCGCGGAGCGTTTTCCGGATCTGGTGGTCAAGCCGGTCTCGGGGGCGCACCCGCAGGAGCCGCCGCGGGCGGTGCCGACCAGCAGGGTGGCGCCGGGCACCGACTTCGCCGCGGTGGCGTTCGGACCCACGCTGCTGCAGCGCCGGATCGCCAAGCGGGCCGACATCCGGCTCACGGCGGTCGGCGACCGGCTGCTGGCGGCCCGCAAGGAGACCTCGCCGGACGCCGACCCGGACGAGGTCGACGTACGGTTCGCCGCCTCCGCCGCCCCCTGGGCGGCGGCCGAGGTCCCGCCGCGGACCGCCGACGGGGTGCTTGCGTACCTGCGCGAGGCGGAGCTGGCGTACGGCGCCTTCGACTTCGTCGAGGACGCCGACGGGACCTGGTGGTTCCTGGAGTGCAACCAGTCGGGCCAGTTCGGGTTCGTGGAGGTGGACACGGGCCAGCCGATCGCCCGGGCCATCGCCGAGTGGCTGGCCGGACCCGCTCCGGAGCGGCCGGAGCGGACGTGCGACGCCGGCACCGCGGTCTCGTGACCGTGGTGCCGGCGTCGTCAGGTGTACGGCGGTGTCGCGGGGCGGGGTCAGACCGCCAGCGACAGGCCGCTGTCCTCATCCGGGTCCGCCGCCCGGCCGTCGGTCAGCAGCAGGGCGTCCGCCCTGGCGATGGCGTCATGGACATCCGTGGTCCCCATCATCACGCACAGCGTGTAACTGACGTCTTCCAACTCGCGTGCCATGGCCGCGCTCTCCCGCTCCGCCTGAGCGATCTGCAGGGTCGCGTACCGGGTCAGCAGCTTTCTGACGACCTTCGGGTCCGGTACAAGCACGAGGCGCCCCTCTCTCGGTTTTTCGCTGCGTATGCCCGGTCCCTGCCGGAGCAATCACCTCCAGGGGGCGGCGTACGCAATTGACGCAATACCGTTGCTTACCGCCCGGCGCGCGGGGCGTGCGCCGGGCGTGCGCGAAGTCGTCTCACGCCGCTTGGCCGCTGTGCAGCGCCGCGTAGGCACCGCCCCGGCGCAGCAGTTCCTCGTGGGTGCCGATCTCCTGGATTCGCCCGTCCCCCATCACCACGATCCGGTCCGCGCCCCGCACGGTCGACAGCCGGTGCGCCACGACGAACGTCGTACGGCCGTGCAGCAGCCGGGCGAGCGCCTGCTGGACCAGCGCCTCGGACCGGGTGTCCAGGGCGGAGGTCGCTTCGTCGAGGACCAGCACCTTGGGGTCCCGGATCAGGGCGCGGGCGATGGCGAGCCGCTGCCGCTGGCCGCCGGACAGCCGTGCCCCGTGCTCCCCCACCAGGGTGTCGAGCCCCTTGGGCAGCCGGTCGACGAACTCCAGCGCGTTGGCGTCCCGGAGCGCCGCGCGGACGGTCTCCTCGTCGGCGTCGTCCATGCCGTAGGCGACGTTGTCGCGGACCGTGCCGTCGAACAGGATCGACTCCTGGGGCACCACGGAGACGAACCGCCGGTAGGTGCGCAGGTCGAGGCCGGTCATGTCGGCTCCGTCGAGCAGCAGCCGGCCCGAGGTGGGACGGATGAAGCCGATGACCAGGTTGAGCACGGTGGACTTGCCCGCGCCGGACGCGCCCACCAGGGCGATGGTCTCGCCCGGGACGACGTCGAGGGTGAAGTCGCGGACGGCGGCGCGTCCGCCGTCGTAGGCGTAGCCGACGCTCTCGAAGGTGACGGCGCCGCGCAGTGCGGTCACCTCGGCCTTGCCCTCGTTGTCCTCCAGCTCGGGGGCCTGGAGCACCTCGCCGACCGAGCGGACCGACTCCAGTCCCTTGGAGATGACCGGGGTGAGCCCGGCCAGCGTGGTGACGGAGTTGGTGAGGGTGGTCAGGAACGCGCTGAGCATGACGACGTCGCCGGGGGTGACGCCCCAGACGTCGTAGTAGGAGACGAGCGCGGCACCGGCGAGCACCAGGACGCCGACCACGTTGAGGACGACCCAGGCCAGCGAGCCGAAACGGCCGTTGACCAGGTCGAGGCGCATCCCGGAGGTGAGCAGCCGGCGCAGGGTGCGGTCCATGCGGCGCAGCGCCTTGCCCTCCAGGCCGTGGGCGCGGGTGACGGGTATCAGGCGGGTCATCTCGGTGACCCGGGACGACAGGGTCTCCACCTCGTGCCGGAAGTGCTCGTTGTGGGTGCGCAGCCGGGACCGCAGCCGGGCGACGAGCAGGGCGGCGGCGGGCACCACGATCAGGAAGACGGGGAGGAACTCGGGGGTGCGGACGGCGATGATGATCAGGCCGCCGATGAGCACGGTGGTGGCGCCGAGGCCCTGTTCGGCCGTCTGCTGGACCATCTGCTCGACCGTCTCGACGTCCCGGACCACCTTGGCCTGGAGGACACCGGCACTGACCCGGGAGTGGTAGCCGATGGACAGCTGCTGCATCCGGGTGCACAGGGCGGAGCGCAGGCTGGTGCCCATGCGGCGGACGCTGCCGTACAGCAGGCGGACGTAGAGCACGTGCAGCGGATAGTTGACCAGCAGGATGAAGAGGATGATCCCGGTGCTGGTGAGGAGCCGGCTGACCGGCAGGTGCTGCACGACGGTGTCGATGATGGACGCGGTGATCAGCGGCAGCAGCCAGATCGGGCTGTGCTTGACGGTGAAGACGCCGACGGCGCCGGCCAGGCGCCTGCGGTCGGCGCGGAACAGATAGGCGAGGGTGCGGACGGGGTGCTCGCCCCGGTAACGGTGGTCGAGTGGTTTCTCGGGCGGCGACGCCATCGCTGGTGATCCTCTCCGGTGACCTGACGGAAGCGCTTTCTGCCCCGTTCGGCCAGGGGTACACCACCACAGGGAAGAAGGACCGGAGTGTCCGCAGCGTGAGACCGGCCCGGCGGGCTACACGCCCAGGGTGCGGGCGAGTTCGCCGGTGGCCCGGACCAGCTCGGTGTCCTGCTCGTCCAGCAGGGACCGGAGCGTGCCGCGCCGCGCGTGCACGGCCTGGCGGGCGGCCCGCTCCCACGCCACCGGGTTCTCCCGGTGGTTGAGCAGCTTGGGGTAGGCGCTGGCGGTGTGCTCCCACTGCCGGGCCTCGGCGATGCTGGCGAGCAGCCGGATGATCTGGGGGCGGCAGGTGACGTGCGGCGACTGGGCCAGCTCCCACAGGAAGGGCACGGTCGCGGCCGTCGCCTGCTCGACGACGAAGCCGTACTGGCAGATGCGCTTCCGCAGCTCGCCGAGGGCGGCCGTCGCGGTGTCGGCGCTGCCCCGGGCGATGTCGTCGAGCAGTCCGGGGATGGCGGTGGCGGAGCCGGTGGAGTCCTGGATCTCGTGCCACGGCACCTCGTCGAGCGTCCCCAGGATCGCGGGGTGATCGGAGCGCTCGGTGCCGGGCTGTCCGGTCGAAGCGGTGCGCATGGCAGGGGGCCTTTCCGCAGCGGTCATGGCAGTGACGAGGAAGTGGTCGACAACGTGGCCCAGACGGTCTTGCCGGCCGGGGGGCGCGGCGTCCAGCCCCACTCCTCGGAGAGGGCGTCGACGATGAACAGTCCGCGGCCGTGCTCCTCCAGGGCACAGATGCCGTGGGGCGCGTACACCGGCGGGGTGTCTCCGGGGTCGGAGACGGCGAGCGTCAGGCGGTCGGCGTCGCGGGTGAGACCGAGCCAGACCTCCGGGGCGCCCGCCCGGGCCCGCGGCACCGCGTGCACCACGGCGTTCGCCGCGAGCTCGGTGACCACGAGGGCGGCGTCGTCGCCCCGGTGCCCCAGGGACCAGCCCCTGAGGGTGTCCTCGGTGAAGGCCCGCGCCTGTGCGACGCCTTCCTCACTGGCGACGATGCGCAGTGCGGCGGACGTGTGCTGCGCGGATAACGGCACGGCATCTCCCTGATGGGACGTCATGGACGGGCGTGTTCCGGCGGGTTGACGCACGGTCTATTATCCACGCCGTCGACGCTCGCGTGCAATTGCACGAGAAATTGCGCGCGATGTCGAGTAGACGGTCGACCCGGGGGCAGACAGCACAGCGGGACCGCCGGGCGCCACGGACACCAGGGAGTGAGCGATGTCAGCAGTACGGAACGGGGTGCGGGCCAGCTCGCTGGAGGCACGCTGGATCAAGAGCCGGCACAGCAACGCGGAGGGGAACTGTGTCGAAGTCGCCCCCCTGGCCGACGGCGCCGTAGCGCTGCGCAACTCCCGTGATCCCGACGGGCCCGCGCTCATATACACCGCGGCCGAGGTGGCGGCGTTCCTGGCCGGTGCCAAGGACGGGGAGTTCGACCACCTGGTGTGAGGGCGCGCCCCGGCGCGCGCCCGGCGCACGATCGGCAACTCGCCTTGATCCCACGGCATATGCGGTGGGTGCGACAGGTCGGGACTGCGATAGTCTTGTCCTCTCTTCTGCCTGTCTTCCGGGAGTCAGGATGTACGCCGAGTCGTCGCAGCGCGTCTTGCGCCTGAAGCCCTACCTGGATCGGGCCGAACCCGCCCCGACCCTGCTGAAGATGCTGGTCGGCGTCCAGCTGGCCGGTCTGCGCGAGGACGCCGGGCTGGCTCAGGACCAGGCGGCGCGAGCACTCGGATTCAGTGCCGCGAAGCTGTCCCGCATCGAGGCGGGCAAGGGACGCAAGCCGCCGGCCGAGGCGGACGTGCGGGCCCTGCTGAAGCTGTACGAGGCCGATGAGCACGAGGCCTCGGTCCTGCTGGAACTGCTGCGCCGGGCCGGGGAGCCGGGCTGGTGGCAGCGGTACGACAAGCGGCTGATGCCGGAGTGGTTCGAGCGGCTGGTCGGGCTCCAGGAGGCCGCCGCCGCGATCCGCACCTTCGAGATCCAGTACGTGCCCGGGCTGCTCCAGACCCCGGCGTACACCCATGCGGTGGTCCGCCGCGGCCTCCCGGTCGCACCGGAGAACGAGGTGCACCGGCGGGTCGAACTGCGGGCCCGCCGCGCTCGGTTGCTGCACCGGCCCGACGCCCCGCAGCTGTGGGCCATCGTCGACGAGTCGGTGCTGCTGCGGGTGCTCGGCAGCAAGGCCGTGATGCGCGAGCAGCTGGAGCACCTGATCGAGATGGCCCAAAAGCCGCACGTCACCGTGCAGGTGGTGCCGCTGGACGTCACGAACGCCTCGGCGCCCGCCATCCCGGTCACGTATCTCCGCTTCGGCGGCCTCGATCTCCCGGACGTCGTGTACCTGGAGCACATCCGCAGCGCGAACTTCCTGGAGGACCGCGACGAGACGGAGGAGTACCGGGTGGCACTCGACCGTCTCGCCGACGAGGCGCTGACGCCGAGGGAGTCGCTGGCGCTGCTCCGCGAGACGATGGAGCAGCGCTACCCCGCCGAGTGACGGGCCCGCCCGTCAGGGCTTACGGGCCACACCGCCGAACTCGATCCACTCGTGGCTGAGCTGACGGGGCACCACGTCCGAGTCGGGACGCCAGGTGGACACCTCCACCAGTCCCGGCTCCATGATCTCCAGGCCCTCGAACCACTCGGCGACGTCCTTCTCCTGGCGGACCCGGCCCCAGTGCCCCTGGGTCACCTGGTCCATGAAGTCGGTGACGAACGCGCGGACTTCGGGGTCCTCGCTGACGAGCTGGCACATCAGCAGGAAACTGCCGGGCGCGAGGCGTTCGGTCACCCGGCGGACCACGGCGAGCGGACCGTCGGTGTCGCTGTCCGGGATGCAGTGGAAGACCGAGTTGAAGAGCACGGCGACCGGCTGGTCGAAGTCGATCAGCCGCCGGGTGTCCGGGTGCTCGAAGATCGCCTCGGTCTCACGCATGTCGGCGTGGATGACGGTGGTGCGCTCGTCCTGTTCCAGCAGCGCGCGGCCGTGGACGAGCACCATCGGGTCGTTGTCGACGTAGACGACGTGCGCGCTGGGGTCGTGGCGCTGGGCGACCTGGTGGACGTTGTCCTGGGTCGGCAGGCCGGAGCCGTGGTCGAGGAACTGGCGGATGCCGTGCTCCGCGGCGAGCGTCCGCACGACCCGCTGCAGGAAGCGCCGGTTGTTCACCGCCAGCCTGCGGGTGCTGGGCACCACCTTGTCCAGTTCCTCGCAGGCCGCCCGGTCCGCTGCGTAGTTGTCCTTGCCGCCGATGTAGTAGTCGTACATCCGAGCGGCTGTCGGTACGTTGGCGTCGATCTCCGTGGAGAGCTGCTTACCGGTGTTCATTGATCCCCCAGCTTGTGGCGCGCCGAGCCGCCTGGCCTCACAGGCTGTACATCCTAGGGATCCGCCGGTCACCGAGGCCAGTGTGTGGAGCAAACTCCCGGGGAAGGTGATCCGGTTGGGACCACCTTCCCAAGAGCGTTGACAGGACTAGGAGTTGAGGTACTCCTCGATGCCCGGAGCCACGTGCGCCTCCTCCGCGACCACGATGCCGCCGACCGCCTTGGCGTCCGGCTTGAGCACGTAGGTGGAGACACTGGCGGGGCGGTTCACGTCGGAGAAGTTCTGCGGGGTGCCGAGGCCGGTGTCGGCGTTCTTCTGGGAGCGGTGGGTCTTCACCACGTCCTCGCGGGTCAGGCTGCCCGCCTCGCAGGCCTTCTTCAGGTCCGCGCCGAGGAGCTGGGCGGCGTTGTAGCCGGAGAGCACCCCGGAGTCGACGGGCGAGCCCGGGAACTTCTTCTCGTACGAGGCCACCATCTTCTTCACGCCCGGCAGGTCCGAGCTGACCGCCGGGGCGGCACTGACGACGTGCAGCATGGCCTCCAGGGCCTTCGCCGCGGGCGTCTTCATCAGCTGCGGCGCGAAGCCGGGGGCGCTGCTGACGATGGGCACCTGGAGTCCGCGGGAGGCGGCGACCCCGGCGAGGGAGGCCGTCTGGGCGGGGCCCGCGCTGATCAGCACGGCCTTCACCCCGGCCTCGCGCAGGGCGGAGACCTGCGCGGACAGGTCGGTGTCGGTCGCCTTGATCTTCTGGTCGACGATCTTCAGGCCCGCGCGCTCCGCGGCCCAGGTGGAGCCCTCCAGGGCGTTGGCGCCGTAGTCGCCCTCGAAGTAGACGTGGCCGATCGTGTCGCCCTTCTTCAGGCCCTTGGTGCGGGTGAGGAAGTCGACCGCGGCGATCATGTCGACGTCGTACGTGGTGCCGAGCACCTGGACGGGGTCCTTGCCGAGCAGGGAGGCGGCCCAGGCCTGCGGGAAGGTCAGCAGCTGGTCGCGTTCGATGTCGTCGATCAGGGCGGCGACCACCGGCGAGCCGATGACCTGGGGCAGGGCGACGACATCGGTGGAGAGGTCCGCGTACGCGGTGACCGCCTTCTGCACGTCGTAGCCGTGGTCCTCGACCACGATCTCGACCTTGCGGCCGCAGATGCCGCCGGCCGCGTTGGTCTCGTCGGCCCACATCTGCTGGGCCTGGACGATGCTCTTGCCGAGGGTGGCGTAGGGACCGGTGAGGTCGGTCAGGGCGCCGAGGCGGATGCGGTCGTCGGTCACGCCGGGGCCGGTCCTGACGCCGTCGGCGGCGTCCGCGGGCTTGTCCTCCTCCGCCTTGGAGCTGCATCCGGTGCCCGCGATCAGCAGTGCCGCCAGGGCGGAGGCGAGCAGGGTCTTGGAGGTGCGGGAGGTGTTCACGGGGTGTGCTCCTTGGGTCGTGCGGGTGCGGCGGTCGGGGCGGTCGCGGGGGCGGCCTTCGCACGGCGGCCCGGGACACGGGCGCGCAGCCGGCGGGCCAGGCCGTGCAGGCCGTCGGGGGCGTAGAGGAGGATCAGGACAATCGCGGCGCCGTAGAGGTAGCGGGCGGCCTCGGTGGGGCCGACGGCTCCCCCGGTGCTGCCGGGGGCGGCGACCAGGGGCAGGTGGTCGGCGTAGCGGGTCATCAGCAGGGGCAGCGCGGTGACGAAGACGGCGCCCGCGGTGGCTCCGGCGACCGAGCCGAGCCCGCCGATGACGATCATGGCGAGGTAGTCGACGGAGAGGGCGAGCCCGAAGTAGTCGGGCACGATCCGGCGGAAGCCGAGCGCCAGCAACGCCCCGGCCAGGCCCGCGTACATGGAGGAGACGACGAAGGCGGCCGAGCGGTAGCGGGCCACGTCGACGCCCATCACGGCGGCGGCGGTCTCGCTGTCGCGCACCGCCACCAGGGCGCGGCCCGGGCGTCCGCGCAGGATGCCGCGGGCGGTGACCCAGGTGAGCGCGAACAGCGCGAGGCCCAGGTACCACAGGCGTTCCTCGGCGCCGAACGGCACGCCGAGCACGACCAGTTCGGGGTCGGTGTCGGCGAAGGTGAAACCGCCTAGGGTGAGGGGCGGTACCGAGCGGCCGTTGAACCCGCCGGTGACGGAGTCCGCGGTGAGCAGCACGTGGTGGCCGAGGAAGACCAGGGCGAGGGTGGCCACGCCCAGGTAGATGCCCTTGACTCGGCCGGCGAGCGGGCTGAACAGGCCGCCCGCGGCTCCGGCGAGGAGGACCGCCAGGACGAGGGCGAGCGCGGGCGGCAGGCCCGGTCCGGGCTCCCCGGCCAGCCAGGCGTAGCCGTAGGCGCCGACGGCGAGGAAGAAGGCGTGGCCGAGGGAGAGCTGCCCCGCCGTCCCGGCCAGCAGGCCGAGACCGACCGCGCCGATGGCCGCCGCCATCGCGAACAGGCCGATGCGCAGCCAGAAGGCGTCCACGTAGAACGGCAGGGCGGCGAGGAGGAGGACGAGCGGCAGCAGCCGGCCGCGCTTGAGGAGGTCAGACACGGACCGCTCCCTTCGCGCCGAACAGCCCGGTGGGCCGCACGAGGAGGACGAGCACCATCACCGCGTAGGGGGCGACGTCGCCGAACCCCTCGCCGAGGACGTGCAGTTCGGACTGGTAGCCGGCGACCAGGGCCTCGGTCAGGCCGATCAGCAGGCTGCCGGCGAGGGCGCCGGGCGGGGAGGCCATGCCGCCGAGGATCGCGGCGGGGAAGGCCTTCAGGGCGATCTGCCCGGTGGTGCGCTCCAGGCCGGGTGCCGGGAAGGCGGCGAGGAAGACGGCTGCGAGCGCGGCGAGCGCGCCGGCCAGGCACCAGGCGAGCATGCGCACCCGCGTGAGCCGTACGCCCATCAGGGCCGCCGCCTCCAGGTCCTCGGACGCCGCCCGCAGCGACAGGCCCCAGGCGGTGTACCGGAACAGGGCGAACACCGCACCGATGACGACGGCGGACACGGCGATCGCGGCGAGGCGGCTGTCGGCGACGGTCACCGAGCCGAGCCGGGTGACCGAGTCGCCCCACGGGTCGCCGGTGGTGAGCAGATCGCCGCCGATCCGCCGGGCCAGGTCGGTGACCAGGACGATGTCGACGCCGATGGTGACGATGGTCTGCACGTGCGCGGCCCGCGGGTCCCGGTCGCCGCCGCGCAGCAGCAGCCGGTCCATGGCCCCGGCCACGAGCGCCGTGACCACGACGGCCGCCGCGAGGGCGCCGACGAAGCCGAGGTCGTCGTGGAGGACGGCGGTGAGATAGCCGCCGAGCAGCAGCAGCGAGCCGTGGGCGAAGTTGAGCACGCCGGACGCCTTGAAGATGACGACGAAGCCGAGGGCGACCAGGGCGTAGACCGCGCCGAGCGCGAGGCCGTTGAGCAGGTGGTCCAGGAAGCCGGTCATGCCGCGTCCTCCCCCGTGTCGTCGGTGCCGAGGTAGGCGCGCAGCACCTCGGGGTCGCGCCGGACCTCCTCGGGGGTGCCGTGGGCGATGGCGCGGCCGAAGTCGAGGACGGTGACCTCGTCGGCGAGCCGCATGACGAGCCCCATGTCGTGTTCCACGAGGACGACGGACAGGCCCAGCTGCTGACGGACGTCGCGGATGACCTCCGCGGTACGGACGCGTTCGGCGCCGTTCATGCCGGCCACCGGCTCGTCGAGGAGCAGCACGCGCGGCTCGAGACAGAGGGCGCGGGCGAACTCGACGCGCTTGCGGTCGCCGTAGGACAGGACCGCGACGGGGGTGTCGAAGAGGTCGCCGAGTCCGGTGAGTTCGGCGATCTCGCGGGCGCGGTCCCGGTGGGCGCGCTGTTCCCGTACGGCGCTGGGAAGGTGCAGGGCGCTGGCGGCGAAGCCCGCGCGGGTCAGGGCGTGGCGGCCGAGCATCAGGTTGTCGGCGACCGTTCCCTCGGTGGTGACGATGTTCTGGAAGGTGCGGGCCACGCCCAGTCGGGCGATGCGGTGCGGGGCGAGCCGGGTCAGGTCGGTGCCGTCGAGCCGGACGGTGCCGGACGCGGGGCGGCACAGGCCGGACAGGACGTTGAAGCAGGTGGACTTGCCCGCCCCGTTGGGTCCGATCACCGCGTGCACCGAGCCGGGTGCGACGGTGAAGGAGACGTCGTCGAGCGCGGTGAGACCGGCGAACCGGACGGTGACGTCCTGGACGGCCAGCTCGGGGGGCGGTGTGGTGCGGTCGGTCACGCGGCCCCCCGACCGTCTTCGGACTCGCCCAGGTAGAGGCGGCGTACGGCGTCCGTGCGGGCCAGCTCGTCGGCGGGGCCGGACAGGCGGACCTCGCCGACCTCCAGGACGTACGCGTACCGGGCGAGGGCGAGCGCCATCCCGGCGTTCTGCTCGACCAGCAGCACGGCGGTGCCCTGCTCGTTGATCTCGCGGACCACCTCGGCGATCCGGTTCACCATCAGCGGGGCGAGGCCGAGGGAGGGCTCGTCCAGCAGCAGCAGACGCGGGGCGGCCATCAGGGCGCGGCCGATCGCCAGCATCTGCTGCTCACCGCCGGAGAG
>NZ_MUND01000410.1 GCF_002154375.1 Streptomyces glaucescens | reverse complement strand
CCGCCACACCGCCCCGGCACAATGCCCCCATGGCCCACACCACCGCGCGCCCCGCCCCCACCGTCGGCTTCGACCTCGACATGACCCTGATCGACTCGCGCCCCGGCATCCGCGCCTGCTACCGGGCGCTCGCCGAGCGCACGGGCACGTTCATCGACGCCGATCTCGCGGTGACCCGCCTGGGCCCGCCGCTGGCGGAGGAGCTGGCGAACTGGTTCCCGAAGGAGCAGGTCCCGGCCATGGCGGACCTCTACCGGTCGATGTATCCGGCGTACGCCATCACCCCCACTCCCGCCCTCCCCGGTGCCCGGGAGGCGATCGCGGCGGTCCGGGCGGCCGGCGGGCGCGCGCTGGTCGTCACCGCGAAGTACGAGCCGAACGCCAAGCTGCACCTGGAGCACCTGGGCATCGAGCCGGACGCGGTGGTCGGCGACCTGTGGGCGGAGGCCAAGGCGGTGGCGCTGCGCGAGCACGGTGCGGGCGTCTACGTCGGCGACCACCTGGGCGACATCCGGGCGGCCCGGGCCGCCGACGCGCTGTCGGTGACGGTGGCGACCGGGCCGTTCGGCGCGGACGAGCTGCGCGCGGCCGGTACGGACGTGGTGCTCGCGGACCTGACCGCGTTCCCGGAATGGCTCGCCGGTCACCTGGCCGGGGATCCGGAGCCCTCCCGCGCCTGACGGCGACCGGCGGCGACGGATCGCAGCACCCCGGCACCGGCGATCAGAAATCCGACGCCCATGAGCATGCTCAGTGCGAACATGTACGTCGGAAACGGCGTCGTGCCGAGGAACAACGGGGCCACCGTGACCAGCGTGGCCACGGCACCGAGGAAGAACACGACGGCTCCGGTACGGACCAGCCGGTCACCGGGCGCGGCGGAATTCGAAAGGGTTTTGTCACGCACCGCTCCAGGGTAGTTCCCAGCGCGAGGGAACAGCCGGGCGACGTCTTGTCAGCGGCCCCGGGAGCATTAGCCTTGGTACCGGCGGGTCAGTGACGACCCGCTGTAGTGCTATCAAGAGCCGTTTCCGAAGCAGTTTTCCGACGAGTACGAGGACGAGGACAGACGTGCCTACCGGCAAGGTCAAGTGGTTCAACAGCGAGAAGGGCTTCGGCTTTCTCTCCCGCGACGACGGCGGTGACGTCTTCGTCCATTCCTCGGTTCTCCCCAACGGAGTGGAGACGCTCAAGCCGGGCCAGCGCGTGGAATTCGGCGTCGTCGCCGGGCAGCGCGGCGACCAGGCCCTTTCGGTGACCCTGCTGGAGCCGACTCCGTCGGTGGCCGCGGCGCAGCGCAAGAAGCCGGACGAGCTGGCGTCGATCGTCCAGGACCTGACGACCCTGCTGGAGAACATCACCCCGATGCTGGAGAAGGGCCGTTATCCGGACCGGGCCTCCGGCAAGAAGATCGCCGGCCTGCTCCGCGCGGTCGCCGACCAGCTCGACGTCTAGGAAGCCGTCAGGGGAAATCCAGCGCGTCCGGGCCGAGGGGCGGCAACAGTCCCTCGGCCGCCGCGCGGGTGAGCAGCCCGCGGACCGCCGCGTAGCCGTCCTCGCCGAGGCCGGCGGTGAACTCGTTGACGTACAGCCCGATGTGCTGGTCGGCGACGGCCGGGTCCATCTCCTGGGCGTGCTCCATGACGTAGGGCCGGGAGGCCTCGGGGTCGTCCCACGCGGCCCGCACGGACGTGCGGATCGCGTCGGCGAGCCCCCGCAGCGTCCGGGCGCCCAGCGACCGCTTGGCGATGATCGCGCCCAGCGGGATCGGCAGCCCGGTGGTGTCCTCCCAGTGCTCGCCCATGTCGGCGAGCCGGTGCAGCCCGTAGTTCCGGTGCGTGAACCGGGCCTCGTGGATGACGAGTCCCGCGTCCACCTTCCCGTCCCGCACGGCGGGCATGATCTCGTGGAACGGCATCACCACGATCCGCCCCACCCCGCCGGGCACGGTGTCCGCCGCCCACAGCCGGAACAGCAGGTACGCCGTCGACCTCTCGCTGGGCACGGCGACGGTACGGCCGGTCAGGTCGGTCCCGGGCTCCCTGGTCAGGACCAGCGGCCCGCAGCCCCGCCCCAGCGCGCCGCCGCACGGCAGCAGGGCGTACTCGTCGAGGACGTACGGCAGGACGGCGTACGACACCTTCAGCACGTCGTGCTCGCCGCGCTCGGCCATGCCGTTGGTGATGTCGATGTCGGCGAACGTCACGTCCAGCGCGGGGGCGCCGGGGACGCGGCCGTGGGCCAGGGCGTCGAAGACGAAGGTGTCGTTCGGGCAGGGGGAGTACGCGATCCGCAGCTTCTCACCGGTCATGTCGGTCATGTGACGTCCAACCCTCCAGTACGGGTGCGAGCTTCCCGAAGCCGTCCGCCAGCGCGTCCAGCGCCTCACCGATCCGCCAGGCGGCGCGGTCGCGCGGGCCCACCGGATTGGAGACGGCCCGCAGCTCCAGCACGGGCACCCCGTGCGCGGCGGCGGCCTCGGCGACACCGAAGCCCTCCATGGCCTCGGCGAGCGCCCGCGGGTGGCGCGTCCGCAGCGCGGCGGCGCGGGCGGCGGTGCCGGTGACCGTGGAGACGGTCAGGACCGTGCCGGGGCGGGCCCCGGTGGCCGCCGCGGCGTCCCGGACGAGCGCCGCGGGGCAGCGGTGGGTGATCGTGCCGAAGCCCAGCTCGGTGACCGGCAGGAAGCCGTCGGGGGTCTCGGCGCCGAGGTCGGCCGCGGTGATCTCGTCGGCGACGACCAGCGAGCCGACGGGCGCCTCGGGGGCGAAGCCGCCGCCGATGCCGGCGGAGACCACCAGGGTGAAGGGCCGGCCGTCGCGGGCGGCCCCGGTGAGGGCGGTCGCCACACAGGCGGCGGCGCGGGCGGGACCCACACCCGCCGCGACGACCTGCCCGGCGGTCCCGGGGAACGTCCGGGCCACCGCGTCCCGCTCGGCGGGGACCGCGGTGGCGACCAGGACGCGGGGTACGGCGGACGTGGTCAGGAGTCCTTCTTCAGCTTGAAGTTCCACAGGCCGGTGGCCTCGGTCTCGCCCTCCCGGATCGAGACCAGCGTGGAGTCGCCCTGGGCGCCGTACTGGGCGTTGAAGAACACGCTGCCCGGAATCGTCCGGTACGTCTTCTTGCTGGAGTCGGTGAGCGGCTGACCGTTCATCAGGATCGTCCAGCCCTCGTCCGCGATCTCCGGGTCGACACCGAACCGCACGGTCTCGTCCGGATCGACGGTGATGGACTTGATGTCCGTTTCCTTGAGGCACTTGGCCAGGTCCTGCGCCTTGAGGACCTTGCCCTCCTCGTAGCAGGTCGCCTCGGCGTTGACCGAGTCCGAACCGACCGTGAGCGTCGAGACCGGCGTCGGCTTGTCGCAGGCCGACAGGACAAGCAGTCCGGCGGAAACGGCGCCGGCGACGGCGACGGCGCGGCGGCGTCGCACAGATTGCAGCGTGGTCATGGCCGAAGGCTATCTGGCGCACCGGTAACCCCGCCCGGGTGGGGTACGAGCCGCGGCGTGGGTTACGCCACTCGCGCGCGCGTCCGGCCGCTCTGCCGGGCCGAGCCGAGCAGTCCGCGCACGGTCGTCAGCCAGCCCGCGGCCAGCACCGCGGCGGCCACCGCGAGGCCCAGCGTGCCGTTCAGCGGCATCACGATGCCGACCGCCCCGCCCAGCACCCACGCCATCTGGAGCAGCGTCTCCGAGCGGGCGAACGCCGACGTGCGCACCTGCTCCGGCACGTCCCGCTGGATCAGCGCGTCCAGGCTCAGCTTGGCCAGTGCCTGGGAGAACCCGGCGACCGCGGAGAGGCAGGCCACCAGGAACGCCCCGAAGAAGACCGTCGCGGCGACCGCCACGCCCACGTCCACCGCGACCACCGTGACGATGATGATCTCCGGTGCGCGGGCCCTCAGCGCCGCCCCCACCGCCGTGCCGCAGGCGTTCCCGATGCCCGCCGCCACCGCCACGATGCCCAGCGACACGGCGGCGCTCTGCCCGGTCAGCGGGTGCTCGCGCATCAGGAAGGCCAGGAAGAAGATGAGGAAACCGGCCAGCCAGCGCGTGGTGGCGTTCACCACCAGGGCGTGGGTGACCGCGATGCCGACCGTCCTGAGCGTCGGGCGCTTGACCGGCTTGCGGTGCGGGCCGTGCAGATGCTCCGCGTCCGCCGCGAGCAGCGCGGTGTCCTCGCCCTTGGCCGAGTCGACCTTCGGCGGCAGCGAGAAGGACAGAACCGTTCCGGCGATGAAGATCACACAGGCGCCGTAGAGCGGCCAGCGCGGGCCGAGGGCCTGGAGCCCGGCCCCCACCGGGGCCGCCACCCCCGTGGCCAGCAGCCCGCCCAGCGTCACCCGGGAATTCGCCTTCACCAGCGAGAAGCCCGGTGGCAGCAGCCGGGGCACGACGGCGCTGCGCACCACCCCGTACGCCTTCGAGGCGACCAGCACCCCGAGCGCCGCCGGATACAGCTGGAGACTGCCGGAGATCACCGCCCCCGACAGCACCAGGGCGAGCAGCGCCCGCGCGAGCATCGCGGACGCCATGGCGGCCCGGCGGCCGTGCGGAACCCGGTCGAGCAGCGGCCCGATCACCGGCGCGAGCAGCGTGAACGGCGCCATCGTGATCGCCAGGTACAGCGCGACCCGCCCGCGCGCCTCGTCGGTCGGCACCGAGAAGAACACGGTGGACGCGAGAGCCACGGTGATCATGACGTCCCCGGCGCCGTTCACCGCGTGCAGCTCGATCAGCTTGCCCAGCCCCGACTCGCCCGCGCCGTGCGCGTGCGTCGCCTTCCGGATACCGCGCGCGGTCCCGGTCACCGGCAGATGCAGGGCACGCCCGACCGCGCGGAGCGGTCCGCCCGTCCGGCCCGTTCCGCTGCGTCGGCTGCTCCCCTTGGCCCCACCGGTCCCGGCCGGGCCCTCGGGCGTCCTCGCGGCTGCCACCCCGTCATAGTGCCCTGAGAACGGCCGGAGTAATGGGGGTACAACACGGAAGACGACGAACTCGACCGGGTCAGGACGGGCGGCGGTGTAGGCCAAGTGCACGGGAACAGGTAGCGTGCGTAGCGCGCCGTGGCGAACGTTCTCGGCCGCGCGCCTCACCGGCATCCCGCAGAATGGATGACGTAGGTGTGCCCGAGAGCGTGAGGACACGGACGTCGACGCGGCCCCCAGGTCCGCTCCGTCCGCCGCCCCCACCGCCTCAAGGCAAGGCGCACCCGTAAGACGGCGTAGGAGAGAAGCGATACCTGTGAGCGCAGCGACAACGCGAAGCCGCACCCCCGACCGCCTGTGCGCCGAGGCAGTCGACCTCGCCCGCGCCGCCGCCGAGGAGGCCGCCGCGCCCGGGGTCGTCGGCGAGCACGCGGGACTGGTCTCCGAGGGTGACCGTGTTGTCACGCACTTCTTCGAGTGCAAGGAGCTGGGCTACCGCGGCTGGCGCTGGGCCGTCACGGTCGCCCGCGCCTCCCGCGCCAAGCTCGTCACGGTCGACGAGGCCGTCCTCCTCCCCGGCCCCGACGCCGTCCTCGCCCCCGAATGGGTGCCGTGGAGCGAACGCCTGCGCCCCGGCGACATGGGCCCCGGCGACCTTCTGCCCACCGACGCCGACGACCTGCGCCTGGAGCCCGGCTACACCGGTGAGGACGAGCCGCCGCCGAACTCCCCCGTCTCCGTGGACATGGCCGAGCTGGTCGAGGCCGAGGACGTGGAGGTGACGGCCGCCACACCCGCGCACCTCCCCCAGGCGCCCGCCCGCGGCACCATCGCCGCGATCGCCGAGGAACTCGGCCTGCGCCGCGCCCGCGTCCTGTCCCGCTACGGCCTGCACACCGCCGCCGACCGCTGGGAGGAGGCGTTCGGCCCGAAGACCCCCATGGCCCAGGCGGCCCCCGCCGCCTGCGTCAGCTGCGGCTTCCTGCTCCGCATCGGCGGCTCCCTCGGCCAGGCCTTCGGCGTCTGCGCGAACGAGTTCTCCCCGGCGGACGGCCGCGTGGTCTCCCTGGCCTACGGCTGCGGCGGCCACTCCGAGGCCGCGATCATGCCGAAGCCCCCGCGCCCGGCCCCGCCGGTCATCGACGAGACCCGGGTCGACCC
>NZ_MUND01000041.1 GCF_002154375.1 Streptomyces glaucescens | reverse complement strand
CCGCAAAGTCCCGTCGTCCGCCCGAAGGGCGGGCCCCGCGGCGTCTGGTGCGTGCTCTCGGCGCGCCGGGCGGAGTCCCTCGTACTGGATGTACTTGGGGCTTCGCCCGGCGCGGCGAGAGTGCGTGCCAGGCGTCGCGGGGCAGACGGGACTTTGCGGACACGGCCTAGGCTGCGGAGCCGAAGCCGGTCCGCCCCGGTGCCCTGCGCGCCGCCTCACCGACGGGCCGGCCCTGGCGCGCCTGCCCTCGGCGACCTCGACGGCTGCGGGACGCGGGAGACGCGCTGCGGGGGCCTTCCACGACCGGCGTGGTGATGACGACCGGGACACCGGTAGGGGCCTGGGCACCCGTGATACGGCTCAGCTCCGCCTCGCCGGAACGCACCGGGGTGATCCGGGGGGTGATGCCCGCCGTGGCCATCAGCCGGCTCATGCCGCGACGCTGGTCGGGGGTCACCAGGGTGACGACGCTGCCGGACTCGCCGGCTCGGGCCGTACGGCCACCGCGGTGCAGGTAGTCCTTGTGGTCGGTGGGCGGGTCGACGTTGACGACCAGGTCGAGGTTGTCGACGTGGATCCCGCGCGCAGCGACGTTGGTCGCCACGAGTACCGTCACATCCCCGCGCTTGAACTGGGCGAGGGTGCGCGTGCGCTGCGGCTGTGACTTGCCACCGTGCAGGGCCGCGGCACGGACGCCGCTGCTCAGCAGGTGCTTGGTCAGCCGGTCCACCGCGTGCTTGGTGTCGAGGAACATGATCACTCGACCGTCTCGTGCCGCGATCTCGGTGGTCGTCCGGTGCTTGTCCGCGTCGTGCACATGCAGGACGTGGTGCTCCATGGTGGTGACCGCGCCCGCCGAGGGGTCGACGGAATGGACCACCGGGTCCGTCAGGTAACGGCGGACCAGCAGGTCGACGTTGCGGTCCAGGGTGGCCGAGAACAGCATCCGCTGCCCGTCGGCACGCACCTGGTCGAGCAGGGCGGTGACCTGCGGCATGAAGCCCATGTCGGCCATCTGGTCGGCCTCGTCGAGGACCGTGATTTCCACCTCGTCGAGGCGGCACGCGCCCCGGTCGATGAGGTCCTTGAGCCGCCCGGGCGTCGCGACGACCACCTCGGCACCGGCGCGGAGCGCGCCGGTCTGCCTGCCGATGGACATCCCGCCGACGACGGTGGCCAGCCGCAGGCTCACCGAGCGGGCGTACGGCGTGAGCGCGTCGGTGACCTGCTGGGCGAGCTCACGGGTCGGGACGAGCACGAGGGCGAGCGGCTGCCGCGGCTCGGCACGCCGCCCCGCGGTGCGGGCCAGCAGGGCGAGGCCGAAGGCCAGGGTCTTGCCCGAGCCGGTGCGGCCGCGGCCGAGTACGTCACGACCGGCCAGGGAGTTCGGCAGGGTCGCCGCCTGGATCGGGAACGGCACGGTCACGCCCTCGTGGCCGAGCGTGACCAGCAACCGCTCGGGCATGGAGAGGTCGGCGAACGACTCGGCCGGGGGCAGTGCGGGCGTGATCGTCTTCGGCGGCGCGAACTCGCCCTGTACGGCCCGCCCGGCCGGTCGGCGTCCGTAGCCCGAGGAGCGGCGCGGGCCGCCGGAGCGGCTGGAACCGGCGCCTCCTGCGGCGCGGTCGTAGGTTCGAGAGGTGTGGGTGCGCTTCATGCGGAGCCTTCCTTGATGCGGCGCGTGGCAAGGAATTCCCGCAGCAGATGAGCGGCGCAGAGAATCTTGAGACGAGCCAAGAATGATGTGGGGCGAATCGGACCGGCGGGAAATGAGCCACCGGCCGGAGAGGGGCTTGCGCTTTCCCGCCGCGCGCCCGGAAACGCAGCGAGCTGGGGCCCGCACCCCAGAGGTGCGGGCCCCAGCTGCGAAGTACGCGTCAGCGCCGGTGGCGTCAGGCGGGAACGATGTTCTCGGCCGTCGGGCCCTTCTGGCCCTGCGCGATGTCGAACGACACCTTCTGGCCTTCGAGCAGCTCGCGGAAGCCCTGGGTGGCGATGTTCGAGTAGTGGGCGAAGACGTCGGGGCCGCCGCCGTCCTGCTCGATGAAGCCGAAGCCCTTTTCCGCGTTGAACCACTTCACGGTGCCAGTAGCCATTTTGAATTCTCCTTCGGGAGGCGGAATCAGGAATTCGCCCTGTGCGAATTCCGTGTCGCCGTGATGATTAACCCGTCGGGAATGAACCTTCTGGCAACCACACCTGCAACTGAGATCGACAGTAGCACGATGCGATCGGCGCTGCACGGGCGATGATTTCACCTTGTCCGGTCGCCGGGGAATACTCACCGGGCCCGGCAGCTAATTCTCATTTCGCGAGCACAGATATGGCCCTCTGCGGGGGGTGCGCCCCTGTTGCGGGCCCCTCTGTCGTGATGAAGGTCACTTTGCCGCGAGGAGGGCGCCGCTCCGTACCCGGAGGCCTCGTCGTCCGCGGCCGGCGCGGCTATAGGCTGTCGGATCTAAGACGTGGACTCGCCCGCCCGGCGGGCCGCGGCGTGTCGGCGGACGGCCGGCGGATGGTGGAGGAGTCCAGCAATGGGTGACCCGCATGTAAGTGGCGAGCCGGCTCCGGCGTCGCCGGGGAGGGCCGCGTTGGAGGTGAGCCCGTTGCCCGGTCGATGCGGGATACGAGCCAGTGGCGAGATCAGCGAGACCACCCGCCCGTACTGGGAGGAGGCCCTGTCCAGGCTGGCCGGGCAGCACTCGGGTGTGTCCTATCTGGAGCTGTCGGATGTGGCCTTCGTGGACGTGGCAGGGGTGACGGCGCTGGCGGTGACCGCCCTGGGCCTGCCCGAGGGCCGGGTGGTGGTGGAGCATCCGCCGCCACACCTTCCACGTGTGCTGGAGATGTTCTGGCCGAGCCTGCCCCAGATCGAGGTGACGCCGCGATGAGCACGATGACCCCCGACGACGCCTTCGTGCACCCCGCGCTGTTCTACCGCGGCGAGGAGGAGTACACGCGGCAGACGGTTGCGTTCCTGCGGGCGGGTCTGGCCGCCGGTGAGCCGATGGCCGTGGCGGTCCCGGGACCCAACCTGGAACTGATCAGGGCCGGGCTGGGCACGGACGGCGACGGCATCCTCTTCCTGGACATGACCGACGTCGGCCGCAACCCGGGACGGATCATTCCCCGGGTCCTGCGCGGCTTCGCCGACGCCCACCCCGGCGGGCGGGTGCGGATCATCGGCGAGCCGATCTGGGCCGGGCGCAGCGCGGTGGAGTACCCGGCGTGCGCACAGCACGAGGCGCTCATCAACGTCGCCTTCGAGGGCCGTGCGGTGACGATCCTGTGTCCGTACGACGAGGCGCGTCTGGATCCGCAGGTGATCGCCGACGCGCGGATCACCCACCCCACCCTCATCGACGGCGACCGTGAGGAGACCAGTCACGCCTATGACTGGGAAGCGGTCGTCGCCCGCTACAACGAGGCGCTGCCGGCGTCGCCGGAGGCCGCCGTCGTCTCCTTCGGCAGCCAGGACCTCCCGGCGGTCCGCCGGTTCGCGGTCGCTCAGGCCGAGCGGCTGGGCGTTGCGGGGCGGCGGCTGCAGGACATGGAACTCGCGGCGGCCGAGCTGACGACCAACAGCGTGCTGCACGGCGGAGGCAACGGGACGCTGGCGGTCTGGGCCGAGGCGGGGCACCTGGTGTGCGAAGTCCGGGACGCGGGACGGCTGTCCGACCCTCTGGCCGGCCGTAGGCCACCGAGGCCGGGGCAGATCGGCGGCCGGGGCCTGATGCTGGTCCACTATGTGACCGACCTGGTGCGGGTGCACACCGGTGATGCCGGTACGACCGTGCGCTTCTACCTGAGTCTGTAGAACAGCGTGGGCGGCCACCTGGCAGGTGGCCGCCCCTCCTCCGGCTTCGTGGTGGCGTCAGCCCACCGCCTGAGCCGTCTCCGTCCCGTCACCACTCCCGGGCGGGGCCGTCGTCGGGATCACCAGCAGTCTGGTGACGGTGCCGTCGTCGCCGGTCACGTCCCGCACGTGCCGGAAGCCGAGGCGGCGGCACATGGCCAGGCTGGCGGTGTTGTCGGCGCCGACCATGCCGTAGGCCTCCTTCAGGCCCAGGTTGTCGGCGGCGTGGCGGAGCAGGCC
>NZ_MUND01000409.1 GCF_002154375.1 Streptomyces glaucescens | reverse complement strand
CCCGGGCAGACGGCGTTGACGGTGATCCCGGTGGGGGCGAGTTCGTTGCCGAGGGCCTTGATGAAGCCGACGACGCCGTGCTTGGAGGCGGAGTAGGGGGCGCCGAGGACGACGCCCTGCTTGCCCGCGGTGGAGGCGATGTTGATGATCCGGCCCCGGCCGCGGTCCTGCATGCCGCCGTTCCTGAGGACCTCTCGGGTCAGCCGGAAGACGCTGGTGAGGTTGGTGGCGATGACGTCGTCCCACAGTTCGTCGGTGAGGTCGGCGGTGGGGCCGCCGCCGCTGCGGCCGGCGTTGTTGACGAGGATGCCGATCGGGCCGAAGGCTTCGACGGCGGCCGCGACGAGGGCCTTGACCGAGTCGGGGTCGCGGACGTCGGCGACGGCGCCGGCCGCTTCCAGGCCCTCGTCGAGCAGGTCCGTCACCGTCTCCTTGGCCTGCTGCTCGGTCCGGGCGCAGAGGAAGACCCGGTGACCGCGGCGGGCGAGGTCGCGCACCACGGCCAGTCCGATCCCGCTGGTGCCGCCGGTGACGAGGGCCACCGTGCTGGTCTGTGTCGTCATGGGTCTACCTCCGTCAAGGGCATGGATGCGTCCGACTTTTTCCCGGCGCGCTCGAAGGCTGGCCGAGCGGCGCTTGAGGGAAGGCCTCCGTGGCGCGGCCGCGGAGCCTTGCTCGACATTCACTCGATTCCTGCTGCACGCTCCGTCGAATTGCTTTCCGGGATATTCCTGGCGGTTGTCGGGGCGGCTTCCCGCCCCCTGAAGATTGCGAAAGGCCCGGGGGCTGAAGACTTTTTACGAAAGGAATGAGATGAGCGGTCAGACAGATGCCGTGCGCCGGATGATCCAGGCGTACAACACGGGGAACACCGACGACGTGGCGGAGTACATCCACCCGGACTACCTCAATCCGGCCTCGATGGAGCACATGGACCTGCGCGGTCCCGATTCCTTCGCCATGGCCGTCAAGTGGCTGCGGATGACGTTCTCGGAGGAGGCCCGGCTGGAGGAGGTGCAGCTGGAGGAGCGCGGGGAGTGGGTGCGCGCCTATCTCGTCCTGTACGGCCGCCACGTGGGCGACCTCGTCGGCATGGCCGCTACCGGCCCGGGTCTTCTCCGGCGAGCAGATCCACCTGATCCGCTTCGTCGACGGCAAGATCCGCGACCACCGGGACTGGCCGGACTACCAGGGCACGTACCGGCAGCTCGGCTCTCCGTGGCCGCAGCCGCGCGGCTGGAGGGACTGAGCCGTGTTCCTGGTCACCGGAGCCACCGGCAAGGTCGGCCGTGAGGCCGTCGACCAGCTGCTCGCGCTGGGCCACCCGGTCCGCGCGCTGAGCCGCAGCCCGCAGGAGGCGGGCCTGCCCCAGGGTGTGGAGGTGGTGGCGGGCAGCCCCGCCGACCCCGTCTCGCTCGCGGCCGCCTTCGACGGGGTCACGGCAGCCCTGGTGGTGCTGTCCGGCGACGTCGGCGGTGAGGCGGCAAACGTGGCGGCCGCCGCCCGCGCGGCCGGCACCTCCCGGATCGTGCTGCTGTCCTCCGCCGGCGTCGAGCACCCGATGCCGCACGGCATCGCGCAGGAGCACCGGGCGGCCGAGGTGGTGATCGAGGAGTCCGGGGTGCCGTGGACGTTCCTGCGGCCGGGCCCGTTCCACGCCAACACCTCCTGGTGGATCCCTGCGGTCCGTGAGACCGGCTCGGTGCGCTGCTGGATCGGCAACAACCCCGGTGCTCCGATCGACGAGTACGACATCGCCTCGGTCGCGGTGGTCGCGCTCACGCGGGACGGCCACCTCGGCAAGTCGTACCTGCTCACCGGTCCGGAGACGCTGACCTTCGAGGAGCAGGCCCGGATCCTGGGCGACGTGCTGGGACGGGAGCTGGAGTTCTCGGTGGCGCCGCCCGAGGAGGTGGTGGAGGTGTTCACCAGGATCACCGGGGACCGCCCGGCCGCCGAGACCAACGGGGCGGCCCTGCGCAGCCCCGGGGTGCCGTGGGCCTGGCCCACCGGTGCGGTGCGAGACCTCACCGGGTGCGAGCCGCGCCCCTAGCGCCGGTGGGCCGTGGAGAACGCGGCCCTGTTCGGCTGAGCAGTTCCGGCGATACGCATCCGAAGGGGATGGTCAGATGAGCAGGATCCTGGCGACCGGGGCGACCGGTCTGCAGGGCGGGGCGGTGGCCCGGGAGCTGGTCCGCCGCGGCCGGCCGGTGGCGGCGCCGGTGCGGGACCCGGCCTCACAGCGGGCGCGGGCGCTCGCGGACCTGGGCGTGGAGCTGGTCCGCGGCGACCTGGACGACGAGTCCTCGCTGCGGTCGGCGCTGGAGGGTTTCCACGGCCTGTTCGCGTGCAGAACTTCATGACCCCGGCCGGGCTGGGTGGCGAGGTCCGCCAGGGCCGGGCGCTCGCGCGGCCGCGAAGGCGGTGGGGACCGGTCATGTGGTGTACACGTCGGTGGGTGGCGCGGAGCGGGAGAGCGGGGTCCCGCACTTCGACTCCAAGCGGGGCATCGAGCGGTACCTGGAGGGCACGGGTGGGCCGCTGACGGTGCTGCGCCCGACGTTCTTCATGGACGATTTCGCCGCCCACGGGCCTGAGCGGGTGGACGGCACGCTGGTGGTGCGGCTGGCGCTGAAGCCCGACACCCGGGTGCAGTTCATCGCGGTCGACGACATCGGCTGGTTCGCCGCCGAGGCCTTCGACCGGCCGGAGGCGTACGTGGGGCGGGCGGTGGAGATCGCGGGCGATGCCCTGACCGCGACGCAGATCGCGGAGGCGTTCTCGGCCCGCTCGGGGCTGCCGGCCCGGTTCGAGGAGCTGCCGCTGGACGCGGTGGCGAACAACCCGTACATCCCCAACGCCCCTTGACATCGTCCTGATGTTCGAGTGGTTCCAGGGTCACGGGTACCAGGCGGACATCAAGGCGCTGCGGGCCGTGCATCCGGGGCTGCGGTCCTTCGCGGCGTACCTCGAGGGCATCCCCGTGCCCGCGGTCTGACGGCCGGACGACGGCCGCGGCGGGCGACGCCTGTCGACGTGCGCGCGAGCAGGACTCCAGTGACGGTCGCGACGGTGGGAAGGCCGTCGCGCGCACCGGCCGCCCGGCGGAAGGTGCGCGAGGCGCACAACCGGCACGGAACGCGAGACGAAAGCGAGGCAGCCTTGGCAACCCCCACCCGGCACCGGCCCTCATCCAGCGTCGGCGAGCCCGAAGAAGCGTTCGGGAAGGAGGAGCCGCCGCCCGGGCCCCCGGCCGCGGCGGCACGCGCGCCGTTCCGGCTGTGTACCAGGGGGCGGAAGCCGACCCTCGCCCTGCACATCCTGTCGTCGGTCGGCTGGCTGGACCTGTCCCTGTCGATGGCCACGCTCGCGCTCATCGGCTACCTCACCTCGGGCCCCGGGGTGGCCGAGGGCGCGTACTACGCGATGTGCATCTTCGACGAGAGCACCGTCTCGCTGGTCAGCCTGGTCTGCGGGGTCACCGGCGTGCTGCTGGGATGCGGGACGCCGTGGGGCCTGCTGCGCCACTGGTGGCTGCTGGTGAAGTGGGTCCTCAGCCTGGGCAGCGCGGCGTTCGCCTGGGTGTACACCCATCCGCTGGTGCTGACCGCCGCCGAGAAGGCGGCCGCGGCCGAGAACGGCGTCCACCGGCCCGGCCCGGAGGGGACGCTGCTCGCCTGGACCGTGCCGCCGGTCTTCGGTGTGCTGGTGTTCGTGGGCGTCATCTCGGTCTACAAGCCTTGGGGGCGTACCCGCCGGGGGCGCCGGTACGCGCAGGCACTCGCGGCTGCTCCTGCCCCGTCCTCCGGCCCCGGCTCCGGCTCGGGCCGAGGGCCGGCCCGGTCCGGGCCGGTGACGTCCAGGTGACCGTCGAGGCCGTCGACCGGCCGGCCGAGGGCGTCGTGGGCCTGCGGCTGGTTCCCGTCTCCGGGGTGGCCACCGAGCCGTGGCGGCCGGGCGCGCACATCGACCTCGTCCTGCCCTCGGGGAAGGTGCGCCAGTACTCGCTGCACGGCGACCCCACGGACGGCTCGGCGTATCACGTGGCGGTGCTGCAGGACCCGCAGGGCAGGGGCGGCTCGGTCGAGGTCCACGGCCTGTCCGTGGGCGACCGCGTCACCGTGCGCGGTCCGCGCAACCACTTCCCGCTGGCCGGCGCCCCCGCCTTCCTGTTCGTGGCGGGCGGCATCGGGATCGTCCCCTTCCTGCCCATGATCGAGGAGGCCAGGCGGCGGGGCACCCCCTGGCGGCTGCTGTACGTGGGCCACAGCCGCGCCTCCATGGCGTTCCTGCCACGGCTGGAGCGCTACGGCCCGGAGCGGGTCTTCGTGTACCCGCGCGATGTGACCGGCCGTCCCGACCTCGCCGCGTACCTGTGGGCGGCACCGGCGGGCACGGCGGTGTTCTGCTGCGGCCCGGACGGGCTGATGCGGGCCGTCGAGGAGCTGATGGACACCGCCTGTCCCCAAGGGGTGCTGCACCTGGAGCGGTTCGCGGCTGCCGCGGATGCGGCCGCGGGCGAGAACCTGCCGTTCGAGGTCGAACTCGGCAGCACCGGTGCGGTGGTGGGCGTGCGGGCCGACCAGTCGGCGCTGGACGCCCTCCGGCAGGAGGCACCCGCACTCACCGCCTCCTGCGAGGACGGCCTGTGCGGCAGCTGCGTGCTGCGCGTGCTGCGCGTGCTGCAGGGTACCCCCGACCACCGCGACCACGTGCTCTCCCCCGCCGAGCGCGGGCGTACGGACGTGATGTACCCGTGCGTCTCGCGGGCCCGCGGCGGCCGGATCGTGGTGGACCTGTAGCGTGCGGGCCCGGGACGGACCCTCGTCCGTCCGGGGCCCGCCGGTTCAGCCGTCGAGCAGCTCGGCGAGGACCTCGGCCGGGTCGTGGTGCGGTGCGGCGGCCGGCCACCACCGGCCGTCCTGCTGCCGGTACGGGTACCAGCGGCCGTCGCGGCCGTAGCGGAGCTGAAGCCCTGTGCCGGCCAGCGTCCAGCGGTTGTCGCGCACCTCCAGCTCGGGGAGCTCGTTGTGCTCCCAGCCCGCGGTGAGCGCGGTGCGGGCCCGGGCGATGTCCGCTTGCGGCGGCGTCCAGGCCTCCTCCAGCACGTCCAGCCCGGCGCTGCCGCCCAGCCGCCACGCCTCGGCGGCGCGGTCCAGCTGCTGCGGGCTGCCGCAGGCCTCCCGCAGGCGGGCCAGGACCTGCGCGCCGGGCCGGGTCGCCGCGATCCGTACGCAGTCCCGCCACAGGTCGAGCGGCGCCGACGGCTCGGCGGTGAAACCGTGGGTGTAGGCGAGCAGTTCACGGGCGCGCACGGCCGCGGTGGTGACCAGCTGCTCCAAGGGGTCGGCTCCCACCCCGGTGGCGGAGGCGTCCTGCCCGGGGGGCGGTCCGGGCAGCGGCGGCAGCTCGGGGAGCGGCGCCGGCGCACGGCCGAACACCTCCTCGGCGGGGGTGCCGTCCGGCAGCTGCACGGCGGCGGCCCGCGTCTCCTCCTGCTGCGCTTCGTCGTTCGCCGCGCCGTCGTCGGCGTCGTCCTCGTCCTCGTCCTCGTCCTCGTCCCCGAGGCCGCCGATGATCGCCTGCATCAGCAGGACGGACCGGAGTTCCTCCTGTGCCTCCTGCGCGCCGCGCCCCCGCAGCAGGAGCAGCAGCATCGCGTCCTCGTCCAGCAGCCAGGACGCCTGGTAGCAGAGCGCGGCCGCGTGCTTGCAGGGGTGGTCGAAGGCGTCGCAGTCGCAGTCCGCCTCCAGGTCGCCGTAGCCGGGCAGCAGCCGCACCCGTGCGTCCTCGGCGGCTTCCAGCAGGTCGGGGGGCAGTTCACCGGCGAGGAGTTCCTCGACCACATCCGGCCGTTCGGCGGTCTTCTCCCAGAGCGACTCCCAGTCGTCCTCGTCGAGTTGCTCCAGGGTGAGCACCGTCTTGAAGGGGGTGTCGTCTTCGTAGCCGGTGGTGGAGATGCGTCCGGGGCTGACCGTGATCGGTCCGAGCCGGCCGGTGCGCGCGTAGGCCCGGCCCTTCTTCAGCGCGTCCTCCTCCAGGGAGGTGTCCTCCAGTGCGTCGGCCCAGGCCTTGCCCCACCAGGACTGGCCGCGTGCCCGGCTGCCCCGTCGTGCGGCGAAGGCCGGGAAGCCCCGTGCGCCCGTCTCGTCCCCGCTCATCCCGCGCTCCTCAGCTCGACCAGGTTGGCCAGCTCGTCGTTGGTCAGTTCGGTCAGTGCCTGCTCCCCGGAGCCCAGTACGGCGTCCGCCAGGTTCTTCTTCGCTTCGAGCAGGGCGGCGATGCGGTCCTCGACGGTGCCCTCGGCGATCATCCGGTGCACCTGGACGGTGCGGGTCTGGCCGATGCGGTAGGCGCGGTCGGTGGCCTGGGCCTCGACCGCCGGGTTCCACCAGCGGTCGTAGTGCACGACGTGGTCGGCGCGGGTGAGGTTGAGTCCGGTGCCGGCGGCCTTGAGGGAAAGCAGGAAGACGGGCACCTCCCCGTCCTGGAACCGGCGGACCATCTCCTCGCGGCGTGGCACCGGGGTGCCTCCGTGGAGCAGCAGCGTGGGGACGCCGCGCTCGCGCAGGTGGGCCTCCAGCAGCCGCGCCATGGTGACGTACTGGGTGAAGACCAGGGCGGCTCCGTCCTCGGAGGTGATGGTGTCCAGCAGTTCGTCGAGGAGTTCCAGCTTGCCGGAACGGCCGGCCAGCCGGGTGCCGTCGGTCTCCTTGAGGAACTGTGCGGGGTGGTTGCAGATCTGCTTCAGGCCGGTGAGCAGCTTGAGCACCAGACCGCTTCGGGCGATGCCCTCGGTGGCCTTGATCTGCGCCATGATCTCGCGGACGTGGGTCTCGTACAGGGTGCGCTGTTCGGGGGTGAGGGGGACCGGGCGGTCCGTCTCGGTCTTGGGCGGGAGTTCGGGGGCGATGCCGGGGTCCGACTTCTTGCGGCGCAGGAGGAACGGGCGGACCAGTTCGGCCAGTCGCTGTGCGGTGGAGCCGTACTCCCCCTCCTCGCCCGGGGGTGGTCCGAACTCGGCGCGTTCCTTGTGTTCGGCTTCGATGGCGGCGATCCAGCGGCTGCGGAAGTGGCCGTGGCTGCCGAGGAGTCCGGGGGTGGTCCAGTCCAGGACGGCCCAGAGTTCGGAGAGGTTGTTCTCGACCGGGGTGCCGGTCAGGGCGATCCTGGCGTCGGCGGGGATGAGCCGCAGCGCCTTCGCGGTGCTGGAGTGCGGGTTCTTGACGTGCTGGGCCTCGTCGGCGACGACCATGCTCCAGCGGTGTGCGCCGAGCCGCTCGGCGTCCAGGCGCATGGTGCCGTAGGTGGTCAGGACGAAGCCGGAGTCGGCGCCGGCCAGGGTGCGGCCGGGGCCGTGGTAGCGGCGGACGGGTGTACCGGGGGCGAACCTGCCGACCTCGCGCTGCCAGTTGCCCAGCAGGGAGGCGGGGCAGACGACGAGGGTGGGGCCGGCGCTGTCGGGCTGCTCCTGGCGCAGCAGGTGCAGCGAGATCAGCTGGATGGTCTTGCCCAGGCCCATGTCGTCGGCGAGGCAGCCGCCGAGGCCGAGTGAGGTGAGGCGGTGCATCCAGCGCAGGCCGCGCAGCTGGTAGTCGCGCAGGGTGGCCGCGAGCGCGGCGGGCTGCTCGGCCGTTTCGGTGCCGTCGTCGGGTTCGGTCAGGCGCCGGCGCAGGGCGAGCAGCCAGGTGCTGGGCGCGACGCGTACCTGCTTGCCGCCAATCTCGGTGTATCCGGTGAGGGCGACGGCGAGCGCCTCGATGGGGTTGAGCGGCTTGAGGTCGCGTTCGCGGGCCTTGCGGGCGATGTCGGAGCCGATGAGGACCCAGTTCCCGCGCAGCAGGGCCAGCGGCTGCTCGGCGGCGGCGATCTCGGCCGTCTCCTGTTCGGTGAGGGCCGCTCCGTCGAGGTCGAGCTGCCAGCGCACGTCGACGGTGCCGTCGCCGCCGAAGAAGGAGCGCATGTCGGCGGGCGGTCTGCGTTCGCCGCCGACGACGACGCGGGTGGTGAGGGAACGGGCGGCGTTTTCGGGCCAGAGCACCTCGATGTCGTGGGCGGCGAGCCGGCCGGTGGTGTCGCCGAGCAGGTCCTGGACCTCGCGGGCGGTGAGTTCGAGGGTGGAGGGCACCGGCAGCAGGCGGGCCAGGGGCGGCCAGATGTCGGCGGCCCGTCGTACGGCGAGGACGGTGTCGGCCTGGGCCCGCGGTCCGAGCCCGGCGGCCTCGGCCGAGGCGAACAGTTCGTCGGCGTCGGAGCCGAGGGTCGGGTCGGCCCGGCTGGAGACCTGGGGGACGAGGCGCACGGCGGGCGGCTGGCCGTCGCCTGCGGGTACCAGGTCCAGGCGCAGGGCCAGCCGTACGCCCGAGTCGATGCCGGCGGAGATCTCCTCGGCCCAGGCGCGCAGTTGGGGGATGTGCTGGGGTTCGACGGCGGCGAAGGCCAGGCGGCCGGCCGCGGCGGGGGCGGCGGCGGTGCGCGGCAGGGTGTCGGCGACCGCGTCGACGAAGGAGCGCAGCAGGGTGGCGGCGTCGGGCAGCAGCAGCGGGCCGCCCGGCGGTACGGGCAGGGGGACGGCGAGCGCCTCGGCCGGTGCCGCGGCGGCCAGTGCGCGGATGCGCTGGATGTCCTGCGGGGTGAGCGGGCCGGCGCGCCAGGTGTCGTGGCCGGTGGCGGAGACTCCGGGGAGCAGCCGTTCACGGGCGGCGAGATGCAGGCCGAGGGCGGTCGCTGCGCCCCAGAACGCGGCGGACGGGCTGGGGGTGATGCCGGCGGTGGCGTCGGCGGTCGTTTCGGTGTGGAGCCGGCGGGCCAGGGTGAGGGCGGGCAGTGCCTCGGCGACGGTCAGCCGCAGGACGGGGCAGCGGCGTACCGTGAGGGTGGCGCCGTCGGTGGTGACCAGATCTGCTTCACCGGCTTCGCCGACTTCGCCGAGGGACGACGGTGCGGCGGGGTCGTGGCCGGCGGGGGCGCCGGGGTAGCGGAAGGCGAGCTTTCCGGTGCGCGCCGGATCGCCCGCCTCGAAGACCACCGCGCACTGCGCCAGCAGGCCTGCCTGCTCACGCGACATCCACACCATATTCTGTTCCGCCCCCTGGTTCGGCAGTCCGGTCAACGTCCGCCGTACACACGGCGCTTGGTCCAGTCCTGCGCATAGGCGTACCACGCGGGCGCGGTGCGGTGCATGTTGAGGCTGTGCCCGGTGGCCGGAATGAGGAGGGTTTCCAGCCGGGCCTGGGGCCCGTACAGGGGTGCGGCGGCGGCCTTCAGGGCGGCTGGGGTGGAGCAGTCGGCGCCCTGGCCGCCGCAGATGAGTCTGTCGTTCTGGCCGACGACGACGAGGACGGGATCGCGGATTCGCCCGTTGAGGGAGATGTCGCCGTAGGCCGGGTCGGTGGGGTAGACGCTGGGTTCGGTGGTGAGTTCGTCGCGCAGCATGACGTGCGGTTCGGTGGTGCGGCGGTCGTAGAACCAGTCGGTCTTGGCGCCGGTCCGCAGGGCGAGGTAGCCGTCGTCGAGGCGGCGCCAGGCCAGCAGCGGGTGCTGTCCGGCGGGCATGTACAGGTGGAACATCTCCTCGAACGCCGTCAGGTTGGGCGGGGCGCCCTCGCCGGTGAGGATGAGTCCGTCGACGGCGTCGGGGTGCTTGACGGCGACCATGCGGGCCACCGTCGCGCCGAAGGAGTGGCCGACCAGGTCGACCTTGCGGTAGCCGCGGTCGCGAGGGTGCGGATGAGCTGGAGGGTGACCCACTCGTGGGTGGTCTCGGTGAAGCGGGAGCTGTGCGGGGCGGAGCTGGCGCCGGTGCCCAGCCGGTCGGACGCCAGCGTGGCGTGTCCGGCCCGGGTGGCGGACTCCACGTAGGTGGGGCTGCCGGTGCGGGCGCGCACGCTCCAGTAGTCCCGGTCGTAGGTGCCGCCGTGCACGAGCAGTTGGACGGTGCCGGCGCGGGTGCCGCGCGGGGTGCAGAGGGTGCCGGCGATGCGCTGGTCGGCGGGGGTGTCCTCGGCGGGGGCACGCGGGAGGTGAACGGTGTGCAGTTCGCCCCGGCCGGCTTGCCGGGGTGGGCGGGCGGTGCGGTGGATGCGGTCGCGGGGATGGTGGTCAGGGACAGCAGAAGCGCGGCCGCGGCGGCTGCTGCCAGGGCTCGGGGGCGCAGGGCCATCTGGTTCCTCGTCCGGGACATCGGCCTGGCCGTCCGGCCGCGTCACCTGCGGGTGGGGTACGAGCCCGCGGCGCTCAGCATCGACGTCACGTGCACGCAGATCGAGCGGCGGGGCGGGAACCTGGCCCGTCTGCGCCTGGAGGCGGTCTTCCGCCGCGACGGCGACGTCGTCGCGACGGGCGGCGGGTCCTTCTCGTGCCTGGCGCCGCAGGTCTACCGGCGGGTGCGCGGCGCGCGTGTGCTCGCCCGTGACTGCCGCCGGCTCGCACCGATCAGCGCGGCGGCCCCGCGAAGCGTGGGGCGCGTGTCGCCCATGGACGTGGTCCTGTCCCCCACCGGCGAGCACAACCGCTGGCTGCTGCGGACCGACACCCGGCATCCCGTCCTCTTCGAGCACGCGGTCGACCACGTGCCGGGCATGGTCCTGATCGAGGCGGCCCGCCAGGCCACCGCATCGGCACTGGGACGCCCCCGCTATCTCCCCCTCGGCATCACCGGCGAGTTCACGCGCTACACCGAGCTGGCCACACCCTGCGCGATCCAGGCCCGCCGGCTGCCCGGCGCCGCTCCCGCAGGGCAGGAGACCGTCCTGGTGACCGCTGTCCAGGACGGCGCCCAGGTTTTCGCCTGCACGGTGACCGCGGGACCGCACGAGCCCTGACCGCCGTCCCGCATCCGCGACATCCGCCAGATGCGCAAGGCGGCCCGGACGGCCCCGGCCGTGCGCGCCGCACCCGTTGCAGGGATACGTCCCCCGGTCCCCGGTCCCTGGCCGTGCCGCGGGCCGCCGAGCCGGCCAGGAGTCGGCGGGGACGCGGCGGGCCGCTCCCGCTCCCGCGGCCCTGGCGGCGCCGGTGGACGAGCAGCACGGGTTCGTTCCCTTCGTCACCTGGCCCTTTTCCCGGCCGGTCAGCAGCGGGGTCGGCCACCCGCCGTAAAGTACGGACTGGGCGGTTTCTTCGAGTCTTCGGCGCCCGACGACCCTGAGGAGGGAGGAGGCAGCGTGGCTGAGCAGGTCCGAGCCATCCGCACACGCCGGACGATCCTTTCGGCGGCGGCCAAGATCTTCGAGGAACACGGGTACCAAGCGGCCACGATCTCCCAGATCCTCAAGGAGGCGAGGACGACCAAGGGCGCCCTGTACTTCCACTTCATGTCGAAGGAGGACCTGGCCCAGGCCGTACTCGCCGAGCAGGACCACAGGATCATGGTGCCGCCCCGCATCTCCAAGGTGCAGGAGATCACGGACGCCGTGATGCTGCACGCCCATCGCCTGCAGACCGACCCGATGGTCCGCGCCGGGGTCCGGCTGACGATGGACCAGATGGCGCAGGGCCTGGACCGCAGCGGTCCGTTCCTGCGCTGGGCGGAGGTCGGCCGCAGACTGCTGCAGGAGGCACAGGTGCGGGGCGAACTGCTCCCCCACGCCGTGCCCGCCGAGACGGCCGACGTCATCGTGGGCTCGTTCGCCGGCATCCAGTCCATGTCCCAGGCCGTCTGCGAGTACCGCGACCTGCCCGGCAGGGTCTCCGCGATGATGCGGCACGTGCTGCCCAGCGCGGTGGCCCCCTCCATCCTCGCCTCGCTCGACCTCTCCGAGAGCCGGGGAGCCAGGGTCTACGCCGAGGCCCTGGAAGCGGCCGAGGCAGGGGAAGCGGCCGTGACCGCCGGCTGACCGCAACCACCGGGAGACCGTGACCACCGGCCGGGACGGGACGGGACGCCGTCAAGGACGCCCGGGCGGGGCGTCCTTGGCGAAGTACACCGACAGCGCCTCCTGAAGGCCGCAGCCGCCCGATGTCCACGCCAGGTAGCCGTCGGGCCGTACCAGCACCGCCTCGTACGGCACGCCGGGCACGGCCCGGGCGCGGACCACCTTCAAGGTCCCGGCCCACGCGCGCGCCTGGTCGCGGTGGCCGCTGTCCTCCTCACCGAAGAGCAGCAGCAGGGGCTTGCCCTCCTGCAGCAGCTGGATCGCGTCCCGCTCGCCCGCCGCCGTGGCGAGTACCACGTTGTCAAGGAACGTCCCTGCCGCCGGACCGGGACCCGCGGTGTGCTCCGGCAGGACCGTGTCCTGGGCGCTGATCATGCTGCCGAGCCGCTGCCCGCTCTCGCGGCCGGCCGCCATCAGGCCGGCGAACACCGTCCGCAGCGCGTCGAGTTCGCATCCCGGCCGCATCAGCGTCAGCTGGGCCTGCGTGTTGTCGATGACCCGCCGGGCCACCGGCCGGCGCTCCGCGTCGTAGGTGTCCAGCAGCCCCGCACCCGCCGCTCCGCGCACCGCCAGCGCCAGCTTCCAGCCCAGGTTGAGCGCGTCCAGCACTCCGGTGCTCAGGCCCTGCCCGCCGATCGGGAAGTGCACGTGCGCCGCGTCCCCCGCCAGGAAGACACGTCCCGCACGGAAGGTGCCGGCCAGCCGGGTGAAGTCGCTGAACCTGCCCACCCAGCGCGCATCGCGCATCGCGATGTCCCGTCCGGCCAGCCAGGACACCTCCCCGCGCAGCTCCTCCAGAGTCGGCGGCACGGACCGGTCGGGGTGCGCCCCGGCGCAGTTGAGCGTGCGGGTGTGCGTCCTGCCCCCGGCTCGCGCTTGCAGGCGATCCAGCCGCGGGCGGTCCGCTGCCAGCCCTCGGCCAGCGCGTGCGGATCCGTGAGCGTCACCGCCCCCGTCAGCGCGGACACCGTCGCCGCCCGGGTCTCGCAGGGAATACGCGCCCGGGCCCGCACCGTGCTGCGGGCCCCGTCGGCGCCCACCACGTACCGGACGAGGCAGACAGCCGGCACACCGCGAGGACCGACGGCCTCGACCCGCACACCGCCGTCCCCCTCGACGATCTCACTCACCCGGTAACCGCGCAGGACCCGCGCCCCCGCCGCCCGGGCCCGCCTCTCGAAGTGCCGCTCGAGCTCCGCCTGAGGGCATCTCAGGATCGGCTCCGGCTCCCGGTCCGGAGCCGTGCACGGCACACCGTGCCCGACCCGGCATCGGCACCCCCTGTGCCCGACCCGGCACCGCACACCCGTGCAGGGCCGGCCGCCGGCCCTGCACGGGTGTGC
>NZ_MUND01000408.1 GCF_002154375.1 Streptomyces glaucescens | reverse complement strand
CTCCGGCGGCGGGCAGCAGGGTCCGGTGCTGGCCGCGGCGGGCGCGCGGGTGACCGTCTTCGACAACTCGCCCCGCCAGCTGGCGCAGGACGAGACGGTCGCGGCGCGGGAGGGTCTCGACCTGCGCACCGTGCTCGGCGACGCGCGCGACCTGAGCGCGTTCCCGGACGCCTCGTTCGACCTTGTCGTCCACCCGGTCTCCAACCTGTTCATCCCGGAGCTGGCGCCCGTCTGGCGCGAGTGCCACCGCGTGCTACGCCCCGGCGGGACGCTGCTGTCCGGCTTCCTCAACCCGGACGTCTACCTCTTCGACGCCGAGTCCCTGGAGGCGCGCGGCGAGCTGGTGGTGCGCCACCGCCTGCCCTACAGCGACCTCACCCACCTGGAGCCCGCCGAGCGGGAACGGCTGTGGGGCCTCGACGCGCCGGTGGAGTACAGCCACACGCTCACTGAGCAGCTCGGCGGGCAGATCGCGGCGGGCTTCGCCATCACCGGCTTCGCCGAGGCGCCGCACCACTCGGAAGCCACCGCCGGCTGGCTCCCCGGCTACTTCGCCACGAAAGCGGTCAAGGCCGGCGCCGGTCACTGACCCTCCACCGGTCGGGCCGGGGCAGCGGTCAGGCCGGGGGCGGCTGGGTGAGGTGGGCAACGACCCTGCTGATACCAAGCCGTGACGGTGAACTCCACTGTCGTGCGGGGCCACCGACACGCGGCCGGGGCCCGCAAAAAGGCCCCGGCCGGCGAACCCGGCGACCACGCCATCGGCCGGTGACGCACCCGCTTGCACCGATGACATGGCCCGCTTGCGTGTCCCGCGCCCGCGAGGATGGCCCCGCACGAGGCCGGATCCGGTCCTGGCCGGCCTCCACATCGCGGGCATCCTCCTCTGGCCCGCCCGACAGCGCGGTCTCGGTCGGTGACCTTGTTCAGCGGCCGATGCTGTCCAGTTCGGCCATATCGTCGTCCGAGAGGGGGAGAGCGGCGCCCGCGATGTTCTCGCGCAGGTGGGCGGTGGACGAAGTTCCGGGGATGAGCAGGATGTTCGGCGAGCGCTGGATCAGCCAGGCCAGCGCGACCGACATGGACGTCGCCCCCAGTCGGTTCGCGACCTGTGAGAGGGCCTCGGACTGTAGCGGCGTGAAGCCTCCCAGGGGGAAGAACGGCACGTAGGCGATGCCGTCGGCGGCGAGATGATCTACGAGGTCGTCGTCGTGGCGGTGGGCGAGGTTGTACATGTTCTGCACGCATACGATCGGGGCGATGCTGCGCGCCTCGGCGACCTGCTCTCCGGTGACATTGCTGACGCCGAGGTGGCGGATCAGGCCCTCTCGCTGGAGGTCGACGAGCGTCTCGAATGCTTCGGCGATCGAGCCGGCCTGCGGACCCTGGGCGTCGCCCATGCGCATGTTGACCAGGTCGAGGGTATCGACGCCGAGGGATTCGAGGTTTTCATGGACCTGCTTGCGCAGGTCTTCGGGACGCCGGGCCGTGGGCCAGCCGCCCTGCGCGTCGCGGGTCGCGCCCACCTTGGTGGCGATGAACAGCGGCTTCGGGTAGGGGTGCAGCGCTTCACGGATCAGCTCATTCGTGATGCGCGGTCCGTAGGCGTCGCTGGTGTCGATGTGGGTGATCCCGAGGCTGACTGCCTCGCGCAGCACGGCCAGAGCGCCGTCGTGATCGGCGGGCGGCCCCATGACCCACGGGCCGGCGAGCTGCATCGCGCCGTAGCCGAACCGGGTGACGGACGAGTCACCCAGCGTCCAGGTTCCGCCGGGAAGAGGTGCGGAGGGCGTGTTCATCGCGGTGCCTTTCACTTCATGCAAGGGGGTGGTGTCTCCAGCCCCCGTGCACCACTCTCGGAAAGGAACTTCCTGTCGGGAAGTAGGCACTTTGAAGTGCGTAACACTCCAGAAGGTGGGAGGCGGGATCAGTGACGACGAAGGCCGGCAAGAAGGCACAGGCCAAGGCGGAGTACAACGCGTTCCTGGCGGTGTGCCCAAGCCGTCAGCTCCTGGACCGGATCTCGGACAAGTGGGTCGTCCTGATCCTGTGCGCACTGGGCGGTGACGCCCCCGCACCGTCCGGCGCATCGCACGCCCCGAAGGCGATGCGCTACTCCGAGCTGGCCCGGCTACTGGCTGGAGTCAGCCAGAAGATGTTGACCCAGACCCTACGGGCTCTCGAACGCGACGGCTTGCTCATCCGCACCGTGACGCCCACGGTCCCCCTCACCGTCACCTACGAGCTGACCGGCCTCGGCCTCTCGCTCCACCACCTGACACGCGGGCTCAGGCAGTGGGCCCAGACACACATGGAACAAGTCCTTGCCAATCGCGAGAGCCACGACGCACGAGCTTCCTAGCGTGGCAGCGTTCCCCGTCTCTGCTGCCAGTTGGCTCCCCCGCCGTCCGGTTCCCGGCACCGGTGGACGTCCGGGGCCGCGCGCCCGGCGCGCCTAGGCTGTTTCGCGGACACGGCCTAGCGGGACACGAGGTCGAGGCCCCGCTCCCACGGGAATCCGGCCGTGTCCCGGTTCTCGCCGGAGTACGGCTCGCCGAAGCGGACGCCCATGCCGCGCAGCCGGATCAGGCTCTCCTGGTAGGCGGGGTGGGCGGCCAGGGCGTCGGCGACGCAGGGCAGGGCGGCGACGGGCACGCCGAGGCCACTGGCCTCGCAGAGGGTGGCCACGGCGAGGGTGTCGGCGAGGCCCGCCGCCCACTTGTTGACGGTGTTGAAGGTGGCGGGCGCGACGACGACGGCGTCCGGGGGCGGAAAGGGGCGCGGGTCCCCCGGAGTGCGCCAGGCGGACCGGACGGGGCGGCCGGTCTGGGTCTCGACGGCGGCGGTGTCGAAGAAGCCGTTCATGGCGACGGGGGTGGCGATGACGCCGACCTCCCAGCCCCGCCGCTGGGCGGCGCCGATGAGTTCGCCGACGTCCGCGGCGATCCCGGCGGCGCAGACGACGACGTAGAGGAAGGGCTTGCCGGCCTGTTGAGTCACCCGGGCACCCTACTGAAGCGGGAAGGTCCGCCCGCGCTCGGCCTCGGGACGCGGGCCGTGGATGCGCCGCTCCCCCTCCTCGATGGGCACGTCGTCGATGCTGGCCTCGCGCCGGGTCATGAGCCCGCGCCCGTCGAACTCCCACAGTTCGTTGCCGTACGACCGCCACCACCGGCCGTGGGCGTCCCGTGACTCGTACTGGAAGCGGACCGCGATGCGGTTGCCGTCGAAGGCCCACAGGTCCTTGCGCAGGGCGTACTCCTCCTCCCGGGCCCACTTGGCGGTCAGGAAGCCGATGATCTCGGCGCGGCCGGTGAGGAAGGTGTCGCGGTTGCGCCACACCGAGTCCTCGGAGTACGCGAGCGCGACCTTGCGGGGGTCGCGGGTGTTCCAGGCGTCCTCGGCGGCCTGCACCTTCTGCGCGGCGGTCTCGCGGGTGAACGGGGGCAGGGGTGGACGGGCGGTCACGGTCGGCTCCCTCCGACACTGGAGAACGATCGTTCTCCGACTGGGCTGCTACGGTAGGAGAACGATCGTTCTCGCGTCAAGAGAGGGCAGGGCAGGCGGTTCATGGACAGCGCGGTGGCCCGCGAGCGGGCGTTGGACGCGGCGGAGGACCTCTTCTACGGGCGGGGCGTGCAGGCGGTCGGCATGGACGCCGTCCGCACCGCGTCAGGGCTCTCGCTCAAGCGGCTGTACCAGTTGTTCCCCGCCAAGGAGCATCTGGTCGAGGCGTATCTGGACCGGCGCGACGAGCGCTGGCGCGGACGGCTCGCCGCGCACGTCGCGGGGCACGCGGACCCTCGGCGGCGCCTGCTGGCGGTGTTCGACTGGCTGGAGGGCTGGTTCGCCGAGCCCGGCTTCCGGGGCTGCGCGTGGATCAACGCGTACGGCGAGCTGGGGGCCACCGCGCCGGGGGTGGCGGAGCGCGTGCGGGCGCACAAGGAGGCGTTCCGGGACTACCTCGCCGGCCTGGTCGCGGACGCGGGACTGCCCGCCGCGCTCACCGGGCCGCTGTTCCTGCTGGCCGAGGGCGCCATGGTCACCGCCGGCGTCACCCGGAGCAGCGCGCCGGCCGCCGAGGCGCGGGAGGCGGCCCGGCTGCTCCTGGGCTCCGCCGCCTGACGGCCGCGCGGCCGGGATGAA
>NZ_MUND01000407.1 GCF_002154375.1 Streptomyces glaucescens | reverse complement strand
GCCGCCCGGCCGGGCGGCCCCTCCCGGTCAGTCCACCTCGGCCACCGCCTGCGCGAACTGCGCCTTGTACAGCCGCGCGTACGCCCCGTCCGCCGCCAGCAGTTCGGTGTGCGCGCCCTGCTCGACGATCGACCCGTTCTCCATCACCAGGATCGTGTCGGCGTCCCGGATGGTCGACAGCCGGTGCGCGATGACGAACGACGTCCGCCCGTGCGCCAGCTTGGCCATCGCCTTCTGGATCAGCACCTCGGTGCGGGTGTCGACGGAGCTGGTCGCCTCGTCGAGCACCAGGATCACCGGGTCGGACAGGAACGCCCGCGCGATGGTGATGAGCTGCTTCTCACCGGCGCTGACGCCCGAGCCCTCGTCGTCGATCACGGTGTCGTAGCCGTCGGGCAGGGTGCGGATGAACCGGTCGGCGTGGGCCGCCCGCGCCGCCTCCTCGATCTCGCCGCGGGTGACCTTCCGGGCCGCGCCGTAGGCGATGTTCTCCGCGATGGTGCCGCCGAACAGCCAGGTGTCCTGGAGCACCATGCCGATCCCGGCGCGCAGTTCGTCCCGGGACATCGTCGCTATGTCGACCCCGTCGAGCGTGATCCGCCCGCCGGACACCTCGTAGAACCGCATCAGCAGGTTCACCAGCGTGGTCTTGCCCGCGCCGGTCGGGCCGACGATCGCCACCGTCTGCCCCGGCTCCACGGTCAGCGTGAGGTCCTCGATCAGCGGCTTCTCCGGGTCGTAGCGGAAGGACACGCCCTCCAGCGCGACCCGCCCGCGCAGTTCCTCCGGCCGCACCCCGGGCACCGGGTCCGCCGACTGCTCCTCCGCGTCGAGGAGTTCGAAGATCCGCTCGGCCGACGCCACACCGGACTGCACCAGGTTCGCCATGGACGCGATCTGCGTCAGCGGCATCGAGAACTGCCGCGAGTACTGGATGAACGCCTGCACATCGCCGATCGACAGCGATCCCGAAGCCACCCGCAGCCCGCCGACGACGGCCACCAGCACGTAGTTCAGGTTGGACACGAACATCATCAGCGGCTGCATGACGCCGCTGTTGAACTGGGCCCTGAACCCGGCCTCGTACAGCGCCTCGTTCTGCTCGGCGAACTGCTGCGCCGACTCGTCCTGCCGCCCGAACACCTTCACCAGGGTGTGCCCGGTGTACATCTCCTCGATGTGCGCGTTGAGCGTGCCGGTGGAGCGCCACTGCTGCACGAAGTGCGGCTGCGACCGCTTGCCGACGTACGTCGCCACGTACAGCGACAGCGGCACCGTCACCAGGGCGACGAGCGCCAGGATCCACGACACCCAGAACATCATGGCGAGCACGCCGATGATGGTCAGCAGCGAGTTGATCAGCTGCCCCATCGACTGCTGCAGCGTCTGCCCGATGTTGTCGATGTCGTTGGTGGCGCGGGACAGCACCTCGCCGCGCTGCCGCTTGTCGAAGTACGACAGCGGCAGCCGGGACAGCTTCGTCTGCACGTCCTCGCGCATCCGGTACATCGTCCGGTTCACGACCCGGTTCACCAGCCGGGTCGCCACCGCCATCAGCAGCCCGGCGACCGCGAACACGGCGAGCGCGAACAGCAGCACGTTCCCGACGGCGGTGAAGTCGATGCCCTCGCCGGGGGTGAAGTCGGTGGAGCGGAGCATGTCGGCGATGTCCCCGTCGCCGCGCTCCCGCATCGCCTGGAGCGCCTGCTCCTTGGTGGCGCCCGGCTCCATCTCGCGGCCGACGATCCCCGCGAAGACCAGGTCGGTCGCCTCGCCGAGGATCTTCGGGCCGGCCACCGACAGGCCGACGCTGATCACCACGCAGAGCAGGAGCGCGTAGAGGGTGAACCGCTCCGGCCGGAACCGGGCGGCGAGCCGCCGGCCCGACCCCTTGAAGTCCAGCGAGCGGTGGTCCGGTCCGGTCCCGGCCATCATCCGCCCCATGGGCCCTGCCATCAGGCAGCCTCCGCTTCCGTCAGCTGGGAGAGCACGATCTCCCGGTAGGTCTCGTTGTCCGCCATCAGCTCGTGGTGCTGTCCGGTGCCGACCACCCGGCCCTCGTCGAGGACGACGATCCGGTCGGCGTCGCGGATGGTGGCCACCCGCTGGGCGACGATCACCACGGTCGCGTCGGCGGTCTCCCGGGCGAGCGCGGCGCGCAGGGCCGCGTCGGTGGCGTAGTCGAGGGCGGAGAAGGAGTCGTCGAAGAGGTAGATCTCCGGGCGCTGGACCAGGGTGCGCGCGATGGCGAGGCGCTGGCGCTGGCCGCCGGAGACGTTGGTGCCGCCCTGGGCGATGGGGGAGTCGAGGCCGTTCTCCAGCCGTTCCACGAAGTCCTTGGCCTGCGCCACCTCCAGCGCGTGCCACAGCTCCTCGTCGGTGGCGTCCGGGTTGCCGTAGCGCAGGTTGGTGGCGACCGTGCCCGCGAACAGGTACGGCTTCTGCGGGACCAGCCCGACGGTCTTCGCCAGCAGCTTCGGGTCGATGGTGCGCACGTCCTCGCCGTCCACGAGGACCTCTCCGTCGGTCGCGTCGAACAGCCGGGGCACCAGCCCCAGCAGGGTGGACTTGCCGCTGCCCGTCGAGCCGATCACCGCCGTGGTCTCGCCCGGGCGGGCGGTCAGGCCGATGCCCTTGAGAACCGGCTCCTCGGCGCCGGGATAGCGGAAGCCCGCCCCCCGGATCTCCAGGTGCCCGTGCCGGCGCAGCTCCGTCACCGGCGCCGTCGGCGGGACCACGCTGGAGGAGGTGTCCAGCACCTCCTGGATGCGCTCGGCGCAGACCTCCGCGCGCGGCACCATCATGAACATGAAGGTGGCCATCATCACGGACATGACGATCTGCATGAGATAGGCGAGGAACGCGGTCAGATCACCGATCTGCATCCCGCCGCTGTCGATCCGGTGCGCGCCGAACCACACCACCGCGATGGACGACAGGTTCACCACCGTCATGACGATCGGGAACATCAGCGCGAGCAGATTGCCGGTGGCCAGCGACATGTCGGTCAGCTCGGCGTTCGCCCTCCTGAACCGCTGCTGCTCGTACTCGTCGCGGACGAAGGCGCGGATCACCCGGTTGCCGGTGATCTGCTCGCGCAGCACCCGGTTCACCGTGTCCAGCCGCTCCTGCATGGTCCGGAACAGCGGCCGCAGCCGGCGCACGATCAGCGTCACCGCGATGCCGAGCACCGGCACGACGGCGACCAGCACCCCCGACAGCGGCACATCGAGCCCCAGCGCCAGCACGATGCCGCCCGCACACATGATCGGCGCGGACACCATCAGGGTGAACGTCATCAGGGCCAGCATCTGCACCTGCTGGACGTCGTTGGTGGTCCGGGTGATCAGCGAGGGCGCGCCGAAGTGGCCGACCTCCCGGGCGGAGAAGGACTGCACCCGGTCGAAGACGGCGGCCCGCACGTCCCGGCCCAGCGCCGCGGCCGTACGCGCGCCGTAGTACACGGCACCGATGTTGCAGACGACCTGCGCGAGCGAGATGCCGATCATCACGGCGCCGAAGGACAGGATGTAGCCGGTGTCGCCGAGCACGACGCCGTTGTCGATGATGTCCGCGTTCAGGGTCGGCAGATAGAGGGTCGCGCAGGTCTGCAGGAACTGGAGCAGCACCAGCAGGGTGATGGGTTGTCGATAGGGCCTGAGATAGGTCCGCAGAAGTCGTATGAGCACGCTGGTCTCTCGGAGTCGGCGGCGGGAGGGGCCGGATGGTTGCCCCTGGCCCCTATCGTCGAACACTCCACCCGCGTTACCTCAACCGATTAACCCAACAGGCGGCCGTTACGCCCGGAACGCCCCCGGATGGGTCTGCTCCCGCACCGACACGAACTGCTGCCGCACCGCCTGCCCCACCGCCAGGTCCTCACCGGGCTCCAGCACCTGCGCCACCGCCCCCTGCCAGGCCGGCGGGGTGCGCGGGTCGAGCGTGCCCTGCGACACGCCCAACGCCCACGCGGCCTGCCGCGCGGCACCCAGGGCCGCGTAGTCGGCGGGCTGCGGCACGACGACCTGCGCGCCGAACAGGGAGGGCGCCGAGGCCTGCACGGCGGGCAGCTCGGCCGCCGGGCCCAGCAGGAAGATCCGCCGCACCTCCACGCCCCGCCCGCGCAGCACGTCCAGCGCGTCGGCCAGCCCGCACAGCATGCCCTCGAACGCGGCTCGCGCCAGATGCTCCGGCTTCATCGACTCCCGCCGCAGGCCCGCCAGCGTGCCCGCCGTGTGCGGCAGCGCCGGCGTCCGCTCGCCCTCCAGATACGGCAGCAGCACCAGCCCGTGGGCGCCCGGCGTCGACTTCAGCGCCAGATCGGACAGGCTCTCCAGATCCGGCAGGCCCAGCAGCTCGGCGGTGCCGCGCAGGGCGCGCACCGCGTTCAGCGTCGTCACGACCGGCAGATGCATCCCGGTCGCGTCGGCCAGCGAGGTGATCGTCCCCGTCGGATCGTGCAGCGCCTCGGGATGCACGGCCATCACGGACCCGGAGGCGCCGAGCGAGACGACCGCGTCCCCGAGGCCCAGCCCCAGCCCGAACGCGGCGGCCATGGTCTCCACGGTCCCGGCGGAGATCAGCAGCCCCTCCGGGGTCGTACCGGCCGCGTCCGACGGTCCGATCACCTCCGGCAGCATCGCCTGGTGGCCGAGGGCCAGCTCCACCAGCTCGGGCCGGTAGCCGCCGGCGGCCGCCGACCAGTAGCCGGTGCCGGAGGCGCCGCCGCGGTCGGTGGTCCTGCGCACCGGCCGGCCGAGCAGCTGCCAGACCAGCCAGTCGTGCGCCTGGAGCAGCACGGTGGTGCGCGCGGCGGCCTCCGGCTCGGTCTTCGCCAGCCAGCGCAGCTTGGTCACCGGGTGCGCGGCCTGCGGGACACAGCCCACGGCCTGCGCCCAGGCCTCCCGGCCGCCGAGCGCGTCGATCAGATCGGCCGCCGCGACCTGCGCCCGCTTGTCACCGCCGACCATGGCCGGGCGGACGGTGTTGCCCTGCGCGTCGAGCGGGACGACCGCGTTCGCCTGTGCGGAGACGCCGATCGCCTGGACGCCCTCCAGCAGGCCGCCGCCGGCCGCCTCGCCGAGCGACAGCAGCCACGACTGCGGGTCCATGTCGCTGGGGCGACCGCCGTCGGGGCTCTCCAACGGGTGCGGGGCATACCCCTGCCTGAGTACGGCCCCCGTGTCCGTGTCGCAGACGACGATCCGCGTGAAATCGGGTGAACTGTCCAGCCCGGCGACTATCCCCATGCAACAGATTGTGCCGTAGCGGTGCCTGTGGTCTGTCGGGGCGCGGGTGGTGCGGTTCGCCCGCGCCGTCCCCCGCGCCCCTCCACGGGATTCCTAGGTGGTGCTGGTGCCCCAGTCGTCGTCCTGGCCGTTGTGGCGGAAACGGTCGGGAACGCGGTCGCCGACCTTGTCGCTGACCACGTGATAGGCCTTGCCCGCGAACTGGCGGCCCTGCTGGGCGGCGCTCTCCGCGGTGTTGCGGACGGTTGGGTTCTGTGCGATCTGCCGGGCCGACTTCATCAGCTGTTCGTAGCGTTCGCGTCCGGCGCGTGTGCCGAGCACGTAGCCCAGAGCGAGTCCGACGACGAACGTGAGCCGGTAACGCATGGCGGCCACCCTTTCCTTGCGTAGTCCCTGGCACGGTTCCGGTGCGACATCCGGCCCGGAGGTACCGATTGGCGAAGCACCCCCCTGCTTGCGCTAATGTATGTGTCGCAGCGAGCGAGCGCCCCCTGGCGGATACCCAGGTAGCCACGTTCGATGCAACGAGGCATTCCTCCGTAGCTCAATTGGCAGAGCAGCCGGCTGTTAACCGGCAGGTTACTGGTTCGAGTCCAGTCGGGGGAGCTCGGTCCTCCGTAGCTCAATTGGCAGAGCAGCCGGCTGTTAACCGGCAGGTTACTGGTTCGAGTCCAGTCGGGGGAGCATGCTGAACGAGGACCCTCCGGGGTCCTTTTTCATGTCCGGTGGAACCGTCCGGGCCGTGGCGGAGTCCTCATGGTCGTGCGAAGCCGACCGTGCCGGAGCAGGAGATCGTATGAGCGGCTATGCTGCGGCAGACGGCGCGCACAAATGTGCGCGACGCGCCGTGAGGGGCGGTAGCTCAGCCGGTTAGAGCAGCGGACTCATAATCCGTCGGCCGTGGGTTCGAGTCCCACCCGCCCCACCACCGCAGGGTGGTGCAGGAACGTTCTGACCTGCATCAACCCTGCACCCTCGGGTCGGGGGAACGGGGCATCGACACGCCCGGGACCGGCTGCTCGCCCGATGCTCGCCCGCGGTGCGGGAGGGGTGGCTCCGCACACCCGTACTCATCCGCGGACGCGCGCGACCGCCGTCCGCAGGGCCCGATCGACATCCTCCGGAGGCGCCGTGGACGCGTCCTCCGCGCTCGCGGTGACCGACGCGGCGACCGTGCGAAGCTTTGTGTTGGAGAGCTGGGAGGCCTCGCGCAGGATCTCCCAGGCCTCGTGGGAGGTGCAGGCGTGGGTGGCCATCAGGATGCCGCGGGCCTGGTCGATGACCGGGCGCGTCGCCATCGCGCGACGCAGCTGCTCCACCTCCCGGCACAGCTCCCAGAAGTCCCGCGGCTGGCCGCGCCAGTTCACCGCCGCCACGGGGATCATGTGGCGCTCGCCGTACTCCCGCAGCAGGTCCAGGAAGCGGCGGCCGGCCGTGTCCATGAAGTCCACGCCGGACATGTCCACTTCGACGCGGCGGATGCCGGCGGGCAGCCCGGCCAGCGCCCGGGCCAGCGCCTCGTCGCAGCCGTGCACGAGCTCGCCGCGCACGGCGAGCAGGGCCCGGCCGGTGTCGTCCGTACGGCTCTCGATGATCAGCGGGTTCGACTCGGCGTTCCTCACAAGCGTCCTCGACTCAACTGTTCTCGTCCGTTCGGCTCAACCGTTCTCAACCGTCGGGCGTCTCTCTTCGCGGTACCGTGCGCCTTCCCGGCGCGAGGCGCGGTACACCCGTCCCCGGCGGCGGGCCGGGCATGGTCCCCGCCGGGCGCGGGTACGAGCGTTGACGTCCGGGAGAGTGGGGGAGGCGGCGTGCCGTTGACAATTTCCCCGCTGGCCGAACGGCGCGGTGTGCGGGCGGCCGGCGAAGTGGGGCTCTCCACCCGCCAGGTCTGGGAGCGGGCGCTGGAGGGGATCGTGCAGCAGGGCGAGGAGGTGTGCCATGTGGAGCTGTCCGCCGTGACCTTCGTCGATGTCGCGGGTGCCGGGGCGCTCGTGGCCGCCGCCCGGCGGCTGCCCCCCGACAGCCGGCTCGTGCTGCACCGGCCGCCGCCTGCCCTGTGCCGCACCCTGGAACTGCTCTGGCCCGGCTTCCCGGCGATCGAGGTGTCGATGTGACTGCCGATGCCATGGGCGGCGATGCCATGGGAGCCCGAACCGTGCACCGCGCCGAGGACCCGTTCGTCCACCCCGCCCTCTTCTACGGTGACGAGCGGGAGTACCTGGCCGGCACCGTCCCCTTCGTCCTCGACGGCCTCGCCGCCGGGGAGCCGGTCGCCGTCGCCGTCCCCGGAGAGCGGCTGCGGCTGATCCGGGAAGGGCTGGGCGACGCCGCCGCGGACGTGCGGCTGCTCGACATGCGCGAGGCGGGCCGCAACCCCGGCCGGATCATCCCCGGTGTACTGCGCGCCTTCGCCGACGCCCAGCCGGACGGCCGACGGGTGCGGATCATCGGCGAGCCGATCTGGGCGGGCCGCTCCGCCACCGAGTACCCGGCCTGTGTCCAGCACGAGGCGCTGATCAACGCCGCCTTCACCGGCCGCGCCGTGACCATCCTGTGCCCGTACGACCTGAACCGCCTCGACGCCGACGTGCTCGCCGACGCCTACGCCACCCACCCCACGGTCGTGCACGCGGGCACCGGCACGACGGCGCAACGGATCAGCGACGCCTACGACCCCGACGGTGTCGTGGCCCGCTACAACGAGCCGCTGCCCGTCGTGGCCGACGCGCTGACGTTCACGTTCGACGCCGAGACACTGCCCGACGCCCGGCACACCGTCACCGCCGAGGCCGAGCGCCTCGGCCTCACCGGCATCCGGCTCGGCGACCTGGCCCTCGTCACCGCCGAGCTGACCACCAACAGCGTGGTGCACGGCGGCGGCACCGGCACCGTGCGGGTGTGGGCGCAGGACCGGTACGTGGTGTGCGAGGTGCGCGACAAGGGCCGCCTCGCGGACCCGCTGGCCGGACGCCGGCCCGCCCCGCAGGACCAGCGCGGCGGACGCGGACTGCTGCTGGTGAACCTCGTCGCCGACCTGGTGCGGCTGCACAACGGGGACGAGGGCACGACCGTGCGCTGCTGGTTCGCGCTCTGACCCGGACCCCGGCCGGGACGCACCGGTGCCTCAGGGCGCCAGCGGGTCCAGGACCAGCGGCTCGATCTTGCCCTCCAGCATCGCGCCCAGCCCCTGCACCGCGCACACGTCGGGCCGCTCGGCGATGTGCACCGGCATCCCCGTCGCCTGACGCAGCATCTGGTCGAGCCCCGGCAGCAGCGCACTCCCGCCGACCATCATGATCCCCCGGTCGGCGAGGTCCGCGACCAGGTCCGGCGGGCAGTCCCGCAGCACCTTGCCGATCCCGTCGAGCACCGCGGTCAGCGGAGTCTGGATGGCGTCCCGTACCGCCGCGGTGTCCACCTGCACCGACCGGGCGAGACCCGTCGCCACGTCCCGCCCGTGGATCTCCGTGGACGCCGGGCCGTGGGGGGTCAGGCCGTTCCCGGACAGGGCGACGTGCAGCGGCCGTACCGACTGACTCGGCAGCATCAGCTCGTGCTCGTGCCGCAGATGCTGCACGATCGCGTGATCCACGGCCTCGCCGCCCACCGGAATCCGCACCGCGGTGACGATCGACCCGAGGGACAGCACCGCGACCTGCGTGGCCGCCGCGCCGCACACCAGCACCATCGTCGCCTCCGGCTGCTCCACCGGCAGCCCGCAGCCGACGGCCGCGGCGATCA
>NZ_MUND01000406.1 GCF_002154375.1 Streptomyces glaucescens | reverse complement strand
AGCCGGGCGGGGAGCCCGCGAGGAACCAGCCGGGCGGGGAGCCCGCGAAGAACCAGCCCGGTGGGGAGCCCGGGAAGGGGCAGCCGGGCGGGCAGCCCGTGCGGAGCCGGGGCCGTGCCCTGGGGGCCGTCGTGGAGGGGGACGCGGAGTGGTCCGGGGTGGCCGGGCCGTTCCTGGACGCCGAGACGCCCGGTCCTGCCGGGTCCGCCGAGATCGAACCGTCCGGGCCCGGTGAGACCGTGACCGGCGACGAGGGGTCGAGCCCCGCCGAACCGCACTCCGGTCCCGGAGGCGGTCCGAACCGCGGGCCCGCCGAGCCGCGGGCCGACCGGGAACCGCCGGGACCGGAGGCCGGGTCCGAGCCCCCCGGTCCGGTGCGGCGTCCCGACACGGCCGCCGAGCCGCGGGCCGACCGCGAGCCGCCCGGCCCGGCCGGGGCCGGACCCGGGACGGAGCAGTCCGGCCCGGCCGGGCACCGCACGGGACCCGAACCTCCGGGGCCGGTCAGGAGCAGCGACCTGCCCTCCGGATCCCCCGGCCCCACCGACCTTTCCGACCAGTCCGACCGAGGAGAACGATGAACACCGACGAACTCGTGGAGCTGGGACAGCAGTTGCGCGTCGACAGTGTGCGGGCGGCGGCGGCCGCCGGCTCCGGGCACCCCACGTCCTCGATGTCGGCCGCCGATCTGATGGCCGTCCTGCTGGCCAACCACCTGCGCTACGACTTCGACCGCCCCGACCACCCCGCCAACGACCGCTTCATCCTGTCCAAAGGACACGCCTCCCCGCTGATGTACTCGGCGTTCAAGGCGGCCGGCGCGCTCGACGACGAGGAACTGCTGACGTTCCGGAAGATGGGCAGCCGGCTGGAGGGGCACCCCACGCCGCGGCGGCTGCCGTGGGTGGAGACGGCCACCGGATCGCTGGGCCAGGGACTGCCGGTCGGCGTCGGGGTCGCCCTCTCCGGCAAGCGGCTGGAACGCACCGACTACCGCGTCTGGGTGCTGTGCGGCGACAGCGAACTGGCCGAGGGATCCGTGTGGGAGGCCGCCGAACACGCGGGCCACGAGCGTCTGGACAACCTCGTCGCGATCGTCGACGTCAACCGGCTCGGCCAGCGCGGCCCCACCCGGCACGGCCACGACCTGGACGCCTACGCCCGCCGCTTCCGCGCCTTCGACTGGCACACCATCGAGATCGACGGCCATGACGTCGACGCCGTCGACCGCGCCTACGGCGAGGCGATCTCCACCCTCGGCCAGCCCACCGCGATCCTCGCCCGCACGCTGAAGGGCAAGGGCGTCGAGGGCGTCGAGGACCGCGAGGGCCTGCACGGCAAGCCGCTGCCGGACGCCGAGGAGGCCATCGCACAGCTGGGCGGGGAACGGGATCTCGTCGTCCAGGTGCACCAGCCGCCGGGCGACCGGGTCCTGCGCTCCGTGCCCACCGGGTCGGGCGTCGACCTGCCCCGGTGGGAGCGCGGCGGCGACAAGACCGCCACCCGCGACGCCTACGGCAAGGCGCTCGCCGCCCTCGGCACCGCCCGGGACGACATCGTCGCCCTCGACGGGGAGGTCGGCGACTCCACCCGCGCCGAGTACTTCGCCAAGGAGCACCCCGACCGCTACTTCGAGTGCTACATCGCCGAGCAGCAGATGGTCGCCGCGGCGGTCGGTCTCGCCGCCCGCGGCTGGGTGCCGTACGCCTCCTCCTTCGCCGCCTTCCTCACCCGCGCCCACGACTTCGTGCGGATGGCGTCGGTCAGCGGCGCCGGGATCAACCTGGCCGGCTCCCACGCGGGCGTCGCCATCGGGCAGGACGGGCCCTCCCAGATGGGCCTGGAGGACCTGGCGATGTTCCGGGCCGTGCACGACTCGACCGTGCTGTACCCGTGCGACGCCAACCAGACGGCCCGGCTGGTCGCGGAGACGGCCGGCCTGGACGGCATCCGCTATCTGCGCACCTCCCGCGGCGCGACCCCGGTGATCTACGACCCGGACGAGGAGTTCCCGATCGGCGGCAGCAAGGTGCTGCGCTCCTCCGGCGAGGACCGGCTCACCGTGGTCGCGGCCGGGATCACCGTGCCCGAGGCACTGGCCGCCGCCGACGCCCTCGACCGGGAGGGCATCCGGGTGCGGGTGATCGACCTGTACTCGGTCAAGCCCGTCGACCGGCCGACCCTGCGTCAGGCCGCGGAGGACACCGGCTGTCTGCTGACCGTGGAGGACCACCACCCGGAGGGCGGCCTCGGGGACGCCGTCCTCGACGCCTTCCTCGACGGGCGTCCCGTGCCGCGCCTGGTCCGCCTCGCGGTCCGGACCATGCCGGGCTCAGCGTCGCCCGAGGAACAGCTGCACGCCGCCGGCATCGACGCCGAGTCGATCGCGGCCTCCGTCCGCCTGCTGGTGGAGCAGGCGATCGTGCCGTGAGCGGTGCCGACGCGCGCAGGGTACGGGCGGGCCGCCGTACGGTCGAGGTACGGCGGCCCGGCAAGGTCCTCTTCCCGGGCGGCGACGGCCACCCGGAGTACACCAAGGGCGACCTCGTCGACTACTACCGGTCCGTCGCACCCTTCCTGCTGCCGCACCTGCGCGGCCGGCCGCTGATGCTGGAGATGCACCCGGACGGCGTCGACGGCCCCGGCTTCATGCAGAAGAACACCCCGGACACCTACCCGGAATGGATCACCCGTATCGAGGTGCCCAAGGAGGGCGGCACCGTCCGCCACACCGTCTGCGACGACGCCGCGACCCTCGTCCACCTCGCCGGCCAGGCATGCGTCACGCTGCACCGCTGGCTGTCGCGCGGTGACCGGCTGGACCGCCCCGACCGGATGGTCTTCGACCTCGACCCCTCCGGCGACGACTTCGCACCCGTGCGCGAGACGGCCGTGCTGCTCGGCGAACTCCTCGACGAACTGCGGCTGCCGTCGGCCCTGATGACCACCGGTTCGCGCGGCCTGCACATCGTGGTGCCGCTGAACGGCCGGCACGACTTCGACGAGGTACGGCAGTTCGCCCGTGACGTCGCCGACACGCTCGCCGCCGGACACCCCGACCGGCTCACCACCGCCGCCCGCAAGAGGGACCGCGGCGACCGCCTCTACCTGGACGTCCAGCGCAACGGCTACGCCCAGACAGCCGTCGCCCCCTTCACCGTCCGCGCCCGCCCCGGCGCGCCCGTCGCCGTGCCCGTCGCCTGGGACCAGCTCGACGACCCCGGCTTCGGGCCGCGCCGCTGGACCCTCGCCGACGCCGTCGACCAGGCCCGCACCAACCCCTGGGCGGGCGTGATGAGCCGGGGCCGCGCCCTCGGACCGGCCCGGCGCAGGCTCGACGCGCTGCGCGGCTGAGCGCCGGACGCCGCCGCTCCGGACGCCGGTCCGGGCACCGCTCTGGGATCCACAGGTTTGGCCAGGGGCTGGGCGGCCACCCGAGCAAAGAGGTGGCCATGTCGAACACAAATAGCACATCCCAGTCACAGAGTTCACAAGAAACCCAAAACGACAACAAAACGCACACGGCGGACGACCGGCCGGGCCCGATGGAGGTGCTGCGCCAGGCGCGCGCCCAGCTCGCGGAGCTGACCGGCATGGTCGCCGAGACCGTGTCGTCCTTCGAGCAGACCGAGGACGGCTGGTCCCTGGAGGTCGAGGTGCTCGAACTCGAACGAGTGCCGGACACGATGAGCCTGATGGCCGGTTACGAGGTGACCCTCGACGACCGGGGACAGCTCACCGGGTACCGCCGCGTGCGCCGCTACGAACGCGGGCGGGCCGACGCACGGTCCGGCGGCCGCTAGGCCGTCCCTCGCCCGTCACCATCAACCAGCAACAGAAGGAGGACCGGTCGGCATGACCGTTGTCCCGGCACAGCAGACTGGCTCGGGGGGCGGCTCCAGTGGCCTCTACGACGTCCTGGAACTCGTCCTCGACCGAGGGCTCGTCATCGACGCCTTCGTCCGGGTCTCCCTGGTCGGCATCGAGATTCTGAAGATCGACGTGCGGGTCGTCGTCGCCAGCGTCGACACCTACCTGCGCTTCGCCGAGGCCTGTAACCGCCTCGACCTGGAGTCGGGGCCGCGCAAGAGCCCCGGCCTGCCCGACGTCGTCGGCCAGATCACCGAATCCGGCGCGCGCGGCAAGTCCAAGGGCGCCCTGTCCGGTGCCGCGCAGACCATCTCCGACGCGTTCAAGCAGGCACGTGACGAGGGCTCCCCCGAGCCCGAGAGCAAGGGCCGTTCGCGCCGGACCACCACCGCCCGCCGGAAGGATGACGACGAGTGAGCACCTACGTCTACGGCATCGCCGCGGGCTCCCACCCCGCGCTCCCCGACGGCATGGAGGGCGTCGGCGACCCGGCCCGGCCGGTGCGGATCCTGCGGGAGGGTGAGCTGGCGGCGATCGTCAGCGACGCCCCCGACGGGCTGCGCCCCAAGCGGCGCGACCTGGTCGCCCATCAGAACGTGCTCGCCGAGGCGGGCGCCGCGGGCTGCGTGCTGCCCATGCGCTTCGGCAGCGTGGCCCCGGACGACGCCTCGGTCACCGGGGTGCTCGCCGAACGCGCCGCGCACTACCAGGAGCGGCTGCGCGCCCTGGACGGCAAGGTCGAGTACAACATCAAGGCCTCGCACATCGAAGAGGCCGTCCTGCACCACGTCATGGCCGAGGACCCGGAGATCCGTGCCCTCGCCGAGGCCAACCGCAAGGCGGGCGGCGGGACGTACGAGCAGAAGCTGCGGCTCGGCGAGATGGTCGCCGCCGCGGTCAAGCAGAAGGAGACCGGGGACGCCGACGCGGTTCTGCAGCTGCTGGAACCGGCCGGTGACGCGGCCAGCGTCGGCCCCGAGTCCACCGGCTGGCTGGTCAACGTCTCCTACCTGGTCGGCCGGGACTCGGCCGAGCAGTTCCTCGCCGCCGTCGAACAGGCCCGCAAGGACCTGCCCCACCTGGAGCTGCGCGTCCACGGGCCGCTGCCGCCGTACAGCTTCGTCGAGCCCGGCCCCACCGGACCCGCGGACGCCGCGACCGCCGGCAGCACGGCGGGCGCGGGAGTCGGCGCGGAGGAGTGAGTCCGTGGGACTGATCGGAGAAGTGCTGATGCTGCCGTTCGCCCCGGTGCGCGGCAGCGCCTGGGCGATCAGACAGGTGCTGCAGGAGGCGGAGCGCATCTATTACGACCCCGCCACCGTGCGCACCGAACTCGCCCGGCTGGAAGAGCAGCTGGACGCCGGGGAGATCACCGAGGAGGAGTTCGACCGCCGGGAGGACGAACTCCTCGACCGGCTGGAGAGAACGCAGTGAAGGGCAGACTGGCGGCCGTCGCCGTGGTGTTCCTGGTCCGCCGGCGACTGCGCGTCCTGTCCCGGCGGCTCCGGGAGAACCCGCAGATCCGCGAGATCGAGGAACAGCTCCGCGAGGATCTGCGGGGTGTCCCGGACGCGGCGGCGGACACCCTCTACCGCTGGGCCGAACGCCGCCTCGACGCCCTCGCCGACCGTCTGTACGAGCGGACGGACGAGATCTACGCGAGCCTGGGCGCCGGGGCGGCGTCCGCCTCCGTCGAGGGGCGGGCCGACGCGTGGGAGAACGCCGCGGACGAGGACGCCGTGGACGAGGACGCCGTGCCGGAGGGCGACGCTCTGTCGCCGCCGGACGACGCCGAACCGCCGGTCGGCGAGACCGAGCCGGACGAGGAGACCGAGCCGGGCGAGGAGCCGTCGGCGTCCTCGGAGACGGACGGGAGCGCGGCCGGGAGCGAGACGTCCGCCAAGGGCGCGAGGAAGGCCGGGGCGGCTGAGACGGCCGAGAAGACCGAGAAGGCCGCCCCCAAGAAGGCCTCGGCGAAGAAGGCCCCGGCGAAGAAGGCCCCGGCGAAGAAGGCCCCGGCGAAGAAGGCCCCGGCCAAGAGGGCCGCCGCGAAGAAGGCGACCGCGAAGAAGGCCGCCTCCGTGAAGTCCGCCGGCGGGCAGTCCGGCGCCCGCAAGGCGCCCGGCAGGCAGGCCCCGGCCAGGAGGTCGGGAGCCGAGCGGGGCGCCGCCCGGCGGGCGGCCTCCGCCAAGGCGGGCGCCCGTGCGCAGGGAGGAGGGGACCGATGACCGGCGTGCACACCCCGGCGCTGTCCGGCCGCCCCGGCCTGGTGGGCGAACTCGCCCGCAGCGAGGCCGCCGACCGGCTGCGGGCGGCGGCGCAGGAGTACCTGGAGGCCCAGGCCCGGCGGATGCTGGCCAGGGCCGGCCGGGGCCTCGGGCTGGCCACCGTACGGATCACCGAGATAGCCGAGGGCCGCAGCCCCGGCTTCGCCCGGCTCGCCCGGGACACCGGCCGCAAGCTGGTGGAGGGCAAGGGCCCGGCGCGGGCCGCGCTGGAGATCGCCGTGGCCCGGCTGAGGGACCGCTCCGGCCTCTCGCTCCCGGCGGCCCGGCCGCTCGTCGTGGTCGAGCAGGTCGACGTCGGCGTACCCGTGCGCACGGCGTACGAGGAGTGGGCGCGGCACCCGGACGCCCGCCCGGCCCCCGACGACCGGCTCGTGTGGACCGCGCACGGACTGCGCGGGGTGGTCTCCTTCCATCCGCTCGCCGACCGCCTCACACGCGTCCTGCTGGTCGCCGAACATCTGCCCGACAGCCCGGCAGGCCGGGCGGGCGCCCTGCTGCGGGTGCCGCACCACCGCGCCAGGCGGGACCTGGCGGACTTCGCCCGCCACGTCACGCTGAGCGGGGTACCCGAAGGGGACAGCCCGCGCCCCGCCTCCGACGACAACCGGCCGACCACCCGAGGGAGCCGCCGATGACCACCCCCAGCCGGCTCCCCGATCCGTACGGCAACGGCGGGGGCGCCAACCTCGCCGACATCCTGGAGCGGGTGCTCGACAAGGGTGTCGTCATCGCGGGCGACATCCGGATCAACCTGCTCGACATCGAACTGCTCACCATCAAGCTGCGGCTCATCGTCGCCTCCGTCGACAAGGCGAAGGAGATGGGCATCGACTGGTGGGAGGACGACCCGGCCCTGTCCTCCCGCGCCCGCCGCGAGGAACTCGCCCGGCGGGACGACGACGCCCGCGACGAGCTGGCGCGGGAGAACGCCGAGCTGCGCGCACGGCTGGCCGCCCTGGAGTCCGGCCGGACGCGGGAGGGATCGTGATGACCACGGGACTGCGCTACGTCTACGCCGTCTGCCGCCCGTTCAGCGCCCCGCTGCAGTCGCAGCTGACCGGTGTCGGGGGCGTCCCGCCGCGGCTGCTGCACCACCGCGGTCTGGTCGCCGTCGTCAGCACGGTGCCCGAGCGGCACTTCGCCGAGGAGCCGCTGCGGGCCCACCTGGAGGACCTGGACTGGCTCACCGAGACCGCCCGCGCCCACCAGCAGGTGATCGACGCCCTGACCACGGTCACCACCCCGCTGCCGCTGCGGCTGGCCACCGTGTTCCGGGACGACAGCGCGGTCCGCGTGATGATGGAGGCCCGCGAGGACTACTTCCGGCAGACCCTCGGCCGCCTGGAGGGGCGGGTGGAGTGGGGCGTGAAGGTCTACACCGACGCCGAGCCCGGGGAACTCGGCGAACCGGAGCGGGCGCCGGCGAAAGCCGCCTCCGGGCGCGACTACCTCCGGCAGCGCCGGGACCGGTTCCGGGCCCGCGAGGACGAATGGCAGAAGGCGGAGGCATTCGCCACCCGGTTGCACGAGACGCTCTCCGAGCGCGCCGAGGATTCCCGGCTGCACGCGCCGCAGAATCCGGCGCTTTCCGGTGCCGCCGGACGGAATGTGCTCAATGCCGCCTATCTGGTGCCGCGGGACCATTCCGAGGAATTCGTGGAACTGGTGGACCGTACGAAGGACGAGGCGTCCGGAATGCGGGTGGAACTCACCGGGCCCTGGGCCGCCTATTCCTTCGTGGGAGACATCGGCGGTGCCGAGGACGAGGAGAACGGGGAGGGCGATCTGCCGTGACCGTCGTCGAACGCCGTGAGATCGCCCTGGTGGACCTGCTCGACCGGCTGCTGGCCGGCGGGGTCGTCATCACCGGCGACATCACGCTGCGCATCGCGGACGTCGATCTCGTCCGCATCGATCTGAACGCGCTGATCAGCTCGGTCAACGCGCAGGTACCGGCCCCCTGGGAGGGATGACGTGCACTACCCGGCGAACGACGTGCCCCGTGGAGAGGACGACACGCTGGAAGGCCTGCTGGACGGCCTGCCCCGTGGGAACGCCGACGCCGACCCCGCGCGGCCGTCCGGCCGCCGCCGGCAGCTCGACCTGGAGCCCGACACCGTCGAGCGGGACCTCGTCAAACTGGTCCTCACCGTGGTGGAGCTGCTGCGCCAGCTCATGGAGCGCCAGGCGCTGCGCCGCTTCGACGAGGGCGACCTGACGGAGGACCAGGAGGAGCGGATCGGGCTCACCCTGATGCTGCTCGACGACCGGATGACCGAATTGCGGGAGCGCTACGGACTGCGGCCCGAGGACCTGAATCTGGACCTCGGGCCGCTGGGACCGTTGCTTCCCCGGGACTGACGTCCCGGGCTTGTTCACCACCTGTACCAACGGCCCCGTGAACCGGCGGCCGTCGTACCGCGCAGCAGGAATCCGAGCAGCCACAGGACCAGCACCGCCAACGCGATGTACCAGAGCACCTTGACGGCGAATCCGGCGCCGAAAAGAAGGAGTGCCAGAAGCAGTACGAGCAGAATGGGAACCATCAGTCGACCTCCTGCCGTACGGGTTTCCCTCAATTCGCCGTTCAGGCTTCCTTGCGGCACAGCATCTCACCGTGCAGAACGCTGAACCACGCGTCCTCCTGCCGCCCCCACTCCCGCCAGGCCTCCGACACGGCCCGCAGTTCCTCCTCGGTGGCGTGCCCGCCACCGACGGCGACCCGTGCGTACTCCGAGGCCAGCGTCCGGTCCGCCCACAGACCGCTCCACCAGGCCCGCTCCTCGGGGGTGGAGAACGTCCACGTCGCGGACGTCGCCGTGATGCCGGTCAGACCCGCCCGCAGCGCCCAGGACTTCAGCCGGCGTCCGGCGTCCGGCTCGCCGCCGTTGGCGCGGGCCACCCGCCGGTACAGCGCCAGCCAGTCGTCCATGCCCGGTGAGGCCGGGTACCAGGTCATCGCGGCGTAGTCGGAGTCCCGTACCGCGATCCACCCGCCCGGCCTGGTCACGCGCTTCATCTCGCGCAGCGCCTGCACCGGGTCGCCGACGTGCTGGAGCACCTGATGGGCGTGGACGACGCAGAACGTGTCGTCGGGGTGGTCCAGGGCGTGCACGTCCGCCACGGCGAAGTCGACGTTGCGCAGCCCTCGTCCGTCGGCCGTCGCCCGCGCCTGTTCCAGCACGCCCGCGGCCCGGTCGACGCCGGTGACCCGGCCGTCGGGGACCAGCTCGGCCAGGTCGGCGGTGATGGTGCCGGGCCCGCAGCCGATGTCCAGGATCCTCATGTGGGGTTCCAGGACACCCAGCAGATAGGCGGCCGAGTTGGCGGCGGTCCGCCAGGTGTGCGACCGCAGCACCGACTCGTGATGGCCGTGCGTGTAGACGGCGGTCTCCTGCGCTCTCGGCATGGCTGTGCCCCCTGTCCGGCATGACGGATCCCGCGGGACCGGGCCCGCGGGCTGCACCGTCACCGTACGCCGCCCTCCGAATACTGAGACAGTATGTTTCATATGCTGGACTGACGGTGTCGGCGGGTGGTGTCAGTGAGCACTGGTCGGGCGGTACACGGCCAGCGCCTCCGGCTCCTTCTCCAGCGTCACGTCCCCTTCCACCTCGGTGACTTCGCCGTCGTAGGCGAGCAGCGTCCCCGGTGCCACGTCCGCCAGCCGCAGCCTGCCGACCGTGACCGCGGCGTGCACGGGGGAGCGGGTCAGCGGTCCGGCGAAGGCGGCGGCCAGCAGGCGCAGCGCGGGACGCCGGCCGCCGTGCACCACCCGGACGTCGAGCAGGCCGTCCGCGAGGTCCCGGCGGCGGCCCGGCGCCAGACCCATCCGGTGGTAGGTGCCGTTCCCGGCGAACAGCAGCCACAACGGGCGCGGCCGCCCGCCCACTTCGGCCTCCAGGGGATGCCGGTCGGCGCGCAGCACCCGGGCCGCCGCCAGCACCCCGGCCGGCCAGCCGCCGATCCGGTGCGACCAGCGGTCCCGCTCGCGCACCAGCTCCGGATAGACGCCCAGCGCGCAGGTGTTGAGGAAGATGCCGCGCCGCGCCCCGCAGGAGAACCGGCCGATGTCCACCCGCACCCCTTCGCCCTGCCGGATCGCCCGGCTCAGGGACCGCGTGTCCTCCACGCCGAGATCGAGGGCGAAGTGGTTGAGGGTGCCGCCGGGCAGCACCGCGAGCGGCAGCCCGTGCCGCAGGGCGACCTCGGCGGCGGTGTTCACCGTGCCGTCGCCGCCGCACACCCCCAGCACCCTGGCCCGCGCGGCGGCCTTGCACAGCTCGCCGGGCACGTCCTCCGGGGCGCACTCCACGACCTCCGCGCGCGGCAGCGCCTCCCGCAGGCCGCGCACCCGGT
>NZ_MUND01000405.1 GCF_002154375.1 Streptomyces glaucescens | reverse complement strand
GCCCCCCACACCCCCGAGTTCGCCCGAGCGGTCCGGCAGGCCTTGGCGGAGTGGGCGGGTTCCGGGCCCCGGCCGGTCGTGATCGTGGACCAGTTCGAGGAGGCGTTCACCCTCTGTGCCGAGGAGGCGGACCGGCGGACGTTCGTCCGGGTGCTGCACGCCGCCTGCTCGCCCGGCGGACCCGGTGAGCCGGCGCCCGTGCTGATCGTCCTCGGCATACGGGCCGACTTCTACGAGCAGTGCCTGCGCCACCCGGAGCTGGCCGACGCGCTCCAGCACCGGCACATGGTGCTCGGGCCGCTGACCACCGCCGAGTTGCGGGAGGCGGTGACCGGTCCGGCGAAGGCGGTCGGTCTGGAGCTGGAACCGGGCCTGGCGGAGCTGATCGTGCGGGAGGTCGGCGCGGACGGGCCGCGCGGCGCGCACGACGCCGGTGTGCTGCCGCTGCTCTCGCACGCCCTGCTCGCCACCTGGCAGCGCCGCAAGGCGGGCCGGCTGACGCTGGCCGGGTACCGGGCGGCGGGCGGTATCCAGGGCGCGGTGGCGGCGACCGCCGAGCGGGCCTGGTCGGGCCTGGACCCGGCGGCCCGGACGGCCGCGCGGTTATTGCTGCTCCGGCTGGTGCGGGTCGGTGAGGACACGGCCGCGACCCGGCGGCGCGGCACCCGGCGGCAGCTGGCGGAGGAGTCGACCGACCCGGGCAAGACGGAGGAGTCGCTGGAGGCGCTGGTGCGGGCCCGGCTGGTGACGCTCGACGCGGAGACCGTGGAGATCACCCATGAGGCGCTGCTGCACGCCTGGCCCCGGCTGCGCGACTGGATCGACGAGGACCGGGGCGGCAATCTGCTGCGTCAGCGGCTGGAGGAGGACGGCCGGGCCTGGGAGGCCTCGCACCGCGACTCGGCGCTGCTGTACCGGGGGTCGAGGCTCGAACAGGCGGAGAGCTGGGCGAAGTCGGCCGGGGACACCTTCCTGACGCGTGGCGCGGTGGAGTTCCTGGCGGCCTCGGTGCGGCTGCGCCGCCGTACCGCCTGGATCAGCCGGGGTGCGGTCGCGGCGCTGGTGGTGCTGACACTGGTGGCGGTCGGGGCGGCGGTGGTGGCCTGGAAGCAGCGGGACGACGCGGTGTTCGAGCAGGTGGTCGCGGAGGCGGACCGGGTGCAGTACACGGATCCGTCGCTCTCCGCGCAGCTGGATCTGGTGGCGCACCGCCTGCGCCCGGACGACGCCGGGACGAACAACCGGCTGGTGTCGATCGTGAACGCGCCGCTGGCCACCCCGCTGCTCGGCCACAACGGGGCCGTCTATCTGACCTCGTTCAGCCCCGACGGGCGCACCTTGGCGACCGCGAGCTACGACCGCACCGTCCGGCTGTGGGACGTGTCCGACCCGACCCGCCCGGAGCCGCTCGGCGTGCCGCTGGCCGGTCACACCAGCTGGGTGAGCAGCGCGGTGTTCAGCCCGGACGGCCGCACCCTGGCCAGTGCGGGTGACGACGGGGTGATCCGGCTCTGGGACGTGACGGACCGAGCACGGCCGAGGTCCCTCGGCGCGCTGACCGGGCATCAGGGCACGGTGTACCTGGTGGCGTTCAGCCCGGACGGCCGTACGCTCGCCTCCGCCAGCGAGGACCGCACCGTGGGCCTGTGGGACGTACGGGAGCCCGCGCGGGCGAGGACGCTCGGGAGGCTGACCGGGCACGGGGCCGCCGTGCGGTCGGTGGCGTTCGCGCCGGACGGGCGGACCCTGGCGGCCGGCGGCGACGACCACACGATCCGCCTGTGGAGCACGGACGGCCCGTGGCGCACGGCCGAGCCGGGCCGGCCCCGGGAGCTGGGGAGACTCGCCGGGCACACGGACACCGTCCACTCGGTGGCGTTCAGCCCGGACGGGCACACCCTCGCCAGCGGCGGCGCGGACGACACGATCCGGCTGTGGGACGTGACCGATCCCGGCCGGGCGGCCAGGCTCGGTCCCCCGCTCACCGCGCACACCGGCCCCGTCTGGTCGGTGGCGTTCGCCCCCGACGGGCACACCCTCGCCGCGGGCAGCGCGGACAGCACGGCCAGCCTGTGGAACGTCAGCGACCCGGCGTACCCGTCGCAGGTCGGCGAGCCGCTGGCGGGCAGCAGCGGGGAGATGTACGCGCTGGGGTTCAGCCCCGACGGGCGCACCCTGGCCACCGGCAGCGGGGACAGCAAGGTGCGGCTGTGGTCGGTGCCGACGTCGGACATGATCGGCCGCAGCGGGTCGTTCCGCCCGGACGGGCGGGTGCTGGCCACCGCGGCGCGCGACGGGAAGGTGCGGCTGTGGGACGTACGGCGGCCGGACCGGCCGGTGCGGCTGGGGCGGCCGTTCCTGCCCGGTGACGGCGGTGACCGTTCGCTGTCCTTCTCCCCCGACGGCCGGCTGCTGGCCGTGCTGACGGCGAAGCGGTCGGTGTACCTGTGGAACGTCACCGACCCGGCCCGCCCCGTCCCGGCCGGCCCGCCGATCGTGCTGCGCACCCGGTTCATGGGCCCGGACGCGCTGGCCTTCGCCCCCGACGGGCGCACCCTGGCGACCGCCTACGACGACCGCACGTTCCAGCTGTGGAACGTGGCCGACCCCTCGCGGCCGGTTCCGCTCGGCGCGCCCCTCACCGGCCACAAGGGCTACGTCAACGCGCTCGTCTTCAGCCCCGACGGGCGGACCCTGGCGAGCGGCAGCGCCGACGGCACCGTACGGCTGTGGAACGTGACCGATCCGCGCCGCCCCACCCGGCTCGACGCGCCCCTCACCGACCACCGGGGCCCGGTCAACGTGCTGGCCTTCAGCCCCGACGGGAAGACGCTCGCGGGCGGCGGCGACGACGACACGGTCCGGCTGTGGGACCTCTCCGACCCGGTCGCGGGCGCGCGCGGGGCCGCCACCCTCACCGGGCACACCGAGGCGGTCGTGTCGCTGACGTTCAGCCGGGACGGCCGCACCCTGGCGAGCGGCGGCAACGACAACACGGTCCGGCTGTGGAACGTGGCGAGCCCGGCGGACGCGGCGCCGATCGGCCGGTCGATGAGCCCGAACGCCAAGACCGGCAACTTCCTCTCCTTCAGCCCCGCCGCCCACATGCTCGGCGTGTCCAGCGGCACCGACACCGTGCGGCTGTGGAATCTCGACGTCGACACGGCGATCCGGCACATCTGCTCCACCACGCGGGGGGTGCTGACCCGGGAGAAGTGGAACGAATACCTCCCGCGCCTCTCGTACGACCCGCCGTGCGACCGGTGAGCACACCCGATCGCGTGATCCCGCTCACACCTTGTCGGCGGGCCCGAGCAGTCGGCTCCCGTCGCACCGGCAGCCTTGTTAGGCTGGGTGTCAGCCCGATCGCTGGTGTATCCCCCGTCACCAGCGATCGGGCGCTGTCATGTCCGGGAACCGGTCGGTCGTATCCGGGAACCGGTCGGTCGTACGAAGGTAACGGCCGGTCGTACGAGGGAAACGGCCGGTCGTACCGGGGAAACGGCTGCCCGCCCGCCTAGGCTGAGGCGGTGTCCCAGGCGTACGAAGAGACAACGGACGTACGACGGCCGCGGCGCGCCCCGGCCGTCCGCGACAACAGCCGCCACCAGTGGGAGAAGGACCGCGCCCGGCGGCCGGCGGACGCCCGCGCGGACAGCGGTGCCACCGAACGCGACACCGGACTCGCCACCCGCGACCTGGTGTTCTCCGCGAAGTACCGGCGCACTGAGGCGACCCGGGAGCTGGCCGAGGCGTTCGGCGTCCCGCTCGGCACCCCCCTGCTGGAGCGCACCTACCGCACCCGGCACACCGGTGAATCCGCCCCCCTGAGCCTCGTCACCTCCTACCTCCGCCGCGATCTGATCGAGGCCGAGCCGAGACTGCTGGACGCGACCAACGAGCCGTGGCCCGGCGGCACGCAGAGCCAGCTGCACACCGTCGGCATCGAGGTCGACCGCGTCGAGGAACGCGTCACCGCCCGCCCGCCGACCGCGCAGGAGGCCCTCGACCTGGACCTGCCGCCCGGCACCCCGGTGCTGCTGCTGCGCAAGACGTCGTACGACATCCACGACCGCGTGGTCGACGTCGCCTTCACGACACTGCCCGGCGACCGCACCGAGCTGCGGTTCACCACCCGGCTGGAAAGGTGGTGAGCGCCGCCGTGAGCCGCCGCGTCATCGTCGTCACCGCCGTGCACGCCCCGTCGGCACGGTTCCTGCCCGAGGCCTACGCGTCCCTGCGCGCCCAGTGGCTGCCCGAGGGGTGGGAGTGGCGGTGGCTGATCCAGGAGGACGGCACCACGGACGAGGTGCGCCCCCACGTCCCCGAGGACCCCCGCGTCTCCTTCCGCCAGGGGCGGCCGGGTGGCCCCGGCGTCGCCCGCACCCTCGCGCTCGCGCGCGCCGACGGCGAGTACGTGAAGGTCCTCGACGCCGACGACCAGCTCACCCCGGGTGCGCTCGCCCGCGACCTGGCCGCCCTCGAAGCGGATCCCACCCTCGGCTGGACCACCTCCAGCGTCCTCGACCTGCTCCCCGACGGATCCACCGCCGCCTTCCCCGGCGACCCCGACGAGGGCCCCCTCGAACCCGGCACCGTCCTCGCCGCCTGGACCGCGCACGACTACCGCGCCCCCGTCCACCCCGCCTCCCTCTTCGCCCGCCGTGATCTCGTCCTCGCCCTCGGGGGCTGGATGGCCCTGCCCGCCTCCGAGGACACCGGGCTGCTCCTCGCCCTGGACGCGGTCAGCCGCGGCTGGTTCACCCGCGAACCCGGGCTCCTCTACCGCAAGTGGGAGGGCCAGGTGACCGGCAGCCCGGCCCACACCGACACGGTGGAACGCACCGCGCGGATGGCCGTGGCCGAGGCCCGGGCCCGGGCACTGGCGGTGTCCGGGTGGCGCTGGCCGAAGTGAGGCCGGGCTCGGGTGAGGCCGGCTTCCGGCCGGTCAGGGGGTGAGGGTGATCGCCTGGGACGGGCAGCCCTCGGCCGCCTCGCGGACCTTCGGGTCGTCGTCGGTCTCCTGCCGGCCCGGCAGGACGGCCCCGAAGCCGTCCACCGTCGTGAAGACGTGCGGTGCGCGGTAGACGCAGTCGCCGGAGCCGTAGCAGAGGCCGGGGTCGACGGTGACCTTCATGCCCCCTCCATTCCAGTCGCGAGCCGGTGCGGTCATCGCTGGACTGCCCTGCGGGGGCGCCGCCGAACCCCCCACGCCCGTGGTGAGCCCCCCCCCAACGGCTGACCCGCCGCCAGATCGCCGGTGACGTAGGTTGATCGAGTTCGACCGTCGATCCAAGGGTGGGGAAATGAGCTCACAGACCTACTTGTCCGGCCTCTTCTCGCTCGACGGGCGGGTCGCCCTGGTCACCGGGGGCAGCTCCGGCATCGGACGGGCGGTCGCGGGAGCGCTGGCGCGGGCCGGAGCCCGGGTCGTGGTGGTGGCACGGCGGGAACAGCAGCTGGCCGAGACCGTGGACGAGCTGGTCGCCGAGGGGTGCCGCGCGGGGTGGGTCAGCGCGGACCTGCGGACCCGGGAGGGCGTGCGGACGGCCGCCGAGGAGGCCGTCTCGGTGTTCGGGGAACCGGACATCCTGGTGAACTCGGCGGGGATCAATCTGCGTCCGCCGCTCGGCGAACTCGGCGACGACGTCTGGGACGCCGTCATGGCCGTCAACCTGGAGGCGCCCTTCCTGCTCGGGCAGCGGTTCGGGCCCGGCATGGCCGAGCGCGGCTTCGGACGGATCATCCACATCAGCTCCCAGCAGGCGCACCGGGCGTTCGTGCAGAGCGGCGCGTACGGGGTCTCCAAGGGCGGCCTCGAGTCACTGGCCCGGTCCCAGGCGGAGGCCTGGTCACCGCACGGCGTCACCTGCAACACGCTCGTCCCGGGCTTCGTGCTCACCCCGCTCAACGAACGGCTGTCCTCCGACCCCGCCAAGGTCGCCGAACTGGCCGCCCGCACGATGATCGGCCGCAACGGGCTCGCCGAGGACTTCGCCGGCGCGGCGGTCTTCCTGGCGAGCGGCGCCTCCGCGTACATCACCGGGCAGTCGCTGTTCGTGGACGGGGGGCTGTCCGTCCACTGACCGCCCCCGGCACCGGCTCCCCGCCGCTACGATCGCGGTGGCAACGCAGGCAACGCGCGTACTGCCAGCACTGATTGAGCGTCCGTCAGTCCGCCCGGGGAGCTGGTATGGGGAGCGGTGGTGCACTCGCGCGCTCACCGGGAGCGGCGCGCTTACGGGGAGCTCTGCGCAGCCCGGTCGCCCCCTGGGTGGCGGCGCTGGTCGCGGGCTGGCTCGTCTGTGTGCCGCTGCTCGGGCCGTACGGGGCGCTGCTGGGCCTGCTGCCCGGGCTGGCCCTCTTCCACCCGGCCCGGGAGGCCCTGAGCCAGGGGATCCGGCACCGCCGGACGGCCGGAGCCCGCCCTGGCTGGTCCTGGCGGCGCTGCCGGTCGGTGCCCGCGCTCACCGCGCTCGCCGTCAGCGCGGTGCTGTGCGGTCTCGTGGTGTGGACGCTGTGGCCGTCGCTGGGTGCCGGTGGCCGTGCCCTCGCCGCGGCGGCCGGGTCGCTCGCGACGCTGGGACCGGCGGCAGCCGCCGGAATCACCTGGCGGCACACCGAGCCGGCGGGCGGGAACGGACCGCCGCGCGTCCCGGACCCTCCGTCGGCGGCCCGCTGGGCGCTGTACGGCGCGGTCGTGCTGGGCGCCGCGGCCTGGGTGACGCGCACCGGTGTGCTGGTGGTGGCGTACGGCGTCGCCGACCCCCCGGAGCGCCACGCACGGCTGCTGGACGTGCTGCGGCAGGCCGACCGGCAGGTGCAGGGAACGGTGTTCGCGCCATCGGTGACCCAGGAGTACTGGCCCCTGCTCGTCGCCGCCGCCGGGCTGGTCGCGGGCGGGATCGCCGCGGCACTGCGCGGGGCGGCCCTCACCCGCGTCCCCGCCACCGCCCCTCACCCGCGCCCGGCGGGTCAGGTCTTCCTCAGTTACGCGCGCGCGGACACGGCGGTCGCCGAACGGTACGTCGGTGCCCTGCGGGCGGCCGGCCAGTCCGTGTGGATGGACACGGACGGCATCCGCCCGTCCCGGGAGTGGCGCGCCGAACTGGCCGACGCGATCCGGGCCAGCGACGCCGTGATCGTGCTGCTCTCCCACTCCTCGCTGCGCTCGCGGTACTGCTGGGACGAGTGCCGGCAGGCTCTGGAGCACGGCAAGCGGATCCTGCCCGTGCTGATCGACGCGGATCTCGCCGCCGGGAGCGTCACACGGTCCCTGCGGGAGGCCGACTGGGACGGCATCACCCGCTTCCAGCGGCTGTCGATGCACCACCCGGAGGAGTTCGCGCCCGCCGTGCGCGAGAGCCTGGCGTTCCTGTCCCGCGAGCACGACTGGGTCGCGCTGCACACCCGGCTCGGTGAACAGGCCCACGCCTGGCAGCACCACGGCCACGCGCCCGAGCGCCTGCTGCGCCGGCACGAGCTGGCCGAGGCGGAGGCATGGCGGGCACACCGCCCGGCCGTACCCGGCTTCGGTGCCGAACCCACCGACGTACAGCTGCGGTTCATCCAGGCGAGCCGTCGGGCGCTGCGCCGCCGCGCCGGGCGTCTGGTGACCGGGTCCGCGCTCGCCCTGGCCTTCGTCACGGCGGTGGCCTCGTTCGCCGCCGTCACCCAGGAGGACCGGGAGCGGCAGCGGCGCGAGGCACTGTCCGAGAGTCTGGCGCGGGCGGCGGACTCCCGGCCGTACCCCGGCATGGCGGCGGCTGCCCGGCTCGCGGCGGCCGCGTACGGGCAGGCGGACACCGCCGCCGCGCGCGACGCGATGCAGGAGCAGCTGGTCCGTTTCCAGCACGCGGGGCCGCGGCTGGCCGCCGGAGGGCCCGGATTCAGCGCGGACAGCTCGACGTACGCGGAGAGCAGCGCGGGCCGGACCCGCATCTGGGACCTGCCCGGGTGGACCCCGCGCCGCACCCTGCCGGGAGAGCTGCCGCACGACCCGGCGCGGGCGCTGAGCGCGGACGGCGGGCGGGTGCTGCTCTTCGACGGCGACGGCCGGGCCCGGATCGCCGACACCCGGACCGGGCGGACCGTGGCCCGAGGGCCCGAGGGCACACCGGGCCGGTTGCCACCACGCGGCGGACTCACTCCCGACGGGCGGCGGTTCCTGGCGTCCACGAGCGACGTCACAGCCGTCGTCGCTCGCGTCGACGGCCGTGGCCTGCCCCTGGGGCTGCTCTGCCTCGATCCGTCGCTGAGCCCGCACGGCCGCTTCGTGTGGTGCGCGGCGGACGAATCCGGTGCGGACGGCGCCACCGGCCGCCTGGTCTCCGTCACCGACGGCAGCGAGGTCCGCTTCCCTCGCCGCCCGACGCTCGCGGGCTGGACCGCGGACGACCGGCCTGTCGTCACCCTGCGGCCCGACGGGCGGGAGGCCGCGGTCCAGGTGCTGGACCCGGCCGGGCCCGAGTCCGCCTGGTCGGTGCGGACCGGCGACGACTGGGAAGCTGCCTCCGTGTCCGCCGACGGCACCCGGCTCGCCCTGTCGACCTCCCTGCACGTCAACCGGTTCGAGGTGTGGGATCTCCGGCGCCGGACGCGTCTCGGCACCGTGGAGATGCGGGAGCTGGCCGAGCGGGGCTTGCCCTGGGACGTCGCCGACAACGGTGAGGAGGTGCTCGGGAGACTGGTGGAGGCCGAGCCGGTGCACGGCATGCCCGTGGCGTCCTTCAACGACATACCCGCCGAATACCACGACCCGGACGGGCGCGCCCGCGTCTGGTACAGCCCCGACCGGCGCTCCGCCGTCGCGCACACCGGCGAGGGCTGGTGGGCCTGGCGGCTGGACGGCCGGGGACGTGTGTCCACCCGGGTCGCGGCCCCCGGCCTCGGCACCGCCGACGCGGAGGGCACCGATCTCAGCGCCGACGGCCGCACCCTCGCCGTCGCCGACTACGGCGGGCGGCTGCTGCTGTTCGAGACCGGCACCGGGAGGCTGAGCAAGCAGCGGCGACTCGCGGGCCACGGCGTCCGGGTGGCCTACTCCCCCGACGGGCGCACCCTCGCCGTGGGCGAGCTGATCGGCGACGAGCGGACCGGCATGCGCGTGCGGATCGGTCTCTTCTCGGCCACGTCCCTGCGCCGCACCGGCACCCTGCGCAGCCCCACCCCGCCCGACGGGCGGGCCTATCTGGTGGGGCTGGCGTTCTCCCCGGACGGCGAGCGGCTGTACGCGGCCGAGTCCCAGCTCGGAGGGGTGCGTGCATGGTCACTCGCGGACCGGCGGCTGGCGCGGACCTACCAGGGCGAGAACTATCTGGACGGCATGGTCCTCTCCCCCGACGGCCGCACGCTCGTCACCTCCGACCGCCAGACCACCGTGACCCTCTGGGACACCGCCACCGGCCGGCAGCGGTACCGGCTCCCCTACTCGGGGCACCGGGTCGCGTTCTCCCCGGACGGACGACGGATCGTCACCACCGGGGAGCTGGAGGGTGCGGGCGTGACCGTCTGGGACGTCGCCGGGCGCCGCCGGGTCGGTCCGGTCATGAACCTCGGGGGTGATGGCAGCACCGTGCGGGACGTGACGTTCACCCCCGACGGACGGGCCCTGCTGGTCGTCGCCCAGTCCCTCGACACCACCGACCTGGAGCGGCCGGCGACGATGTCGGTACGCCGCTGGGAGCTGGGCCGCCAGTCGGAGCCGGGCCCGGTCCTCGCCCAGCCTCCCGACGCGGAGAGTCTCTTCCACACCGCCCCCGACGGCCGGGGCGTCGTCGTCGCCGACAGCGACGCGATCGTCCGGATCACCACCGACCCGGCCGCCTGGCAGCGCTCGCTGTGCGGGCTTGCGGGCCGTTGGATCACCCCCGGGGAGTGGCACGAGCGGGCACCCGAGGCGCGCTATCCGACCCACTGCGCACCGCCGGACCCGGACTGAGCGGAGTCGGGGCCCCGCCTGTCCGACCGGCCGGCTGGGCGCGCCGGGCGCCGGGCTACCCGGCCGGCTGGGCCCCGCCGGGCCCGGGCTGGCCGGGGGCTCCGGCCTCCTGCCACTTCACCATCCACGCCTCGTTCTGGATGCTGATGACGTGCTCGGCGTGGGCGACCAGCCGGGCCCGGGACTCCTCGTCGGCGGGCGGCTCACGGCGCCAGCGGGACCAGACACGTTCCAGTTCCTGCGCGGTGCGGGAGAACTCCAGTTCCTGGTAGTCGTAGTTGGCCGCCGCGGCGTGCGTGGTGACCGCCATCCCGGCGGTGGCCGCGACCGCCAGCCACCGCCCGGCCCCGGCGGACTCGAAGGTGCCGCTCCATGCCGCGAGCACCACCGAGGCCAGTCCGAACACCAGCTCGGCGGCGCGCACGACCGCCAGCCTGCGCCGGTAGTGCTCGGCTCGCGGCCGGTAATAGCCGTCGATCTGTGCCCGCACCCGCAGCTCCATGTACGAGGCGAGCCCGTCCACGGCGGGCAGCGGGCGCCCGCCCGGCACGGACCGCCCGGCGAGGTACCGGTCCAGGTCTCCGGCGTCGGCGAGCACGTCGTCGGTCCGCGCGGCGAGCTGCCGCAACCGCTCCTCGGACGGCGCCACCAGATACCCGTACACCTCGCTCTTCAGTGCCTCCGACACCGATCGCAGCCGCGTCCAGTCACGGATCCGCTCCGGCGTCGTCCACTGCCCGGCGAGGGTCGCGCAGCCCGCGGTGACCGCCGCCGCGAACGCCATGGCCCGGCCCGCGCCGGGGTGGTCGTCCATGACGAGCGCGGCGGCGGT